>JANMQX010000239.1:0-9869 GCA_031370745.1 Ilumatobacteraceae bacterium
GAGCGGGCAATCGATTTCTTCGCAGCCGAGATCGGGATGGATCCAGCCGACGTTCGCCGGCTCAACTTCATTCCGAAGTTCATGGAGCCGTACACCACCGGCATCGGAACCGTCTACGACGTCGGCGACTACGAGGAGGCGATGCGCCGCGTGCTCGACGCCGCCGACTACCCGGCGCTGCGCGCCGCTCAGGCCCAGCAGCGAGCCACTGGATCTGGCGTGCAGATCGGCATCGGCATGGCCGTGTACGTCGAGATCACATCGGCGGCCGCACCCACCGAGTACGGCGCGGTCCACTTGCTGGCAGACGGTCGGATGCGCGTGCTCACGGGCGCGACGCCGTACGGCCAGGGTCATGTCACGACCTGGAAGATGATCATCGCCGACCGTCTCGGCGTTCCGATGGAGGCTGTCGATGTTGTGCACGGCGACACCGATCAGGTGCCATCGGGTGGATTGACGGTCGGCTCCAGATCGGTGCAGGTTGCCGGTTCGTCGCTCGTGATCGCAGCCGCGAAGCTCGTCGATGCGGCACGTGACCGCGCCGCCAACTTGCTCGAGGCTGCGATCGACGACGTCGTGCTCGACGCGGATTCGGGCACGTTCCACGTTGCCGGCTCAACTGTCCCTGCCATCGGTTGGGCCGAGGTGGCCGCAACCAGTGGCGAGCCTTTGGTGGGCCTCAGCGACTTCAAGGCCGCCCAGCCCACGTTCCCGTTCGGTGCCCATCTGGCGGTGGTGGAGGTCGACACCGAAACCGGAAAGGTGACGGTGCAGCGAATCGTCGCGGTGGACGATGCCGGAACATTGCTCAACCCGTTGATCGTCGACGGCCAGATCCACGGTGGCATCGGTCAGGGCGTGGCGCAAGCGCTGGTCGAGTGGATGCAGTACGACGAGGACGGCAACCCGGTGACCTCGAACTTCGCCGATTATCCGGTGATCTCCGCAGCCGAGTTGCCGAGTTTCGAACTCGTGCACATGGAGACGCCTACCTGGGTCAACCCGCTCGGCGCCAAAGGCGCGGGGGAGTCGGGCACAATCGGGTCCATCCCTGCCGTTCTCAACGCCGTCGTCGACGCGCTGTCGCCACTCGGCGTGCGGCACCTCGACGGACCGGCAACACAGCAGCGTGTCTGGCAAGCCATCGAGATGGCTCGACTGTAGATTCTTTCTGACCACAGGGGGTCGCATGGCGTTAACCGAATCGAACACTGACGAGTTCTCACTGCAGCAACGCTACGAGGCTGCGCCGAAGCAGATCCTCGCCACCGGCATTCAGGCGCTGGTTCGGCTCCCAATTGATCTGATGCGCGCTGACCGGGCGAAGGGTTGGAACACTGCGGCGTTCATCTCGGGCTACCAAGGCTCGCCGCTCGGTGGATACGACCGCGAGCTGCAGAGCCAGCGCAAGTTGCTGGACGAGCTCAACATCGTCCATGTTCCCGGGCTGAACGAGGAACTGGCAGCAACGTCGGTCTTTGGCTCGCAGATCGCGCAGACGTACGCGCGACCCAAGTACGAAGGCGTTGCCGCCGTTTGGTATGGCAAGTCTCCGGGTCTTGATCGTGCCGGCGACGCGATTCGCCACGGAAGCTTCGGGGGGACGGGCCGCAAGGGAGGAGTGGTGCTGCTGGTCGGCGACGACGCCGCGGCCAAGTCGTCGACCTTGCCGTCGCGCAGCGATCCCACGCTTGTCGCGTTGCACCTGCCCGTGTTCTACCCCGGCACCGTGCAAGAGGTGCTCGATCTCGGTCTGCACGCTTTTGCGATGTCGAGGCTCACGGGTCTGTGGGTGGCCATGAAGATCACGACCCCGGTCGCAGATGGTTCGGGAATTGCCGAGGTTGCGCCGAGTCGGTTCGAGCCGGTGCTGCCCGACTTCGAGGTCGACGGCAAGCCATGGGTACCGACGCTCAGCGGCCATGTCGGTGTGCCGTTCGCCAACACCTTGGAGATCGAGGTTCTCGGCAACCGCATCGAGTGGGCCAAGCGGTATGTAGCCGCCAACCCACTCAACCGGTTCGTTGCCAATCCTGCCGATGCGTGGCTGGGGATCGTTGCTGGGGGTTACGACATGCAACAGGTGCTCGAGGCCCTGCGCGTGCTCGGGCTCAGTCCCGAACGGCTCGGCGACCTCGGCATCCGCGTACTCCAGCTTGGTGCCTTGCATCCGCTCGACCACGGTGCCATCCGCGAGTTGGCCAACGGCACAGCGACGATCATGGTGTGTGAAGACAAGCTCGACTTCTTGGAGTCACGGGTTCGTTCCGTGTTGTATGGCACGGCAAATGCGCCGGCTGTCATCGGCAAGGTCGACCACGATGGCAAGCCGTTGATCACCCACTACGGCGCGCTTACAATCGACAATCTCGTCGATTCGCTGCGACGCGTGCTGACACTGCGCATTCCCGTCGATCAACTCGCCACGGTTCGCAAGTCGGATCCAGTACGGATTTCCCTCGGTGTCGAGGCGGTCCGCACGCCGTTCTTCTGCTCGGGATGCCCACACAACACCGGCCTGCTCGTGCCCGAGGGTTCGCTCGTCGGCGCCGGGATCGGCTGTCACGGCATGGTCAGCATCGTCCCGCGCGAACAGACCGGCCACGTCACCGGTATCACCCAGATGGGTGGCGAAGGCGCTCAGTGGATCGGCACCGCGCCGTTCGTCGAAGACCCTCACTTCTTCCAGAACATGGGCGATGGCACCTACTTCCACAGTGGGCAACTTGCCGTCCAAGCCGCTGTCGCCTCCGGCACCACCATGACGTTCAAGATCCTCTACAACGCGGCCGTGGCGATGACCGGTGGTCAAGATGCCGCCGGTCTGAGGTCTGTGCCTGAGATGGCACAGATGTTGATGGCCGAGGGTGTCAAGCACATCACCATCACCACCGACGACCCCGCGAAGTACCGCGGCGTCAGCCTGCCCAGCGGTGTTGAGGTCGTGCACCGCGACGCGATCGTCGAGGCCCAGGAGAAGCTGCGCGCCGTCGACGGCGTCACCGTTCACATCCACGATCAGCAGTGCGCGGCAGAGAAGCGCCGCGATCGCAAGCGCGGCATCCTCCCCCCGGCGTCGTTCAGGGTGATGATCGACGAGCGCGTGTGCGAGGCATGCGGTGATTGCGGTGTGAAGTCCAACTGCCTTTCGCTGCACTCCGCCGAGACCGAGTTCGGTCGCAAGACGGTTATCGATCAGGCCAGCTGCAACGTCGATGCAAGCTGCCTGAAGGGCGACTGCCCGGCGTTCATCACCGTCAAGCTCGGCACAGCCAAGAAGGCCAAGCGCGCCTCGGCGGACAGCGGCCCGATTCCCGAACCCAAGCGCGTGGTGCCCAACGACGTCGCCATTCGCATGCCGGGTATCGGTGGCACAGGCGTGGTCACGGTCAGCCAGGTGCTGGCCGCTGCGGCGCAGATCGCCGGTGTCGACGCAAAGACTGCCGACCAGACCGGGTTGTCGCAGAAGGCCGGACCGGTTGTGTCGACGGTGACACTCGGTGATCCGACGCCGGGCCAGATCGGTGTCTTGTTGGCGTTCGATGCACTGGCATCGTCGACGCCTGCCAATCTCGCCGGTCTGAATCAGGACCACAGTGTGGCGGTCGTTTCCACGAGTATTGCGCCGACCGGCAGGATGATCGGCAAGGTCGCCTCCCATGGCCTCGACCTCGAGCCGCTGCGCGCCGAGCTGGCCAAGCGCACCGACGCGACTCGCAATCTGTACGTCGACGCTGCCCACATCGTCACGGCACTGTTGGGCAACGCCGTGACGGCGAACATCTTCATGGTCGGCATTGCCTATCAGGCGGGTTTCATCCCATTGCCCGGCGAAGCGATCGAGCGGGCGATCGAGCTCAACGGAACGGCTGTCGAACTGAACGTGGCGGCTTTTCGATGGGGTAGGCGCTGGACTGTTGATCCCGGCGCAGTTGACAAGGCCGCCGGCGCCAGCATCGCCTACGAACTCGAGCCGTATTCCGTCGAAGGGATCGAGGATGCGGTGCTCCGTGAGCTCGTCGAGCGCCGGGCCGGCGATCTCGTCGCATACCAGAACCGGGCGTACGCGGCCCGATTCGTCAACGTGGTGGTCGAGGCCAGTCAGGCCGAGCAGAAGGTGGGCGGCGACGGGTCGTTTGCGACGGTGGTCGCTCGCCAGCTGCACCACGTGATGGCCTACAAGGACGAATACGAAGTGGCCCGTTTGCTGCTCGCCGGTCGGGGCAAGGTTGCCGCGCAATTCGGCGACGACGCCAAGATGACGTGGAACCTCTATCCGCCGATGTTGCGTTCGATGGGTCTCGGCCGCAAGCTGCGCTTCGGAGCCTGGTCCGCTCCGGTGCTGGCGACCCTCAGCCGAATGAAGGGATTGCGCGGCACGGTTTTCGATCCGTTCGGGCACTCCGAGATACGGCGAACGGAACGGGCGATGGTCAAGGAATACGTCAAGCTTGTCGCCGATGCGTCAGCGATGTTGGCAACCGATCCCCGCAAGGCGGTCGAGCTGGTCGGCCTCATCGATCAGGTGCGCGGCTACGAGGGCGTGAAGATGGCCAATGTCGAACGGTACCGCAACTCGGTCGCGGCTGCCCGCCAGGAGTTTGTGCACTAATCGTCCTGACCGGCCAACGCGCTCTCCGGCCATCCGATGTTCGCAACAAATGCATTGACACGGTCGACACACTCGTTGCGGTCGTACACGCCGTAGAGGGCCTGCTTCATGCGCGGCGGGTCGCCGAAGAAGAACAGTTCGTAGTGCGACTGCCGTCCACCGAAGGCGCTGATCGACATGTCCCACGCCAATCGGAAGAGGGCGACTCGCTCTTCGGCCGAGCTCGCCGCACCTTGGAGGTACTTGGCGATGTCGGCACCGCGTGGACCCTCGAAATCGGCCTCGGTCGGGATGGTGATCAGCCCACTCGTCGTGACCAGTTGCATGATCTCGACCAGCCGTTTGTAGACGCCGGGGAACCAGTTGCGAGCGGCGTCCAACGGCGGCCGTGCGGGTGTCATCACGCCGTACTTGTTCAGTGACGCACCTGCTTCGCTGGCGATCTTCAAGCCCTTCATGATCTCCAGGATCATGATGACTTCGGCGACCATGTGTTGCACGTGCGGGGCGTCGCCGGAGCCGACCATGTCGATTGCTGCTTGGATCACGCCGAGAAACGCCTCGGTCTTGGCGATCTTGAGATTCACGACCTGATGGGCCATGTGCAGCACCGCACCCGTCTCGGCGTAGGCGCGGTTGGCCAAGTCGACATCGTTCATCAGGAGCACGCGTTCCCACGGCACCAGTACGTCGTCGAAGTACACCATCGCGTCCATCTCGTCGAAGCGTGAACCGAGCGGATGATCGCGGTGGCTTCGTCCGAGGTCAAGTGGTTCGCGGCACTGGAACGAGAGACCGGGGGTGTTGTTGGGGATGCCGAAGGCCAACGCGTACGGCTTCATCTCGTCGCCGCCCTTGACGACGGTCGACGGAAAGATGAGGATCTCGTCGCTGATCGGCAACGTCGCCAACATGCGTGCGCCCCGCACGATGATGCCGTCGGAGGTTTCGCGTACGACGCCGAGGGCGATGAACGGGTCACTCAATTCGTTGGCTTGCTTGCGCTTGTCGACTTGCGGATTGGTCAGCGCATGCGTCAGCGCGAGGTCGTTCTCGCGGACGTATTCGAAGTAGTTGCGAGCGTTGTCGGCGAACTCCGGCCGGCACTGGCCGAAGTATTCCGCCGCGGTTCCGGCACCCATGAGGTTGACGTTGAGGTAATCGGGCATGCGACCCATGAAGCCGAGGCACGCGTCGGACCAGACCTTGTGCATCGCCGAGCGTCGCTCGAGGTCTTCACGCGTGCGCGGCACGATGAAGCTCATGCCCACTCGGTCGCCGGTGGATGGTGATGGAAACGTCATGATGTCGACGAGGTCGGGGCGGTGTTGCAACTCGTAGAGCGCGGCCAGCGAATGTGCTGCATTGGCGGTGCGCGGATGCGTCGTCGGATCATCGACCAGCTCACCTTCGACCCACAACGCCGGTGGCTGCGAACGCAGCCGATTCAGCACCTGCTCTCCGGTTCTTGCTCCCATGGTCGATTTCCTCTCGGGCGATGTTCTATAATCGAATCAATGGTTCGAATGTCGAACGACACCGTAGCACTTTCGCAGACGCTCGATCGCGGCCTGGCATGCCTCGATTTCGTCGCTTGCTCCGATCATGCGGTATCGGTCGACACAACGTCCATGGCACTCGGGCTGCATCGATCGATCGTGTACCGCTTGTTGCGCACTCTCGAGGGGCGACGCCTGATCGAACGCAATTCCGATGGCGATTATCTGGCCGGGCCATATTTGGCAGTGCTCAGTCGTTCTGTCCGTCGCTCGCTGCGGACGGCAGCGGCGCCCGTGCTGGGCAAAGTCGCCGAGGACCTTCAGATGACCGCCTTCCTCGTTGTCGCCGATGGAGACGAGGCCGTCACCATCGACAGCGTCGAACCCACCTCGTTGAACGCTCACGTCGCCTACCGGCCAGGCACCAGGCATCCGATCGACCGCGGCGCGCCCGGCTTGGCGCTGCTCGCTGGACAGCAACCCGTATCCGGCGAACGCGCCGAGATCGTCCGTGCTCGCCAGCGTGGTTGGACAGAGAGCGAGGCCGAGGTCATTGCCGGGATGGCCTCGATTGCCGTACCGATCGCCGACCAGGGCGCGATCGCAGTGCTGTGGCTCGCCGGAAACCCGGTCAGCACGAGTCAGGTCGCCGAGCGCCTCACCAACGCCGCCGGCGAAGTTCGCCGCCGCCTCGGTCTGTCGTGAGTCGGGGCGAGTTTCGTCACGGACGTTTCGCACCGGCCGGTCGCCGAAGTGAGTGGCGCTAGTTGACGCCCCAGCCGCCGTCGACACGGAGGAGTTGGCCCGTGATGTGCTTCGACTCGTCGCTGCAGAAGAATAGTGCAGCCTGGGCGTGATCATCGGCCGATAACGGGCCACCACCGGAGACGGGCATGCGCGCCTTGACGATGTCGAGGGTGTCAGGATCAGCGGCAGCGCGCTTCGACATCGGAGTGATGGTGAGGGCGGGCAGGATGGCGTTGAAACGGATGCCTGCCGCGCCGTATTGGCAGGCGCCGTTGAGCGTAAGCGAGTTGATCCCGCCCTTGGCAGCTGCGTAGGCCAGCGTGTTGAACGCCCCGGCAACCGGATTGGTAGCGGCGACCGACGAGACATACACGATCGACCCGCCGCTTGGTTGGTCGAGCATGATCTTGACGGCTTCTCGTGAACTGAGGAACGCAGCGTTGAGGTTCAATGCGACCGTGGTGTTCCACGCCTCCAGCGACGTCGAGTGCAAGGGTCCATCGCCGAACGGCCGACCGCTGCCGCCAGCACAGGCGAGCAAGGCATCGAGCCTGCCGTAGGTCTCGACACACGTGGCGAACGCCTGCTCTGTGGACTTCTCGTCGGTCAAGTCGGCTGCGACCCATGTCAAGGAAGGTCCGATCTTTTCGGCCAGCGCCGCGCAATCCTCCTCGCGCAACGCGACCACGAACAGCAGCGCTCCCTCGGCGGCGAACCGTTCTGCCGCAGCCTCGGCAATGCCCGTCGCTCCAGTGATGCAGCACACCTTGTCTGCAAGCCGACCAGTGACGTTCGAGTCGGTCATGACCTGCAAACCTCCATCGCGATCTCCACGAACTGCTTCAGCGGCTTCGAATCATCGTCGACGCGCCATGCCAGGTAGAACTCGTCGAATCGCTCGACGGGCTGCAATGGCCGGATGACCACGCCGTCGCGCGCCACCTGGGCAGCCTGCCAAGCATTCAGCCAGCCGATACCGGAACCAACGGCGACCATGTCGAGCATCCGCTCCACCTGGCTGGCCGGGTGCATGACCCACGCCGGCCGAACATCCAGCGCAGCGCAGTACGCCACGGTCGAGTCGTGGTATGTGGGTGCGTCTTCGCGCTCGACCAAGAGGACTGGCTGACCCTCGAGGTCGCCCGCATAGACGACCTCGTGTTGAGCCAGCGGATGATTCTGAGGGATCGCAATGTGATCGAACGGAACGCGCGCCAGGAGTTGCGACACCAAGGTGTCGGGGTAGGGCACCGGGGGATGAACCAGACCAACGGTCAGCCGACCGTCGCGGAGGTCTTTGAAGATGCGCAACGAAGTGAACGCCGACGGGCGAACCGCTGTCTGTGGATGGTTGTCGTGAAAGGTTCGGGCGGCCGCCGAGGCAGCATGCTCGCTACCGTGACAGTACCCGAGCGTCAACGGTTGGTTGGTCGAGTCGGCGGCGCGTCGCAGCGTGTCGGCGAGGCCGGTGAACCGGTCGACGGCGCGCAGCGCGGATCGGGCCTCGTGCAACAACCGAGATCCGGCCGGTGTGAGATGCACCTGCCTGGTCGACCGCTCGAACAGCCGCACGCCGAGTTCGGCCTCGAGCTCGCGAATTCGCTGCGAAAGCGGGGGAGTGGTCATGTGCAGTCGAGCGGCGGCGCGACCGAAGTGTTGTTCCTCGGCGACCGTCACGAAGTAGGTCAGCCGACGAAGATCCATCGCCGGCGACCGTAGCACCGAGAGCTGTCGATCATGACTCGTTGAGACATGATCCGTGTCGCAGCGGGTCGTGGACTTCGGGCCAGGCAATGGGACAATTGTCGAGATGAAGATGATGTGGTTCCACCTGATGCCGTATCCGGACCTGCCGGACGACTTCAACACGAAGCACCGCAGTGTGTGGGTCGACATCGACCCGGCGTTGTTCGATCGGGACGTCATGGCCGCGACCTACGACACGTACATCGACCAGCTCGTCTACGCCGAGGACTGCGGGTTCGACGGGATCTGCGTGAACGAGCACCACAACAACGGCTACGGGTTGATGCCGTCGCCCAACCTCATCGCTGCCATCCTCGCCAATCGAACCTCCCAGGCCGCTATCACCGTGCTGGGCAACTCGGTCGCGCTGTACAACCCGCCGCTGCGCGTTGCCGAAGAGTTCGCCATGCTCGATCTGTTCTCCCGCGGCAGGCTGATTGCGGGCTTCCCAGTCGGCACAGCAATGGACACCACCCACTCGTATGGCATGAACCCAGGCACGCTTCGGCCGCGTTACTACGAGGGCATCGAGCTGATCATGAAGGCCTGGCAGTCGACCGCGCCGTTCGCGTTCAACGGGCGCTTCAATCAGCAGCGGTACGTCAACCCGGTGCCTCGTCCTTGGCAGAAGCCGCACCCTCCGGTGTGGATCCCTGGCGGCGGTTCGGTCGAGACATGGGACTTCTGTGCGGAGAACGACTTCGTTTATGGCGCCCTCACGTACTACGGCTACAAGATGGTGCGTGAAACGGTCAGCGGCTACTGGGACCGTGTCGACGCCCACGGCCGCGACGACAATCCGCATCGACTTGCAGTCACGCAGTTCATCGGTGTTGCCGACACCGATGCCGAGGCCTACAAGCTCTATCGCGAGCCGGCCGAGTACTTCTTCAACCGTTCGCTGCACGTGTATCCCGGTTTCACCGATGCTCCCGGATACGTCACCGAGGGGTCGGTGCGCGCTCGGTACAAGTCGCAACTGCGACAGGTCGCCCGCAAGAAGCAGGCCAAGCATGATCTGACATGGGACGAGATGGTCGACAACGGATACGTCGTGATCGGCGGTCCCGACACGGTGCGCGAGCAGCTCGAGGAAGCAGCGCGGGAGCTGCGCATCGGTCACCTCTGCGCCATGCTGCAATTCGGAAACATGAACGACGAGCTGACTCGTTACAACACGAACATGTTCGGCGAGAAGGTTGCTCCTGGCCTCCGAACGCTGTTCTCCGAATACCCCGATCCGTGGTGGCCACAAAATGCCC
>JANMQX010000312.1:0-22157 GCA_031370745.1 Ilumatobacteraceae bacterium
CGTCGAGAATCCGCAGTTGGTCAGCCGCGGTGTGACGTCGATCGAGCTCGACGGGCAAGCCCTCAGCGACACGAGCTCGATCCCGCTCGTCGACGACGGCCTCACCCACCATGTTCGGTTGGTGCTCGGCGAGGCGTAACAGCGTGCTCACGTTCGCCAATACGTCGAACATCGTCGTGGATCAGTGTTCGGTGACGAGATCGAGATCTGGGTCACGGGTCAGCGACGCCGCGCCCTGGGCGTGTGGATTGCCGGCAGGCAGCTTGCGGTAGACGATGACGGCAGCAAGCAAGGCGACGCAGCCGGCGATGACCGCCGCCAGGTGCATTCCGGAGATGAACGCCTGCTTGGCGATGCCCTGAATCTGTGTGGCCCCGGAGACCTGAGGGTTGGTGGATGCGTGCAACGCGCCGGCGAGACTCTGCGAAGCCTCACCACGCAGGGAAGCGGGGAGCAGCTCGAGCGCTGGGACCAATCTGGTGTGATAGCGCGATGCGACCAGGCTGCCGAGCACCGCAACGCCCAGTGCACCGCCGAGCTCGCGCGTCGTGTCGTTCATTGCCGATCCCACGCCGGCTTTGCCAAGCGGCACAGCCGACATGATCGAACCGGTCATGGTGGGAATGCACATCGCCATGCCTCCTGCCATCACCATGACCACGAGCACCAACTGGATGTACGGGGTGTTGACATGAGCGATCGTGAACAGGAACATGCCCGCCGAGATACCGACCAAGCCGAAAGCGACGGCGACGTTGGCGCCGAAGCGTGCGGCAAACCTTGGCGAGTTCGGCGCGACCACCATCATCACGGCAGCGAACGGCAACTGCCTGAGACCGGCCGAGAACGGGCTGTAGCCGAGCACCAGCTGGAAGTACTGCGTGAGGAGGAAGAAGAAGCCGAACATTCCGAAGAAGACAAGGGTGATGACGCCGGCGGCGACACCAAAGCGTGGATCGAGGAAGTAACGCAGGTTGAGCATCGGCGCCGTGTTGCGCAACTCCCACATCAGGAATGCGGCGACCAGCACAATCGCGATACCGAACCACATCAAGCTTTGGCTACTCGCCCAGCCGCGGTCGGGAGCCTCGATGATGGCGTAGACCAGTGAGCCGAGACCGAGGATCGACAGCAACGCACCGATTGGGTCGAGGCCCTCTGGATGAGGGTCGCGCGACTTTGGCAACAGGATGTAGCCGGCGACGAGTGCCACCGCGATGATCGGCACGTTGACCAGGAAGACAGAGCCCCACGAGAAGTGCTCGAGCAGAAACCCGCTGGCGACCGGGCCGACCGCTGCGCCGCCACCGGAGATTCCGGCCCAGATGGCGATCGCCTTGCCGCGCTCGTGCGGAGGGAAGACGTTGGTCAAGATGGACAACGTGGCGGGCATGACGAATGCGGCGCCGAGACCCATGACTGCGCGTCCGACGATGACCGCCGAGGCGCTGTGGCTGAAGGCGGCGAACAACGACCCGGCGAGGAACACTGACAGGCCGGCCTGCAGGGTGCCCTTGCGCCCGAAGCGGTCGCCGATCGTTCCTGCGGTGAGCAGCAGGCCGGCGAACACCAGACCGTATCCGTCAACCATCCATTGCTGTGCGGATATCGAGGCGTGAAGTTCACGTGCCAGGGTGGGCAGGGCGACGTTGAGCGCCGTGTTCCCGACGATGACGACCATCAGGCTGGTGCACAGCACCGCCAAGATCTTCCAGCGCCGTTCGAATGCTGCGGCATCGATCTGGACCGGTGCGGTGTCGGAGCCTGGCTGTGGATTTGTGCTCATGCATCCTCCTTACAGAACGCTACGAGACCGTATCGTCACGCTTTGGCGTGTGCAACCAAATAAGACAGGTTGGACATGGGTCACATGCATGTGCCCGAGCCGCTACCGCTACGATGCGGTAGCGATGGCTGAGACGACGACAAGAAGTGAACGAGCCCGGCAAGCCGTGCTCGACGCTGCCACCGAACTCGTTTCCGAGGTCGGGGTCGAGCGCACCACCATCGACGAAATCGCCAATAGGTCAGGGGTCGCCAAGACCACGATCTACCGACACTTCGCCAGCAAACAAGCACTCGTGGTGGAAGCTGTGCACGCGTGCACCTTCATCATCCCAGCCGTGACCAACAGCGGTTCGCTGCGCGATGACCTGATCTCCTGCTTCAGTGGCACGACCAAGGCGTCGTACGACGGGCGCCTCGGCGACATGATGCTGTCGCTGATGGATGCAGCGCAGCGCGATCCCGAGCTTGGCCGCTTGGTTCGCGCCCAGACCGATCAGCGGCGTCGGTTTGCCACCGACGTCATCGAGCGCGCGATCGGCCGTGGCGACCTTCCCGACGATGTCGATGTCGACCTGCTCGTCACGCTGGTCGCCGGTCCGCTGGTGTACACCAAGCTGGTGCGGCGCCAACGTGTCACCGAAGAACTTGTCGCCGCTGTAGTCGACAGCGTGTTGAGCCGTTACGTCGTCAAGCGACCCGCCGTCACGTAGCGACCGGTGTGCGCTGCATCGTGTACCCGTCGGCGACGCTTCCTGTCGTGGCCGGGATCTGGTGAGCGGCACCGTCGTCGTTGAACACGATGTCGGTCGACAACGAGATCCGCCTGAAGTAGCTGACGCTCGAGTAGACCTCGAAGTGCATGTGTGGCCACGGAGTACTCAACCGGACCTATGAAGGTCACCGGCTTCGTGGATTGGCGCTGCAGCTCTGACGCCGCGCCCGGGGCCGGGCCGGGGTGGGGCGGGGCGGGCCGGGATTGTCGCCGCATCTGCCGAATAGGATCATCGCGTGCCAATTCGCGTGGTCATCGCCGAAGACAACGCCCTACTACGCGACGGTCTGGCTCGGCTGATCTCCTCGACCTCCGATTTCGAGCTCGTCGGAACGGCAGGCAGCTACGACGAGCTCCTCGCGCTCGCGGAGAGGTCGAATCCTGATGTGGTCGTCACCGACATCCGCATGCCACCGACCGGCACCGACGAGGGGATCCGAGCCGCAGCAGCGTTGCGCACAAGCCATCCCGAGACCGGCGTGATCGTGCTCAGCCAATATGTTTCGCCGGCATATGCGATGTCGCTGCTCGCGCAGGGCTCGGAGCGCCGCGGATACCTGCTGAAAGATCGGGTCGCCGACGTCGACGACCTCGTCGATGCAATTCGCGTCATTGCCGCCGGAGGCGCTGTAATCGATCCGAAGGTCGTCGAGCAGCTGGTCGCATCGTCGAGCCGAAGGGCGAAGGTTCCGCTCGACTTCCTCACTCCGCGCGAGCGCGAGGTGCTCGGCGAGATGGCCCAGGGCAAATCCAATGCCGCGGTCGCGGTCTCGCTGGTGCTCTCCGAACGAGCGGTCGAGAAGCACATCAACTCCATCTTCTCCAAGCTGCACCTCAGCGAGGAGCGAGACGTCAACCGACGGGTCACAGCTGTCCTGATGTACTTGACCGAAGGTGATGCAGGCAACACCACCGATGACGTAGCAGCACGATTCTCCGGACGAGATTGACCTGTCACCATGACAAGGTCATGGAGGTACTTCTGATGGAGCAGGCTGCCGACGTCGTCCAGGTCCTGGTTGTCGACGACCAGGCACCCTTTCGCGCCGCGGCGCGTGCGGTTGTCGCCCGCGTGCAGGGATTCGAATTGGTGGGTGAGGCGACCTCAGGTGAGGAAGCGATCGAACTCGTGTCCAAGATGCGCCCGGCGGTCGTGCTGATGGACATCAACATGGGGGCGATGGACGGGCTCGCCGCGACGAAGATCATCACGACGGAACATCCTGAGACGTTGGTCATCCTCGTCTCGACGTACACGGAAGCCGACATGCCACCAGCGGCCCGTTCGTGCGGGGCCGCCGCCTACGTGAACAAGGACGAGTTGTCCCCACGCGTCGTGCGACGTCTCTGGGAGGCCGGCGGCGACCCCGTGTGGCAATCCCAGCTGCACTAGCTCTCGTTCCCGGCTCAGACGACGGAACTAGCGAAGCGGGATGTGTCCTTCAACTGTCGTGCCGCCGCCGACGGTGCTGGTCACATCGATCGTTCCTCGGAAGGCGCCCATCCGATCGCGCATGTTGACGAATCCGTGACCGACGTCGCCTGACGCGCCTGGATCGAAGCCAGCACCGTTGTCGGCGACGCGCCAGTGGAGTGCCGCATCGTCTTCCCAGACCTTCACCACTGCGCTGGCCTGATCACCGGCGTGCTTCCCGGCGTTCTGCAACGCCTCCATGCAACAGAAGTAGATCGCGGCCTCGATCTCCTGGTTGTGACGACCCACCGAGATGTCGGCATCGGTCGGCAGCGCTGAACGTGCCGCGGCCGCCGGGAGTGCCTCTCCAAGACCGCCCGACATCAACAGCGGCGGGAAGATGCCGTGAGCCAGGGCGCGCAGTTCGGCGATGGCGTTCTGCAAGTCGCCGCGTACCTCGTCGATCATCGCCTCGGCGTCGGCAGGGTCGTCGACGACGGCGTCCTTGGCCAGGCGCAGTTTGACGGCCAACGACACCAGATGCTGTTGAGCTCCGTCGTGAAGATTGCGTTCCAGCTTGCGACGCTCCGCATCGCCGGCGGCGACGATGCGGACCCGCGACGCGCGCAGCTCTTCGTTCGTGTCGCGTAGTTCGTCAAGCGACGCCTGCAGGGCTGTATCGAGTTGCACGTTGTGCAACGCAAGCCCTACTTGTCGGGCCAGATCGGTCAGCATGCGGTCGTCGTCGTCGGTGAATGCCGCGCCATCGGCCGGCCGTTCGCAGACGATCAGACCCAACAACTCGCCGCTGTGGGCGATCGGTGCAACCCGCGTCGATGCAGTCATCGTCGCTTGTACAAAGCCGGGAAGCCAGATGTCGAGCCACGTCCCTCCCGAGACGCCGGCGCGGCTTACCACCACCCGTTCTTTGTCACCGATCTCATACGGAGCGAGCGCGCGATGAGGCACCATGGCCGCCACCTCGTAATGGCCCCCGGAACCCGTCCAGATCTGAGCACTGCGAAGCTGCATCGACTTTCGGAGTGTCTCGGCCAACTGCAGCAGCAGTTCGTCGAGGGGAATTGCCCGGGTCAGTCGCATGCCCCACGTCCGCAGCGCTTCGTCGGGCGAGACGAGGTCGCCGTACACGACCCGGTTGGCGCGCTCTGTCAGCCAAGCACGAGCCGGTTGGTAAGCAAGCGACGCACCGGCGGCAGCGAGCATCGACAGCAGCAACAGCGATCGTTCGCTGCCGGTCGGCTTGCGACCAAAGGCTGCCAGGGCGACGAGGTACGCGACAACGATCAGCGCAGTAAGTCCGGCGAGCGAGACGGTGTGGGTCAGCAGCCGGTCGACACGTGAGAGCAGCCGCGGAACAGTCCCGGCAGCCAGGGCAAGCGGCACGAGCCCCGACACGGCAAGCGCGATCTGGGCATCGTGAGGCGGCCAGTCGGCGAGCACCGACAGAGCTACGGAGACAATGGAGACTTCGGCGGCGACGACCGCCGCCCACCCGATCCACTGCATCCGCCTTCGGTCGACGGCACCGGCGGCGTTGTAGTTCGCGTATGCAATCGGGCTCGATGACAACGCCACAGCCCACATCAACGCGATGGGCCAGACGATGACATGACTCCGATCGACGAGCAGGGCAATGCCAGTCGCAGCCGCGATCACATAGCCGGCGAGGACAAACCGACGATGCCCTGCCCGGGCGAGGCGTCCATCGGGCAGCGTCATCAGGAGGTGGAACATCAGCGCAGGCGTCGATGCGAGTGCCAGCCGAATGCCGAGATCAGCACCGAACGCCTCGGTGCCACGCAAAACTTTGGTGGTATCGGCGTTCCATGCCAACGCGCCAACTGAGGTCGCTGCGGCGAACGCGTGCACGATCGATCCAGCTGGACAGTGCTGACGGATCGTGATGATCAAACCCGCCACCGCCCAGGCGATCGCCAAGCACGGCAGTACGTAGTGATCGGCGGTCGCGTCGCTGCCCGAGACCACGAGGGCGGTAGCAGCGACTACGGCCGAGAACGCGCAAACGACCAGACCCACCGTTGCGGCGACAGTGCGGTCTTCGGTCGCATTGGTTCTGGCGCTGCGTAGAGCGAGGACGTCGATGTTCATTCGGACCTGAGTGAGCGGGCGATGGGATGAGGGACCGCTTTGCCTGAAAACGCTGCGCCGGAGGCAACCGAGAGAATCAACAATCCACCGGCCACGATGACGAGGACCGGCCACGGAGAACGCGGTGAGTAGACGGAGTCGATGGAATTGCTGACAGCGTGCCACAGCAATCGACCACCCATAACTCCAAGCGGGAGGCCGATTGCAATCGCGAGTACTGCCAACATTCCTCCGTGCCACCACAGCACGTGGCGGGCCTGCTTCGGTCGCATCCCGATGGCTCGGAGCACGCTGAGGTCGTGCCGTCGCCGACTGGCGACCGTTGCCAACGAATGCGCCAGAACGAGCAGGGTGAGAAGACCGGCGAACGATTCGCCGATCACCCGTTCGAACCCGCCCGTGATCCGGGACATTTCGCTTCGGACCGCTGCGATGCCGCCGCCGGGTGCGAGGCGCACCACGAGCGCGGCAGAACGCCACTGCGATCGCAGGTTCGTGCGCGCCCAGAGCAGTGCAGCGGCCATCGGTCTCGCGCTCAGGTGCCTTCGGCAGGCCGGCCGTCGTCGATGACACGACCGTCGCGCATTCGTACGAGGCGTTGGGCGGCGTCGGCCACAGGCTGGTCGTGGGTCACCAACAAGATCGTCTGACCGCTGGAGTGAAGGCGGGTGAAAAGTTCGAGCACCTCTTCACCGCCTTCGGAGTCGAGCGCACCTGTGGGTTCGTCGGCCAACAGCAGCGTTGGTTCGTTGGCCAGTGCCCGGGCGATCGCAAGGCGTTGACGCTGACCACCCGACAGCGCGGCCGGAGACTGCTTGGCCTTGTCGCCGATCCCGAGCAGGTCCAAGAGATCCCGGCCGCGGATTTCGGCGGCCTTGCGTTTCCGGCCTGCGATCAGCGCAGGCATCAGGACGTTCTCCAGTGCGGTCATTCCCTCGAGCAGGTTGAAGAACTGGAAGACGATTCCGATGTGCTGCCGGCGCATGATTGCCAACTCGCTCTCGGTCTTGCCGACGAGGGCCTCACCGGCAACCCAGACCTCTCCTTCGTCGGGCACGTCGAGGCCGGCAACGATGTTGAGGAGCGTCGACTTGCCACATCCCGACGGCCCCATCACGGCGACGAACTCGCCGCGACCGATGTCGAGGTCGGCGCCGCGCAAGGCGCGCACCGGGGCTGTCTCCTGCTCGAACGTGCGGAACACTTGATCGACGCTGACGACGAGGTTGCGAGTCACGGTCTGGTCGTCGAGCGCCTGTTCGCTGATGGTCATGACGCTGTCTCCTGAATGCCGACCGCTGTGGTTGCGGCTTGATTGATGGATGCGATCTTTCGCGGCCGAACGGGTGTGGTTCGGCCCTTGACAAGGTGCTCGCCGAGATCCTCAGCGTGTGGCTTCACCGACAATTGTTGCCATGTGATGTCGCTGACGACGATCTCGCCGTCGGCTGCGAACTGCTGCAGTCGCTGACACAGGTTTACTGCGTCTCCGACCACCGTGTATTCGAGTCGTTCCTCGGAACCGAGCAGCGCCGCAGCGACATCGCCGCTCGACAAGCCGATCCCCAACGGGAACGGCTCCAAACCCTCGGCAGACCATTCGGCGTTGACGGTCCATTGAGCTGCGTGCATTGCTGCCGCGGCAACGAGGGCGCGATCGGCATGGTCGCTCGACGGCTCGGGCGCACCGAACACAGCCATCACCGCATCGCCGACGTACTGCATCACGGTGCCGCCCGCCGAAAGGATCGCCCCGTTCATCTCCGCACGGTGACGGTTGAGTTGCTGCGCAAGCAGCGACGGGTCGGTGTGTTCGCTGATCGTCGAGTAGCCACGAATGTCGCTCATCAGGACGGTGACGTTGAGTTGTTCGCTGTCGCCGGGGTGGGCACCGCGGGCACGGATGCGCTCGGCCATGCCGGTGGGCAACAGCCGCGACAACGACTCACCCTGCTCCTCGCGGGACACGATCGCGGTGTGAATCCGCTTCAGCCGGTCGAGGGAACCGGCGGTACCGGCAGAGACACCTTCTGCGAGGCGAAGGAACAGACTCTCGACTCGTGCTTCGACCGAGGCCGGCGATGAGTTGGTTGCTGCGGCAATGGCTTTGATCGGCTTGCCTTCGGCCACCATCTCGAGGAGCGCGTCGTCTTCGGCATCGAGACCGCCAGTTCGCCGCACCGGGCTGATCAGTGCGCTGACAACGGCTGGATCGAGCATCGAGCCGCCGGAGGCAACCTCGCGAATGGCGCGGGCCAGTTGATCACCCTCGGCAATGCGGTCCTTGAGCAGGTATGCGTAACCCGCAGCGCCCTCTGAGAGCAGCGTGATCGCATAGTCCGGGTCGTCGTACTGGCTGAGGATGACGATGCCCGTGCCGGGATGGCGTTTGCGGATGAGCTTGCACGCCTCGATGCCCTCTCGATGGAAGTTGGGTGGCATGCGAATGTCGCTGACCACCACGTTCGGCGCAGCCGACTCGGCGCCGTGGACGAGCCCATCGTGATCTTCGGCTTCACCGACGATCTCGAGGTCGTGGTGACGCGAGAGCATGGCCTTGACCCCTTCACGGATGAATATGCTGTCGTCGGCGACGAAGACTGTGATCGCTCCCATGTCGTCGATTCAACACCACTGCGACGGCTGGGGCCAGGGCGCGGGCACCCTGGTGATGGTGATGCCAGCCACACCCACGGACGCCAGTCAGTGCACTGGAGCCGCAGGTGCTCGAAGCGCAGGGTGAATCGATCAACTCGTACACAACCAGGAGGAGATCACATGAGAGTCGAGCGAAGCATCAACACAGTGTCGTGGATCCCATCCGATGTGATGGAGGGTATGGGCAAGATGGCAACGCGCATGAAGCTGGCTCACCACGACCCTCCGCCCCCCGACTCACTCGGTGACAACGCATCCGCAGCGATCGAGCAGCTACGTCTGGCAGACGGGTTTCGCTTCGCCAATCAGCTACGCGCATACATCGATGTGGACGACGACGGCCGGATCACCGACTATGACTACTGCGGCGGCGGGTGCATCGGTGCCACCACCATCGGCCATGGCGTCAGCGCGATCACGATTCCGGCCGTCAAACTGCCCGATCGACGCAGTGACCCCGAGGTCGGTGCATCGGCCGTGAAGTTCGTCCAAACGGTGGGTGGACGCACTGGCGCACCCATGCCACGTGCTGTGAAACACGCTCCGTTCATCCAGTACCACGCACCGATCGTGTGGACCACCTTGGAGTTGACGATCCATGCCGACGGCACTCACGAAGGGAGCATGATCGGCGCATCGGGCTTCCCCCGCCACTGGGTGTTCGACGATGCCGGGCATCTCATTGCCAAGAGCAGCCTCGCCGAGTACAAACAGTGGATGTCAGAATCGTTCGGCCGGCGCACCCCGTGGGGTGACGAGGATTCACCGGCGCTCGTGACGGAGGTCGAGAGCATGTTGGAGCGTGAGTTGCAGGAGTACATCATGCACGGCGACAAGAAGCCCGACATTCGACGTGTGAAGGAGGGCACGACGCTGGTGGAGCAGGGCGCGTCGAGCAACGAGATGTACCTCTTGCTGAACGGTGTGCTCGTCGTCGAGGTCGACGGCGACAAGGTCGCCGAGCTTGGTCCCGGCGCAGTGTTCGGCGAACGCGCTGTCCTCGAGGGAAGTACGCGCACTGCCACGCTGCGCGCCGTCACGGAGTGCAAGGTCGCTGCAGTACCCGCCGACAGGATGGACCGCGCCAAGCTGGCCGAGCTTGCCGGCGGGCACCACCGAGAGGAGGCACGCGGCTAGTGCGCGTTCACCTCTGCGGAGTTCGCGGCTCGACACCCGCGGTCGGTAGCGAGTTCGCCGAGGTCGGAGGAAACACATCGTGCGTGGCGATCGCGCACGACGACGAGTCTGCCCCGCGGCTGGTCCTCGATGCCGGCACCGGGCTGCGCGCCGTCTCGGCTCTGATGGCGGGCGAGCCGTTCCACGGCACGATCTTGCTCGGTCATCTTCACTGGGATCACACACAAGGTCTGCCGTTCTTTCGCTCGGCCGACCGCGCCGACGCGGCGACGAGGGTGTTGATCCCCGAGCAAGGTGTGCGGCCGCTCGAACTGCTCGACCGGTTCATGGGCCCGCCGGCGTTCCCCGTCGTGGCGTCGGAACTGCACGGCTCGTGGTCATTCGATTCGATCGAGGAGGGCGTGCACGCCATCGAGGGATTCACGGTGCTTGCACGGGACATTCCGCACAAGGGCGGCCGCACGATGGGCTACCGCGTCAGTGACAAGTGGAGCAGCCTCGCGTACATGTCCGATCACGGGCCGGCCATGTCGGGCGATCCCGGCCCGGACGGTTTCGGGCCGTATCACGAAGCCGCGTTGGACCTCTGTCGAGGAGTCGATCTGCTGATCCACGATGCCCAGTACACCGCAAGCGAACTGCCGTTCCGACTCCACTACGGCCATTCCGCTGTCAACTACGCCGTTGGGCTTGCCAAGGTCGCCGGCGTGAGCCGAGTGATGTTGTTCCATCACGACCCCGAACGCACCGATGCTGAGGTCGCCGCGATCGAACGAGCGATGCGCGTCGGCGAGGACATCGCCGTCGAAGCGGCGCGCGAAGGTGTGACGGTGTTGCTCGGAGGATCGAGAACAGAGCAGTCGACGTGACCGCCGAGGCATACGACGCCGTCGTCATCGGGTCTGGACCAAACGGCCTCGCCGCAGCTGTGCATCTTGCAGAGTGCGGTCACTCGGTGCTTGTGCTCGAAGCGGCCGACACAGTTGGCGGCGGAACACGATCAGCAGAATTGACGTTGCCGGGCTTCGTTCACGACGTATGCGCCGCAATTCACTCGCTTGGCGTGTCGTCGCCGGCACTTTCGCTGGACACGTTGGGACGTCACGGGCTTCGTTGGTTGTGGCCCGAGGTGCCACTTGCGCATCCCCTCGATGGCGGTCGCGCAGGCGTGCTCTATCGGCGTGTCGAGGAGACAGCGGCCGGTCTCGGCGCTGATGGCGGACGTTGGAGACACCTGTTGAAGCCCCTCGTCGACGGTTGGCCGCTCGTGCTGCCACAACTGCTGGGTCCTGTGCTCTCGGTTCCCAGACACCCGCTTGTCATGGCGCGTTTCGGTGTTCATGCCCTGCAGCCGGCCACATTCCAAACTCGCCGCTTCGAGACCCAAGAGGCCAGGGCGCTGTTCGGTGGCTGTGCGGCTCACGCCATGTTGCCGCTGACGCGCCCACTGACCGCAGCCTTTGGTTTGACGCTGGCGGCGTCCGCCCACGCCGATGGCTGGCCAGTCGCAGCGGGGGGTTCGCAAGCTGTCGCCGACGCGTTGTCAGCCCGGCTCAGCGAGCTCGGCGGGGAGGTGCGGACCGCAACGATGGTGCGCTCGTTGGCCGAACTGCCGCCCCACCGCGTCGTGCTGTTCGATACCAATCCGGGCCAACTCGCCTCGATCGCCGGCGATGCACTTCCCGCCCGATATCGGCAGCGATTGCGCCGGTTTCGTCACGGCGCCGGCGCCTTCAAGATCGACTACGCCCTCGACGCTCCCGTTCCGTGGGAGCACGACGCTTGCCGGCGCGCCGGCACAGTGCACGCGGTCGGCAGCTTCGCCGAGCTGGTGAGTGCCGAGGCTGAAGTTGCCGCAGGGCGAATGCCCGAGCGGCCGTTCGTCCTGGTCGTTCAGCCGTCGATCTTCGATCCCTCGCGTGCGCCGGTCGGCAAGCACACCCTCTGGGTCTATGCCCACGTTCCGAGTGGATATCTCGGTGACGCGACAGCGGCGATCGAACGCCAGATCGAACGGTTCGCCCCGGGGTTCACCGACACGGTCCTCGCCCGCCATGTCACCTCGCCGCGCGACCTGGAGAGTTACAACGCCAACTACGTCGGCGGTGACATTGCCGGAGGCGCGCACAGCGGTCTGCAATTGGTGTTCCGTCCGACGATCGCAGCCCGACCGTATGCGACGCCGAATCCGTCGGTGTTCTTGTGCTCTGCCTCCACCCCGCCCGGCGCCGGGGTCCACGGCATGTGCGGATTTCACGCCGCGGAGCGCGCGCTACTCGCCTTGAAGTAGTACCGCTGGCGCACTACGCCACTCGCACCGCGAGTGGCAACGCCGGATGACAGCAGGTGAAGCTCAAACGGAGCCGATCATCATCAATGTCGTTCGATCGCCGGCCCGGTGGTCGGCCAATTCGAGGAGACGCGGCTTTCACGACCGCTCAGCCGCGTAACGCCACCAACTCGGCGACGATCCGCTTGGCGCTGACAGGTCGACTGGTACCCAGCGAGGGTGCGAATGTGCTGATCCGCAGCTCCTCGAGCAACCAGCCGAGATCGACGAGCTCTCGGCCGACGTCGCCGAGCGGAAACGATTCGAGCAAGGACGAGTACTCGCGTTCGACGTTGCGCACCTCGGCCAACTTGTGGAGGTCTCTCGCAGGGTTCTCGGGCAGTTTGTCGAGACGCCGTTTGATGCCGATCAGATAGCGCCGCACGTCGGCGAGGCGGTGCTCGCCGTGGACGGTGACAAACCGGTCGCGAACCAGCCGGGCCAAATGGCGCCGCACGTCGGCGACGTTGGGCGCGACTGAAGCGCTGATCAGCTTGGACAGGTGCTCCTCGACGTCGGCGGCGGCGGCGACGATCTCGGCAGCCGCGCGCAGGGCAAGTGCCGATCGCAACGGCAGGTGGTGCCGGGCAGTGGCGACCAGCGAGTCGAACTCAGCAGCGGTCCACACTGGGCCGTGCTCGGCGACCAACCGCTCGGCAACGGCCGCGACGCAATCGGCGGCGATGGCGTTGGCAGTCTGTGGCGCGAATCGGGCGAGCATCAGTTTGTCACGATTGGCGAGCTGCGATTCCACGGCTCGCTTGCCGACCGGCACCGTCAGCAACAGCAGCCGCTTGACGCCGCCACGCATCACCCGCTCCTGCAGTTCCGACGCGGTGAAGACCCGCAACGAGACGCTGTCGCCATCGTCGAGCAACGCCGGATAGCCGTGCACCGTATGGCCCCCTCGAACGGTGTCAACGCGACGCGGCAGATCGCCGACGTCCCATGTGGTGATGCCGCGACGCTCGTCGACCGGGGTCACCCGGGCAACGGCCATCCGCAGCATCGCCCGTAGCTGGCGTTTGAGCGCGTTGAGATCTTTGCCGAGGCCGATCACGGCGCCGGTCTCGTCGTGCACGGCAAACGTGATCATCAAGTGCCCGGGTACTCGACTGGCATCGAAGGCGCGGGGTGGCACGCGCACCGAGGGTACGACTGCTTCCACTGCGCGCGCCAGAGCGACCTCCAACGGCTCGTCGGCCACCTCCAACAGCGCGTAGACCGCGGCGCTCGTTTCGGCGGCAGGGATCAGTTGACGGCGGATGACCTTGGGCAGGGTCTGGATCAACGCGCCCACCAATTCTGCTCGGAAGCCCGGCACCTGCCAGTCGAACACGGCGGCCGTCAGCCGGCCCAGCACGGCCAGTGGCACGTGCACTGTGACGCCGTCGTCGGCCGCTCCGGGGTCGAAGCGGTACGTCACCGGGAAGTCCATGTCGGCGAGAACCCACGTGGAGGGGTAGAGGTTGGCGTCGTTGTCGGACGTGCGGCCCAATGCCTGCGCGGTCATGGTCAACAGATCGGGTTCGACGCGGCGAGCGTCCTTCCACCAGCGGTCGAAATGACGACTCGACACCACACTCGAGTCGACGCGGCGGTCATAGAAAGCGATCAGAGCTTCGTCGTCGATCGTGTCGAGCTTGCGGGTGCGGTGCTCGCTTGAGCGCAGATCCTCGAGGAACTCGGCGTTGTGGGTGAGGAAGTCGTGGGTCGACGTCCAATCACCCTCGACCAGCGCGTGACGGATGAACATCGTCCGCGCCTCGCCGGCATCGACGCGGTCGTAGCCGATGGTGCGGTTCGTGACGATCGGCAAGCCATACAGCGTCACCCGTTCGCCGACCACGGCGCGACCGCTGCGAGCATCCCAACGTGGCTCGCCGTAGCTGTACTTGGTCAGATGCTTGGCAATGACCTCGGCCCACTCCGGCTGCACGCTGGCGGCAGTGCGGGCCCACAAACGATTCGTCTCGACCAGTTCTGCGGCGATGACCCACTTCGGTTGCTTACGAGCCAACACCGAACTGTTGCCGATTGCGAACTTCGAGCCGTGCGCGCCGTTGTACTCCCGGCCCTTGTCGGCCGTGGCGTCGCGCATCCCGAGGTGGCTGAGCAAACCCGCCAGCAGCGCTTGGTGAATGCGGTCAGGATGGCTTGCCTCGCTTCCGGGGCGGATGCCGAGTTGACCGGTGACTTGGCGCAGCTGGCTGAACACGTCTTGCCACTCGCGTACCCTCAGGTAGTTGAGGTACTCGTCACGACACAGTCGCCGGAACTGATTGCCACTCAATTCCTGTTGGCGCGCCCGCAGGTAGTCCCACAGCTTGACGAAGGCGATGAAATCGCTGCTCGATGCCTCGTCGACGTCGAACCGGCGGTGCATCTCGTCGGCAGCATGACGGTGTTCGGCCGGGCGCTCGCGCGGATCCTGAATGCTGAGCGCTGCGGCGATGACCATCACCTCGCGCACGCAACCGTGCCGATCGGCTTCCACCACCATCCGAGCCATACGCGGATCGATCGGTAGGCGGGCCAGTTGCCGACCGACCTTGGTCAAGCGCCGATCGCTCACCGCTGCCGCGGTCAGCCCTGGCGTGGTCGCCGACGGCTGCAACGCGCCAAGCTCGTCGAGCAGCATGTAGCCGTCGCGGATCGAGCGGCCGTCGGGGGGCTCGATGAACGGGAAGGCGGCGACATCGCCGAGCCCGAGGTTCGTCATCTGCAAGATGACCGAGGCCAGGCTGGTGCGCAGGATCTCGGGTTCGGTGAACGCCGGGCGATCGGCGAAGCCTTCCTCGTCATACAGGCGGATGCAGACGCCCGGCGCGACGCGGCCGCAACGGCCGGCGCGCTGGTCGGCCGAGGCCCGCGAGACCGGCTCGATCGGCAGCCGCTGCACCTTCAATCGATGGCTGTAGCGCGAGATGCGCGCCGTGCCCGTGTCGACCACGTAGCGAACGCCCGGCACGGTCAGCGACGTCTCTGCGACGTTGGTCGACAGCACGATGCGCCGCCCGCGGTGCGACTGGAAGATGCGGTGTTGCTCGACACTCGAGAGCCGGGCGTACAGCGGCAGCACTTCTGTGTCGCCCAGGTTCAACCGGCGCAGGGCGTCGGCGGTGTCGTGGATCTCGCGCTCGCCCGACAGGAACACCAGCACATCGCCAGGCCCCTCGTGGCTCAGCTCATCGACCGCTGCGCACACCGCCTGCACCTGGTCACGCTCGTCGTCGTCTCCGAGGGGCCGATAGCGAATCTCGACCGGGTATGTACGTCCCTCGACGGTGATGATCGGGGCGTTGTCGAAGTGCTCGCTGAACCGTTGGGTATCGATGGTCGCCGAGGTGACGATCAGCTTCAGGTCGGGCCGCCGCGGAAGCAACTGGTGGATGTAGCCGAGCAGGAAGTCGATGTTCAGGCTGCGTTCGTGGGCCTCGTCGATGATCAAGGTGTCATACCGGCGCAGCAAGCGGTCGCGTTGGATCTCAGCCAGCAGGATGCCGTCGGTCATCACCTTGATCTGGGTCCGATCGCCGACCCGATCGGTGAAACGCACCGCATAGCCAACCGTGGTGCCCAATTCGCAACCCATCTCGTCGGCGATGCGATCGGCGACCGTGCGCGCCGCGATTCGCCGGGGCTGGGTGTGGCCGATCATGCCGTCGACGCCGCGGCCGGCACGCATGCAGAACTGCGGCAACTGGGTGCTCTTGCCGCAGCCGGTCTCGCCGGCAACGATCACCACCTGATGGGCGACGATGGCGGCGATCAGCTCATCGGCGCGTTCCAGAATCGGCAGCTCCACAGATGTCAGTCTGGTCGGCCATGGTCTCGTTCGTCGTCCAGATTCTCGGCGGGCCGCGAATGCGGGTCGACGTCGCGACGTAGTCTCGGCGCCATGCCGTACATTGCCGAACCCGCCCGCTACGAGTCGATGACATACCGTCGCTGCGGTCGCAGCGGCCTGTTGTTGCCCGCTATCTCTCTGGGGTTGTGGCACAACTTCGGCGACGATCGTCCATGGGAATCGCAGCGCGAGATCTGTCGTCGAGCCTTCGACCGGGGAATCACACACTTCGATCTGGCGAACAACTACGGCCCGCCGTATGGGGCAGCAGAAGCCAACTTCGGGCGAATCCTCACCACTGACTTCGCCGCCCATCGCGACGAGTTGGTGATATCCACGAAAGCCGGGTACGACATGTGGCCAGGCCCCTACGGCGACCGGGGCTCACGCAAGTATCTGCTCGCGTCGCTCGATCAATCCCTGGCGCGCATGGGCCTCGACTACGTCGACATCTTCTACTCGCACCGCGTCGACGTCGACACGCCGTTGGAGGAAACGGTCGGCGCGTTGGTGTCGGCAGTGCACCAGGGCAAGGCGCTCTACGTCGGCATCTCGTCGTACTCGTCGCAGCGCACTCGCATGGCCGCGGCGCTGCTCGCCGAGCAGCACGTTCCGCTGCTCATCCATCAACCGTCGTACTCGATGTTCAACCGTTGGACCGAGCACGACGATCTCCTGACAACGCTCGACCAGATCGGGGCCGGCTGCATTGCCTTCTCGCCGCTCGCCCAGGGATTGCTGACCGACCGGTACCTCCACGGCGTCCCCGCCGATTCGCGGGCAGCGACGGGCGGAGCGTTGAGTGCCGACTCGATCACGGAGGAGCGGCTCAGCAAGGTTCGAGGTCTCGCCGAGATCGCTGCTCGGCGCGGCCAGACACTTGCCCAGCTAGCGCTGGCGTGGGCCTTGCGCGATCCGCGAATGACCTCGCTGGTGATCGGCGCCAGCAGTGTGAAGCAACTCGACGACAACGTCGCTGCACTCGCCAACATGGCGTTGACAAGTGACGAGCTCGCCGAGATCGACCGGTACGCGATCGAAGAGGACATCAATCTCTGGAAGAACTCAAGCGATCAATGACCACTTGGACCCATTCCAGGTCGTGATCAACGTCCTTGCCCGGGACCCTCCGTCGAGCGTTCGTAGTACCTCGGCGGCCACGGCGATACCAACGAATTCGCGGCCATGGTGGCGATTGCGGGCGGGCTCGGCCAAACGATCCGGTGCGCCGATTGGAAGCACACCGCGCTGTGGGCGTTCCACGGCGAGGTGGACGCGAGCGACGTGCACATCTACACCTGGATGCTCGCTCACGTACGCAGCCGCACGAGATGAGTGCGTTTACCTGATTCTTACCGAGGAACGACCTCGCCACATATCGCTCATCGGTACGGTCCGTCGCGCGAAGCTGCCGACAATGCGCAGCGCTCCGCTCTCAATGAGGACCAGACCTCCTCGGCAGCCTCTTGTCCATCGGAGGGAGGAACGTCTATGAGCGCGATCATCGATCCGTTGCTCGAGCGGCAATGGAGTCGCGACACCACCGCTCATCCGGGCGGCACCGACCGCGCCGAGCTCGCGGTGCCCGAAGCGCCCGAAGCTCGGTCGCGCACGGGTGGACGTCGTCTGCCCGGCGTCACGGGAGGCCGGATCGTTCTAGGTATCACGGTGCTGCTCATCCCGGTTCTCTATTCCTATACGACCGCCCTCACCGGGCCGGGAAGCGACAGCTTGCAGGCGCGCACCGTGGAATGGGCTCGCGACCACCACCTCGGACCCGTGGTCGATCGTTTGGAGAACTGGTACTTCACCAAACATCAAGCGGCAGTCGGCGGGGCGCCGAGCGTGTCCGTTCTGCCAACGGTTGCCCCACCCAGTGTCGGAACGACGCGACCAGGTCCCGAACCCCTGCAATCGCCGGCCGCGGATCCGATCCCCGGTGAGGGCACATGGACTCCACTGGGGCCGCTGGTCAACGGGAAAGCCGGGGCCTTCGTCACTTCGATCCGGCCCGACAATGTGCACACCTCGTCGATCGACGAAGTCGTCAACTTCGATCCGAAGATCTTCAGCTTCCGTGCCTACCCCGGCACCAAGATCCCCAAGCCGTGGGATCGCCCCGACTACGTCGAGCCGAAGCGACAGCCATCACTGTTCGCTGCGTTCTCCGGCGGCTTTCGTCTGAGGGACTCCGGCGGCGGGATGATCCTCGGCGGCGCCGTGATCAAGCCGATGACTGCGGGGATTGCGACGATGTCGATCGACAAGAACGGGGTGCCGAACATCGGCCTGTGGGGTCGCGACATCGTCGATTCCTCCGCTCTCGACTCGGCGCGCCAGAACCTCGACCCGATCGTCGACAACGGCGTGGCCAATCCCGACTTGCTCACGGATTCCAACCGAAAGTGGGGCTTCACCGGACCGAAGAACAAGACCGCGGTCTGGCGCTCCGGCGCCGGTATCACCGCCGACGGTCACCTGGTCTGGGTCGGCGGACCGGGGTTGACCATCGATGCGCTGGCCCAGACGCTCATCCGCGCCGGAGCTATCCGCGGCATGCAGTTGGAGATCAACCAGGAGTGGGTCCAGCTCAACACGTACTCCACCAACTCCGTCGGCAGAACAACTGGGAAGCGGCTGATCCCAGGCATGCAGCACACCGGTAACCGATGGCTCACCGAGGACACTCGCGACTTCGTCGCCGCGTTCGTCCGCAGCGCATGACCCCCGAACCACGAGTCGCCGACGAGACGACGTACCGACGCCGACGAGCCGTGGTCATTGCCGCGGTCCTGTCGTTTCTTGGTGTGGTCGCGCTGGCGCTGCGCGAGTCAGCACCGCATCCCGGCCGCAGCGCGTGGCCTGTGGTGCTCGTGGTCGGAGTGCTCGTGTACGTGGCGCCGTACACATTCAGCGTCGATCGAGCAATGCGGCGGGGTCGCACTCGGATGGCCGCGGTGGCGTTCATCGGCGGTTCCGGCGCGGCGTTCTTGGCGACTCGCCCTTTGGGCAGTTTCAGTCAGGCGTGGCCGCTGTTCACCGTGGTCGTGAGCATCGTGTTGCTGCGCGTGTTCGCCCAGTTCTCACACGACCCATGACCGATCCTGCCCGCACGTGCTCACCCGTTCCTCGGTGACGAGGTTGGGTCAAGCGTCGATGATCTCCAATCGGATCCGCTTGTTCCCTTTACCCTTGCTCTCGGTCTTGGTCACGCGTATGCGACCCACCTCTCCTGTCGACCTCACGTGTGTGCCACCATCCGCCTGTTTGTCCAGGCCGACGATGTCGACGACTCGCACTTCAGGAATGTGGGTTGGCACGAGGTTTACCTTCGTGCGGATCAGATCCTCGTCCATCACGGCTGTAGACCGGGGCAAGAACGACACCTCGATCGCGCGGTCTGCGGCCAGTTCGCCGTTGACGAGCAGTTCGACCCTCGGTCCGAATCCTTCTGGGAGGGGATCGAACTCGAAGTCCATCCGAGCATTCAGCGGTTCCATGTTCCCGCCGGTCACGGGCACGTGCCACTCGTTCCAGATCACACCGCACAGGACGTGCAGTGCCGTATGCGTTCGCATCAGGTCATGTCGCCTCGCCCAATCGATGACGCCATGCACCGTGTCACCGATCGCAGGCAGTGTCGCGCCACCGACCGAGTGCCACACATGGTCATCTTCCTTGCGCACATCGCTGACCGCGAGCCCATCGAGGGTGCCGGTGTCGTGCGGCTGCCCTCCGCCGGTTGGATAGAACGCTGTGCGATCCAGAGCCACAGCACCATCGCGCACGTCGACCACCACAGCATCGAACTCAGTGAGGTACGCGTCGCGGAAGTAGAGCAATTCGGTGCTCATGGCTGCCTCGCCAACTCGACGATGAACTCCCACTGCTTGTCGCTCACCGGCATGACGCTGAGTCGGTTGGCCTTCTGCAACAGATGAAATGGTCCGAGCTGCGAGGTGTACTGGCGCAACGTGGTCAGCGGAAGCACGGTAGGAAATCGTTCGACGTATCGAACATCCCGGCACACCCACCGCGGCCTGGCCGTGGGTGAGTCGCCGTCGTAGTAGTGACTGTCGGGATCGAACTGTGTGGGATCGGGATATGAATCGCCGACGATCTCGGCGATGCCTGCAATGCCTGGCACCTTGCAACTGCTGTGCGAGAAGAAGAACTGCTCACCTGGTTGCATTTGCAACATCCAGTTGCGTGCTCGATAGTTGCGCACCCCGTCCCACGGGAATCGCTTTCGCTTGGCGCGAAACAAGTCATCGATCGACAACTCCTCGGGTTCCGACTTCATCAACCAGTGAGCCACACTCAGATCATTACCGCGAGGGCGTCCTGCATCCTCACCGTGGCTAGACCCCACAACCCGCCGTCAGTGACGACGCGCCCTGTGCACCTGGATCGCCGTCACGGTTTGCGACAAGCAGCGCGGACCAGTTGGTCATGTAGATGACCGAGGGGTGAACGTCAGACTGCGTTGATGGCATCCCACACGCGCTCTGGCGTGCACGGCATGTCGATGTGCACGACGCCGAGATGCGACAGCGCATCGACGACCGCGTTGTGGATCGCAGGCGTCGAGCCGATCGTTCCGGATTCGCCGATGCCCTTTGCGCCGAGAGGGTTCCTCGGACTGTCGGTTTGGGTGTTCGAGGTCTCGAAGCTCGGAAGCTCGGCCGCGGACGGAACGGTGTAGTCCATCAAGGTCGACGTCATCGGATTGCCGTCCTCGTCGTAGCGAACCCACTCGTACAGCGCTTGCGCCGCACCTTGGGCGATCCCGCCGTGCTGCTGGCCCGAGACCAACAGCGGATTGAGGATTCGACCACAGTCGTCGACGGCGACGTGTCGGAGCATCGCAACCTTTCCGGTTTCCGTATCGACTTCGACGACCGAGACGTGCGCACCGAATGGGAACGTCGAGTTGGTGCCGTCGAAGTCGAGCTCGTGACGCAAGGTCTCGGGGTCGAGCCCTTCCGGCAGCTTCGCCGAATCGCGCGATGCGACTGCGAGCTCAGCCCAGGAAATGGACTTCGACGGAGTTCCCGCAACATGCAGCGAACCACCCTCGGCGACAATGTCTTCAGCTGCGGCCTCCAGCAGGTGCGCAGCGATCTTCTGTGCACGGTTCAACACTTCGGTCGAGGCCAGGAAGATGGCCGAACCGGCGGTCTGCAAGGATCGAGAGCCCAGGGTCCCCGAACCTCTCGGCACGCGATCGGTGTCGGAGTTGACGAGCTTGATCTGATCCATGGGGATCCCGAGAACTTCAGACGCGAGCATGGCGAACGAGGTGTGGTGGCCCTGGCCGTGCACGCTTGTGCCGGCGAACACGCTCGCCGTTCCATCGTCGTGAATCTCCGTCGCACCGAACTCGACATGCAGACCGACGGGAGCGGTGACTTCCACGTACGCCGACACGCCTATCCCAAGTGCGACCGGATCATTGGCCGCACGCCGGCGGGCCTGTTCGGCGCGAAGCTCCTTGTAGCCCGATGCGGCCAGGACCGCATCGAGTGCCTTCTCGTATTCGCCGGAGTCATATGCCGCGCCAGTGTTCGTGGTCAGCGGGAACGCGTCGGGTTGGATGAAGTTGCGGCGGCGAAGCTCTGCCGGATCCATTCCGATCTTGCCTGCGGCGACGTCGATGACCCGTTCGATCAACTGCGTGGCTTCCGGCCGGCCGGCGCCGCGGTAGGCACCCACCGTTGTCGTGTTGGTCACCACGGCGCGCGTCGCGAACTTGACCTTGTCGATGTCGTACACGCCGACGCACATCATCTGCGTCAGCATCGGCAAAATTGCCCCGATCGCTGGGTACGAGCCGGCGTTGGCGGTGACGTCGCCTTCGAGTCCCGTGAACTTTCCATCCTTGGTGACGCCGAGCTTCGCGGTCATCACGAAGTCACGGCCGTGGACGAGCGAGACGAGGTCTTCCGAGCGGGTCTCGGCCCACTTCACCGGGCGGCCCAATGCGCGGGCGGCGGCAGCTACCGCGATGTACTCGACGTAGACGGCGGCCTTCGGCCCGAAGCCTCCGCCGACCCAGGGGCACAGCACCCGGACCGAC
>JANMQX010000401.1:0-1909 GCA_031370745.1 Ilumatobacteraceae bacterium
TCGGCGATGTACTCCATGAAGTTGACGACGAACTCGGGCTTACCGCTGAACTTGGCACGCAGCTCCGGGTTCTGGGTGGCAACCCCGACAGGGCACGTGTCGAGGTGGCAGACGCGCATCATGACGCATCCGCTGACCACCAACGGTGCCGTGGCAAAACCGAACTCCTCGGCGCCGAGCAACGCCGCGATCACAACGTCGCGGCCGGTCTTCAGCTGTCCGTCGGCTTGCACGACGATCCGGTCGCGCAACCCGTTGAGCAAGAGGGTCTGTTGGGTCTCGGCAAGACCGAGCTCCCACGGCGCGCCGGCATGTTTCAGCGAGGTCAGCGGGCTGGCGCCCGTGCCGCCATCATGACCACTGATCAGCACGACATCGGCCTTGGCCTTGCTCACGCCGGCCGCCACGGTGCCGACGCCGACCTCGGCAACCAACTTCACGTTGATGCGCGCCGCGGGGTTGGAGTTCTTCAGGTCGTGGATCAGTTGCTTGAGGTCTTCGATCGAATAGATGTCGTGGTGCGGTGGAGGGCTGATCAGGCCGACTCCAGGCGTCGAGTGACGCACCGCAGCGATCCACGGATACACCTTGTGGCCCGGTAGCTGGCCGCCCTCACCGGGCTTGGCGCCCTGCGCCATCTTGATCTGCAGATCGGTGGCACTGACGAGGTACTCGCTGGTGACTCCGAAGCGACCGCTGGCGACCTGCTTGATGGCACTGCGACGCTGCGGGTCGTAGAGCCGGTCGCTGTCTTCCCCACCCTCTCCGGTGTTGCTCTTTGCACCGATCGAGTTCATCGCGATCGCCAACGTCTCGTGCGCCTCGGCGGAGATCGAGCCGTAGCTCATCGCCCCGGTCGAGAACCTCTTGACGATGTCACGAACGGACTCGACCTCGTCGATCGAGATCGGCTGTCGGGCACCGAGCTTGAACTCGAACAGGCCGCGCAGAGTTGCCAGCTTCTTGGCTTGGTCGTCGACCAACGCTGTGTACTGCTTGAAGATGTCGTACCGGCGCGAACGAGTCGCGTGTTGCAACTTGAAAACGGTTTCCGGATTGAAGAGGTGCACCTCTCCCTCGCGTCGCCACTGATACTCGCCCCCCAGCTCCAACTTGCGATGGGCCCGCTCGGCCGGACGAGGCGGATGAGCCACCTTGTGCCGGGCAGCGACCTCTGCGGCAACCTCGGCAAGACCGATGCCATCCAGCCGGCTGACAGTGCCGGTGAAGTACTCGTCGACCAGTTCGTGGCCGAGACCGATCGCCTCGAAGATCTGAGCTCCGGTGTAGCTGGCGACGGTGCTGACACCCATCTTGCTCATCACCTTCAGCACACCCTTGCCGGCCGCCTTGATGTAGCTCTTGACTGCGTGGTGCGCGTCGAGCCCACCGAGACCGTGCAGGTTCTCCCTGACCATGTCCTCGATCGACTCGAACGCCAGATACGGGTTGATCGCCCCGGCGCCATAGCCGATCAGCAAGGCCATGTGATGGACCTCGCGGGCATCGCCGCTTTCCACGATCAGGCCGACCTTGGTGCGCTGCTTCTCGCGGATGAGGTGGTGATGCACAGCCGAGGTCAACAGCAGCGAAGGGATGGGCGCATAGACGTCGTCGCTGTTGCGGTCGCTGAGCACAACGATGCGGGCACCATCGGTGATGGCCTTGCTGATCTCGGCGAAGATCGCATCGAGGGCCCGCTTCAACGCCAGTCCCCCGCCGGCGACCCGGTACAGACCGGTGATCACTACCGCCGCCAACTCTGGGTAGGTGGCGTCGTCGTTGATGTGGATGATCTTGGCCAGCTCGTCGTTGTCGATCACCGGGAACGGCAGCGTCAACTGACGACAGCTCTCGGGGCCAGGGTGCAGCAGATTTGCCTCAGGTCCGACCGACCCGCTGACCGAAG
>JANMQX010000417.1:0-9231 GCA_031370745.1 Ilumatobacteraceae bacterium
CCCGAGACGACCCCTGGTGGTCGGGCGCTGAAGTTCTATTCCTCGGTGCGTCTCGACATCCGCCGCATCGAAAGCATCAAAGATGGTGCCGAGATCGTTGGCAACCGCACCCGGGTCAAGGTGGTCAAGAACAAGGTGGCCCCGCCTTTCCGTCAGGCCGAGTTCGACATCATGTATGGCAAGGGCATCAGCCGCGAAGGCACTTTGCTCGACATCGCTGTCGACATGGGCATCATCAAGAAGTCGGGGGCCTGGTTCACGTACGAGGGCGAGCAGCTCGGTCAGGGCCGCGAGAACGCCAAGGGCTTCTTGGCTGACAATCCAGAGATCATGGTCGAGGTTTCCGAGAAGGTGCGTGTTGAGGCCGGCCTCGGCCAGCAAGATGCTCCCGAGTTCACGCCTGCCGACGAAGAACCCATCACGATCGAATGATCGATGTCGGTTCCCGCTCGGCTCACCTTGGTCACCCTCGGCGTCACCGACGTGGCGCGGGCAACATCGTTCTTCGAGGCGTTGGGTTGGCGAAAGTCCAGCGCCTCGAATGACGACGTGTCGTTCTTCCAACTCGGCGGTTTGGCACTGTCCGTCTTTGGCCGCGAGGCGTTAGCCGACGACGCCGAAGTCTCGTCGCAGGGCGCCGGGTTCACCGGTATCTCGCTGGCAATCAACCTCGAGTCCGAGGCCGAGGTCGAGCGGGTGGCCGCGGAGTGGGTTCTGTGCGGCGGCACGATCGTGAAGCAACCGCAGCGCGTCTTCTGGGGCGGCTACTCCGGGTACGTCGCCGATCCCGATGGTCATCTGTGGGAGCTTGCCCACAATCCGGGTTTCGCATTGTCGGCCGACGGCTCCATGCAACTCCCTTCGTGACCTGACAACACACCGATAGCCTTTCGCCCGTGACCCGCGGCTACATCGTCCACACCTTCGGGTGTCAGATGAACGAGCACGACTCCGAGCGAATCGCCGGCTTGCTCGAAGGCGACGACTACGTCGCGGTCAATGACGAAGCCGATGCCGACGTTGTGGTGCTCAATACGTGCTGCATTCGTGAGAACGCCGACAACAAGCTGTACGGCACACTCGGATGGCTGAAACCGTGGAAGGAGCAGCGCGAAGGTCGCCAGATCGTCGTCGCCGGCTGTCTGGCACAGAAGGACCGCGATCTAGTACGCCGCAAGGCCCCCTATGTCGATGTCGTTCTTGGCACCCACAATGTACATCGCACGGTCGATCTCATCGATCGGGCCCGAGTCAGTGGGCCGGTCACCGAGATCCTTGACGAGGCTGTTCTCGACGATCAGGCGATGTTTCCGAGTGCCTTGCCGGCGCGTCGGGAAACGACGTACAACGCGTGGGTGACGATTCAAATCGGATGCGACAACGCGTGCGCGTTCTGCATCGTCCCGGCAGTGCGCGGCGCCGAGATCAGTCGTCCCTTTGCCGATGTCGTTGCCGAGGTCAGTCGGCTGGCATCGGAGGGGGTCAGCGAAGTCACTTTGCTCGGCCAGAACGTCAACAGCTATGGCCGCGACATTCAGGTTACGGCGCGCCGGGCGGGCGACAGCGACGCACGCCTGCGGCCGATGTTCGCCGAACTGCTGACGGCGGTCGGCGCGGTCGATGGCATCCGTCGTGTTCGCTTCACCAGTCCACACCCCAAAGACATGCGTGCTGAGACGTTTGCCGCGATGGCGACGACGCCCGCCGTGTGCGAACACCTGCACTACCCGCTGCAGTCGGGCAGCGATCGCGTTCTGGCGTCAATGCATCGCGGGTACACCGCGCAGCGATACCTCGAACGTCTCGCGGCCGGGCGCGGCGTCGTCGCCGACCTCGCGGTGTCGACCGACATCATCGTCGGCTTCCCGGGCGAGACCGACGACGACTTCGCTGCAACGCTCGAGGTCGCTGCGGCGGCGGAGTACGACTATGCCTACACGTTCATCTTCTCGCCGCGGCCCGGTACCGAGGCGGCCGAGCTGAGCAACGATTTCGTTGCGCCGGCTGTTGCTGCGGAGCGATTTCAGCGGCTACGAGTGGTCGTCGAGCGCAGCGCCCTGGCCAAGCACGAGGCGCGTGTCGGTCGGGTCGAAGAGGTGTTGGTCGAGGGCCCGAGCAAGAAGGACCCTTCTGTGATGTCGGGTCGCACCCGGCAGAACAAGCTGGTGCACTTCACGCCGGCGCAGCCGCTGCGCCAGGGCGCATATGCATTGGTCGAGATCATTCATGGCGCTCCTCACCACCTCATCGGTCAGTTCGTCGAATTGCTTTCCGAGCCAGTGCACAAACGGCGCATCGCCGTGCTCGCCGGGTGACAGCGACTACCCCACTCGTCATTGTGGGACCGACGGCGTCGGGCAAGAGCGACGTGGCCATGGCGTTCGCCACGCGACATCGCGATACCGAACTGATCGTGGTGGATGCGATGCAGGTCTATCGGCGCATGGACATCGGTACCGCCAAGCCTTCGCTCGATGATCGAGCTGAGGTGCGGCACCACTGCCTCGACCTCGTCGACGCCTCCACCGAGTTCACGGTCACCGACTTCGCCGTCGCCGCTCGGCGAGCGCTCGATGAGATCCGCTCGCGCAACAACCATGCCGTGCTGGTGGCCGGCACGGGTCTGTACCTGCGCAGCATCACCGATCCGATGGACGTGCCGGGGCGTTGGCCGGAGGTCCGCGCCGAGCTCGATCAACGCGTCGTCGTCGAGGGGGCCGAAGCCCTCCACCATCAACTCGTCTGCCTCGACCCTGCGGCTGCCGCCAAGATGGAGCCGACGAACGCTCGTCGGGTCGTGCGCGCACTCGAAGTCACAATCGGCAGCGGCCGCTCGTTCAGCTCGTTCGGTCCCGGCATCGACAGCTACCCGCCGATTGCCTTCACCCTATTCGGGCTGCGATGGCCGCGGCCGCTGCTGACCGAGCGGATTGCGCAGCGGGTTCACCGAATGATCGATGCCGGCCTGGTTGCCGAAGTCGAGTCCCTGGCCGATGCTCCGGTCTCGCGCACCGCTCGACAAGCCCTTGGATACAAGGAGCTGTTCGATCACCTCGACGGTCTGTGCACATTGGACGCTGCGGTCGAGATGATCATCACCCGCACTCGGCAGTTCGCTGTCCGCCAAGAGCGGTGGTTCCGTCGCGACCCGCGCATACGCTGGATCGATATCGACGCCGACCCGGTTGCCGCAGCGCTCCCGGTACTGGAAAGTGCATGGCAGACCTCGTACTGACAAAGCATCACGGATTGGGCAACGACTTCCTGGTCGTCTTCCATCCGCGTGTCGATGATCTGCCCGCACTGGCCCGGCGACTCTGCGATCGGCGTCGAGGCATCGGCGCCGACGGCCTGTTGATCGGCGAGAGTGAGCCTGGTTACGCGGCTCGAATGGTGCTGTTCAACTCCGACGGATCACGCGCCGAGATGAGTGGCAACGGCATCCGTTGTTTCGCCCAAGCTCTGGCGCAACGCCGTGGCGACCTGGCGCCGCAATGCATTCTCACCGATGCCGGGGATCGGCTGGTCATGTTGTATGCGACCAACGATGCCGATGTGATCGAAGCGGCCGTCGACATGGGACCTGTCGAGCCGATCGACGAGCCCGACAATTGGCACCTCATCGGGACCGATCCGCTGCGCCCGGTGAGCCATCTCAGCGTCGGCAACCCGCATGCGGTGGTCGGTGTCGAAGATGTGGCGGTCGTCGATCTGTTGACTCTCGGTGAGATCGTTCCCGAGATCAATCTCGAACTCGTCGAACTCGGCCCCGAGCCATACGCCATCACGATGCGTGTGCACGAGCGTGGAGCGGGTATCACGGCGGCGTGCGGTACCGGTGCTTGCGCCAGCGCGTGGGCAGCGTTGTCGTGGGGTCTCGTTGACCCCGAACTTCGCGAAATCACCGTGCACATGGATGGCGGAGATGCCAAGGTACGTGTGCACGATCCCGAGAACGGGCACGTCACCCTGGTCGGTCCGGCAGTCTTTGTCGGTTCGATCAGGGTCCATCTGTAAAGGGCAGGTGCAGCAAGGAAACCATGTCGACGCCATACAACGAAGCACTCGGCGCAACGCTGATCGAGCGCACCAAACGCGAGCAGATCGTGTTGGTGGGCGTCACCTTGCCCGGCAGCACCGATGGTGACACCGATGCCAGCCTTGACGAGTTGTCGTTGTTGATCGACACAGCCGGCGCCGACGAAGCCGGCCGCCTGGTGCAGCGTCGCGATCATCCAGACCACACCTGGTTCATCGGCAAGGGCAAGGTCGACGAGTTGAAGGACATCTGTCTGGCGGTCGATGCCGACACGGTGGTGTTCGAGAACGAGCTTGCGCCGGCGCAGCAGTACAACCTCGAGAAGGTGCTCGGTCGTACGGCAATCGATCGCACCGCGGTGATCCTCGACATCTTCGCCCAGAATGCCCACACACTCGAGGGCAAGGCTCAGGTCGAACTGGCTCTGCTTCGTTATCGCCTTCCCAGGCTGCGACGCGGAGCGACCGCCAAGTTGTCGCAGCAGCGAGGCGGGGTTGGTTCACGGTTCGGTTCTGGTGAAACCAAACTCGAGGTCGATCGGCGCCGAATCATGCGCCGCATCAGCAAGCTCGAGTCCGAGCTCAAGGATCTCTCGGCGACCCGCGACCTGCAGCGCAAGAGCCGTAGTCGCAGCGGTCTCGCCGCGGTGACGATCGTCGGCTACACCAACGCCGGAAAATCCACGTTGCTCAACTACCTCACCCATGCCGGTGTCTTGGTGGAAGATCGTTTGTTCGCAACGCTGGACCCGACGACTCGCCGATTGGCGTTGCCCGGCGGTGAGCCGGTCTTGATGACCGACACGGTCGGCTTCGTGCGCAACCTTCCGCACGGATTGATCGAGGCGTTCAAGAGCACGCTCGAGGTCGCAGGTCGTGGCGACTATCTCATTCATGTCGTCGATTGCACAGCGGCCGATCCCGAGGGCCAGATCTCCGCAGTGCGTCAGGTTCTCGGTGAAATCGGCGCATCGCATCTGCCAGAGCTGTTGGTGTTCAACAAGCGCGATGCCGCGCCCGAGGTCGCCGCCAATCTGGTCAACCGCCACGAAGGTTCGGTGTCGATCAGCGCGACGACAGGCGATGGAATCGACGGGTTTCTTCGCGCTCTCAGCGACAGGCTTCGGGCACTCAGCAAAGTAGTCGAGCTGATGATTCCGTACGACCGCGGCGACCTACTTGCAGCGGTGCATCGCGAGGGCGAGGTGCTGACGACGCACCACGACGACGACGGAGTGCGAGTACGAGCGCGGCTTGCCGATGCATCGGCTGGCCGCCTGGCCGAGTTCGTCGTCGCCTCTACCTGACGGCACCACTGGTGGCAGCGGGCGACGATCGGGCAGGATGGGTATCTCATGGTTGAATCCTCCGGCTTCGTTCCACCGCCGTACCCGTACGATCGGCTCGATCGTCTCGTGCCGATCGCCCAGGCGCTCGACGGGGGCGTTGTCGATCTGTCGATTGGTACCCCGTGCGACCCACCGCTGGACAGCGTGATCGCCGCCCTGTCGACGTCGAATGCGGAGCGCGGCTACCCGCCGAGCATCGGCAGCGACACGTTGCGTCAGGCGATCCGATCGTGGCTTGATCGCCGATTTGATCTCGATGTCCCGCTCGCACAGTTGGCGGCGTGCATCGGTACCAAAGAGTTCGTTGCCACAACTCCGCAATTCTTGCGGCTGCGTACTCCGTCGAAAGACACGGTGCTGTTTCCGGCTGTTGCCTACCCCACCTACGAGATGGGTGCCACGCTCGCAGGTTGCCGAGCCGTCGCGGTGCCGTGCCGGCCGGACGGAGCGCTCGACTTCTCGGCGATCAGTCCGGCCGACGCCGCTAGGGCGCTGATGCTGTGGGTCAACAGTCCGTCGAATCCCACCGGGGCGCTGACCGATCTCGGTGAGGCCGCTGCGTGGGGACGCGCCAACGACGTGCCCGTGTTCAGCGACGAGTGCTATGTCGAGTTCGTGTGGGATGGGCCGGCGAGCACGATATTGCATCACGGCTTCGATGGCGTCGTCGCCGTTCACTCGCTGTCGAAGCGATCGAACCTCGCCGGAGTTCGTGTCGGCTTCTATGCAGGCGACGCCGAGATCGTCGACTACCTCAAAGAGGTCCGCAAACATGTCGGCATGCTGGTGCCCGGCCCGGCGCAAGCCGCAGCGGCGGTTGCGCTCGGTGACGACGCACACGTCGCCGTGCAGCGCGACCGTTATCGTCGGCGCCTCGAGCGACTGGGCAAAGTGTTCTCGGTATGGTCAGGCGTCGACGTCGCGTTTCCTGCTGGGGGTTTCTATCTGTGGTTCGACGCCGGTGACGGCTGGGAGTTTGCCGAGCAGTTGGCTCGCGCAGGTGGCGCGCTGGTGAGTCCCGGTGACTTCTATGGGGCGGGCGGTGCACAGAACGTGCGCGCTGCCGTGGTACAACCTGATGATCGAATCGAGCTGGTCGCTGGGCGACTGGGGGTGTTGTGATGTCGTATCAACCTCAAGTTCCACTCATGACCCAGCCTCCTCCTCCGGCGGATGTCGCGCCGCCCCCGAAGGGCAAGCGCCGCAAGGGTCAGATGATGATCGGAATCATTCTGCTCGTCGGTGGGCTGGGCGGGGGAGTGGCGACCGTGGCCAAGGGCATGTCGAACTACAAAGATGCGGTGAGGTCTCTGGCGCGCGCCCCCGTTGGTTGCACCACGACGCTGGTGTTCGACAAGCCGGCCACGTTCACGGTGTATGCCGAGACGAAGGGCAAGCTCGGCACCCTTGGTGGAGACTGCAAAGCCAATGGGAGCAGCTACAGCCACCCGGGTGACAAGTTGCCGAAGGTCTCGATGACGCTGGTGGACAGCAACGGGAAGGAGGTCTCTCTGGATCGGGGGGCCAGCGCCTCGTACGACATCGACGGATACAAGGGCACGGGCATTCGGACGATGAAGATCGGTCAGGCGGGTACCTATCGGTTGGACGTCGAGTCCAATGACACCGACTTTGCAGTTGCGATCGGCAGGAACCCCAAGGACAACAGCGACAAGCTGATGGTGATCGGAGGGGCCGTGGCGTTGGGCGGTCTGATCTTCGGGCTGTTGTTCTTGTTGTTGGGTCTGCGCCGCCGCCGGCCAGCCACGGCAGCCGCGGATGTCCGCAATCCCGTGGGTCCGTTGCCGGGTTGGCCGCCAGGCACCGGCACCTATCCAGGACTTCCACCCATTGCACCACCCGCACCGGGTGTCTATCAGCCGGTGCCGCCGCCGATTGCGCCGACGATCCAGTTCCCCGGGCAGCCGCCGATTCGCATCCCCGATCAGCCGCCGGGAACCAGCTTCGCCCCGCCGACGTTCGCCCCGCCGGCGCCACCCGCGCCGGGTTCGAGACCGTCCGGACCACCGACACTTCTGCCGACACCACCACAGACGTGGGCGCCTGAGCCAACCGTCGCTGCTCCGCCGGCGACCGAGTCGACGACACCTCGTGCGACAGGCCCGCAGCCCGCCACGCCACCGCCCACACCGCCCGGCGCGGGCTGGGCCGTGCCGCAAGACGAGGATGCCGCCGACGACTAGAGGCGGCGCATCACTGTGACGACGCGACCGAAGATCTGCACCTGCTCGGCGTCGAAAACCAGCGGCTGAAGCCGGGCGTTGGCGGGGATCAGGGTGACCAGCGAACCCTTGCGCTGGAACGTCTTGACCGTGGCTTCTTCGCCGGGAATTCCGGCGATCACGATCTCGCCGTTGACAGCGGTCTGTTGGGCGCGGGCGACGACGAAGTCGCCGTCCATGATGCCGACGTCGATCATCGAGTCGCCGCGTACGCGCAACATGAACAGATCACCGGTGCCCGTGAAGTCTTCGGGTAGCGGGAACAACTCTTCGACGTTCTCTTGAGCCAACACGTCGGTGCCGGCGGCAACGTCGCCGACGAGCGGGACGTGTCGAACGGGCCGGCGTTCAATTGCCAAACCCGACGACGGATCGAACCGCACCTCGATGGCTCGTGGCTTGGTTGGATCACGCTTGAGGAATCCCATCCGCTGCAGTGACGCCAGATGACTGTGCACTGTGGAGGGGGAGGTGAGGCCGACAGCCTCACCGATCTCGCGCACGCTCGGCGGATACCCGCGCTCGCGCATGCTGGTCTCGATCATGTCGAGAATGCCTCGTTGGCGGGCGGTGAGTTGTTCGGACATTGCCATAGCGTACGCGCGTTCGTCTCTCAGGTCAAACATTCGTTCGTGAAACAAATGTTCGACCGAGGGGTTGACGTCGAACGACTGTTCGTGGCATGCTACGAACAATTGTTCGGGCAACGTGTGTTCGATCAGCCGTTCTACCGTCAAAGGAAAGTGAACCGATGGCCATCGCAGTTGTCATACCCGGGCAATTCGGCGAGGCGTATTCCGCCTCGCAGATCTACGCCCGCCGTCGGATGATGGCTCTGCTCTGCCTGGCGGCGATCGTGCTGGTGCTGTTCGTCGGCGCCGGCCATGTTGTGGCGAATCGTGGGGGCGCTCCTGCCTCCGCCTCCATGATTCGCCCTGCAACTTCAGCCGCTGTGCTTGCCCCCGCCACAGCGGCCAACCACTACGTCGTGAAGACCGGCGACACCATGTGGTCCATCGGTCAACGGTTCCACGGTCACACGGCCCTCGCCGACTATGTCGATCTGTTGATCCACACCAACGGCGGCACCCAGATTCAGGTCTCGGAAGCGATCGCGCTTCCGTAACCCATCTACTAGCCTCGGGCAGCAATGCGTTGCCCGAAATGCCGTACCGACGACACCAAGGTCATCGATTCGCGCGAGGCGGAAGAAGGCAACTCGATCCGTCGTCGGCGGATCTGTGCAAGCTGTCAGCATCGCTTCACCACCTACGAGCGTCTCGAGGAAATAGCCCTGATGGTCGTCAAGAGCCACGGCGCGCGTGAGCCGTTTGATCGCTCGAAGATCGTTGCTGGCATCGCCGCGGCGTCGAAGGGCCGACCAGTCACGTCCGAGCAGATCGAACAGTTGAGCATCGAACTGGAGGATCACTCCAGGTTGCAGGGCAACGAGATCTCCACCGCCGAGCTGGGTCTGGAGGTGCTCGAGCGGCTGCGCTCGCTCGACGTTGTTGCCTACCTTCGTTATGCCAGCGTCTACAAGAACTTCGATGCTGCGGCCGATTTCCAGCGCGAGCTCGTGCTGCTCAAGAAGCTACAGA
>JANMQX010000423.1:0-3751 GCA_031370745.1 Ilumatobacteraceae bacterium
AGATCGGTGACGAGTTCGAGTTGACCGACCTGGGCGAAGCGATGCTGAAGGGCAAGTCTGAGGCGATCCGCGTATTCGCCGTCGACGGCTGAGGTCTGGTGATCAGCTCCATTTGCGCCGACGGAGAGGCACCGCTCCGGCCTGGTACTTCTTGGTGCGCCCCCTGGGTTTCGAACCCAGAACCTGCGGATTAAGAGTCCGTTGCTCTGCCGTTGAGCTAGAGGCGCATCGCCCCAGCCGAAGCCAGGACCCGAGCAGTGTAGGGGCACTTGTGTGCCCCCGAACTGTTCGGTTTGGGGTGACCGACGGGGCTCGAACCCGCGACATCCAGTACCACAAACTGGCGCTCTACCAGCTGAACTACGGCCACCATGTAGGTCGCCCAGTGTGCCACATCGTCGCCTGACTTACACACCTTGTTGTTTCGCTGCGGAGACTCGCGTCACAGGCAGCCGAAGCAACCCGGCAATCGTACGCAGCGTTCCCGGTGGTGCCCGAGTCGCTGGAACGCGTCGCCATGGCGGGTTGTACACGATGGATATCGTGGTGAGGTAGGCTTGCGGGAACGAAATCCACTTGGAGAATCAAATGAGTGCAATGGAATCCATCGACAGCCGTCAACTTGTCAGCACAGCCAAACAGATCACCGAGCGCGAGCTGTCCGTCTACATGCAGCGAACCGCCGGCTCGATGAAGGCCACCGAGAGGGCCCGCAAGGTCATGCCCATGGGCGTGCCGTCGAGTTTCCAGTCATACGATCCGCATCCGATCGTGGTGCGCCGGGCGCAGGCCGCGTGGATGGAAGACGTCGACGGGAATCGCTACGTCGACTTCGATCTCGGCTTCGGCGCCCTCTTCGCCGGGCATTGCAATCCGGCCGTCCGTCGGGCCATCGAGCATCAGCTCGACGATGGCACGTTGTTCGTCACGCCGTGCGAGTTGAACGCCGACGTCGCCGAGATGCTCGCGGCGCGTTACAAGCTGCCGATGTGGCGGTTCACCAACAGCGGCACGGAAGCGACGATGGATGTCATCCGTGTCGCCCGAGGCCTGACCGGTCGCGACAAGATCGTCAAGGTCGAGGGCGGATACCACGGTCATCACGACGAGGTGATGATCTCGATGAAGCCACCGATCAGCGAGGCCGGTCCGGTCGACGAACCACGCGCCATTCCGGCAACGGCGGGCATCACCCGCGCCGTGCTCGGCGATACCAAAGTCATTCCGTACAACCGTCCCGATCTGCTCGACAAGGCGCTGGCGGGGCGCGACGTCGCTGCCTTCATCGTCGAGCCGGTGATGGAGAACATCGGCATCTGCCTGCCACAACCCGGCTACCTGCAGGCGGTCCGCGAGATCACTCGCAAGTACGGCACAATGCTGATCTTCGACGAGGTCAAGACCGGCATCACCGCGGCGTGGGGCGGGGCCACCAGCGCGGTTGGCGTGCAACCCGACCTCGTTGCCTTGGCGAAGAGCATCGGCGGCGGGCTTCCATTGGGTGCCTTCGGTGGAACACAGGAATGCATGGACCAGATCACCAGCGGCCGGGTCCTGCACCTCGGCACGTACAACGGCAACCCGTTGTGCATGGCCGCGGCCAAGGCGGTGCTGGGTGAGGTCTGCACGCCGGAAGCAACAGATGCGACCATCGATCTCAATCGCCGCGTGCTCGAGGCTTGCCAGAAAACCATCGACGACGCCGACCTCCCTGCGCACACCGTGCAGTTCGGGGCAAAGGGCTGCATCACCTGGGCGCCGACGCAGATCCAGAACTATCGCGACTACAAAGCCACCGATTTCGATCTTGCCTTCGCGCAGTGGATGCACGGCATCAACCGCGGTGTCCTGCTGCCGCCGGGCCTCGACGAGCAGTGGTTGATCTCGGTGATGCACTCCGAGTCCGACGCCATGCATTACGCCGACGTGTTCGCCGATTTCGTCGCCGAACTGGTCAGCTAACCCCAGCGACGCTCCTCGCGATATCGATAGGTGCTGACGGGCGCGTTCCAGCGCCGTCGGCGTCGCAGCAACCCTGTCCCCAGTAGCAGCATCAAGCCGCCGCCGCCCAGCACGATCGCCAGTCCGACGAGCAGTGGCAGCGAATCGTTGGCGAGGTGTGCTGGTACATCGGCCCATATGTTGTCGCTGAACGAGGGCAGTACGAACCGCGGCACGACGTAACCCAGTACGGCGATCAACAACGCCAACAGCACCATGCCGTATCCAAGGCTGTGCACCAGCGCCGATCGATTTGGGTGCAGCATGAATCCGATGACGAAGAACCCGAGCGCGAAGAGAGCGGTGAAGGGGATCGTCCATCGGAGAATGCGGCGGATCCTGTCGAGTGCTGCCACACGCGGCACTGGAAGGGTGACCGACGGCATGTCGGCCACGATCTGATTGCGTACCAACTGCACCATCTGATCGCCCGTGATGCGCACCGGTCCCTTCAACTCGCCGATCATTCGCGCATGCGCGTCGTGAAGCACTTTGCTGAGGAACCTCGCACCCTGTGGCGTGCTGGCTACAGAGGCGACGGTCTGTCGAACCGCGAGCTTGTCCAACCCGCGTTGGGATGACACAGCGTCGGCGATGGTGTTGGTGATCTGTGTCTTGATCCGATTGTCCTGCAACACGACATCGGCCAGGTGACCGGTGCGCCCGGGGTCGAACGCGCTGCGCTGTAGCAACCAGCCGCTGACAGCGATGCTGGCGCACACATAGGCAATACCAAAGATGAGACCAGCGAGGATTCGGCGCACGTCCTTAGTGTGGCCGATGGAGTCTCAGTTGTCTCTAGGGTGATGGAGATGCCCTCGAAACATCCGTCGTTCGTTCGGATGCTGCGTCGGGGCGTGATGCTGCGCTGCCCGTGGTGCGGGGCGAGACGGACCTTCATTCGCAAGTGGCTCGGTAAGTACGACCGATGCCGGACGTGTGGCATCCGCTGGCGACGTGAGGAGGGTTTCGAGCTCGGTGCCGTCACGATCAACACGGTGCTCACGTTCATCGTCTTGACCGCGGCGATGACCATCGGATTCATCCGGACGTCACCCGACATCCCTGTCTTGCCGATGGTGCTGTCGCTGGTCGGCGTTGCCATCTTGATGCCGATCGTGATCTATCCGTTCACGTTCACGATCTGGTTGGCGCTCGATCTCGCCGTACATCGTCCAGATGCCGCCGAGTTGGCAGGAGCGGCCGCTGCGGTTTCGCAGTAATGCTTGATCGAACGACTGTTCGTAGTTACACTGCTGTCGTTCGAACAACGCCACAGACGCTCACCACATTGTTCACGGTCCACGGATGTGCCCGGGGAACCGTGTAACACCCCTTCCGTATGGTGGTCGTCATAGCAATCGGGGTCGTGCAACTCGGCCTCCACACCCAGCAAGACCCCACATGCATCAGGCAGGAAACGGAGAACGACAGTGAGCAATGATCGCGATAAGGCACTTGATGTGGCATTGGCAGCCATCGACAAGCAGTTCGGCAAGGGGTCCATCATGCGGATGGGCGAAAAGACTTCGATGGGCATCGAGTCCATTCAGACGGGGGCGCTGTCGCTCGATCTCGCCCTCGGCGTCGGTGGGTTGCCGCGTGGGCGCGTGGTCGAGATCTTCGGTCCCGAGTCGTCGGGTAAATCCACGCTCGCCATGCATGTCGTGGCCGAGGCGCAACGCAACGGCGGCATTTGCGCCTACATCGACGCCGAGCACGCCATGGACCCGGTGTACGCCAGCGCCAT
>JANMQX010000436.1:0-3969 GCA_031370745.1 Ilumatobacteraceae bacterium
TCCGGCGCACCCGTTACCGAAGGACGCGGATCCGGACTACGCGCTGTGCTTCTCCGTACCCGTCGGGGCCAAGGGACTGCACACGGTCTGCCGCGATCACTACACCGTCGACGGGACCCGAGCGGATCATCCGTTCTCGTCGCGGTTCGACGAGCAGGATGCGTTCCTCATATTCGACGAGGTCGAGGTGCCGTGGGAACGAGTGTTCATCGCCGGTGATCTCGATGTCTACGGCAACGTGATGAAGCACGGCTGGGCTGCCAACATCATCCAGCAGACCGCGATACGTGCAGCCGTGAAGCTCGAGTTCGCCTACGACCTGGCGTGGAAGATGGTCGATGTGCAGAACATGGGAGCACGCGCCGAAGCGACGCAGTTGCTCGGCGAGTTGGTGACCTACGCCGACATGACCCGGGCAGCGATCCACGCCGCCGAAGCCGGTGCCCACGAGTATCGGTACGGTGGCTGGTTCTGCGATGCCGAGCCGTTCACCGCACTACGCGCCCTGATGCCGTCGTGGATGACTCGGGTCAACGACATCTTCAAGACGCTCGGCAGCCACAACCTGCTGTGCACACCCAACGAGGCGGCGTTCGCCGACGCCGAACTCGGGCCGCTCCTTCGCCGTTACCTTCCGGGCGCAAACGGGATCACCGCCGAGGAACGGGCAAGGATCTTCCGCATGGCCTGGGACTTCGCCGGCTCGGCGCTGGGATCGCGCAGCGAGCTGTACGAACGCTTCTATTTGGCGAGCCAGCCGCGCAACCTGACCGGCAACCACATGACCGCTCGTTCCGGTCGCGAATGGACCGACGTCGACGACTTCCGTCACGTCTCCGGAATCGAGTGACGTGACCGGTTCACGTCGCGATGAAATTCTGGCGATTGCAGCGCTGCAATTCGCCGAGCGCGGGGTGGCCAGTACGACCGTACGCGACATCGGCGCTGCGGCCGGGATCCTCTCCGGAAGCCTGTACCACCACTTCGAGTCGAAAGAGCAGATGGTCGCCGAACTGCTGCTGCCGGTGATGCACCGTCAGGTCGGTCTCTACCTGGCGATCGCCGGCTCTGATTACAGTGCGGCAGACACATTGCGCGAGTTGATCAAGACTGCGGTTGCCGAGGCCGCGCAGACGCCCAACGAGACGCGAATGATCCGTAACAACGCCCAGTCGCTTTCGGTCACACCCGTCTTGCGACCTGTGGCCGAGTTGTTGATCGAGGCCGCGAAGCTGTGGTCGTCGGTGGTCGAACGCGGCGTCGCCAGCGGCGAGTTCCGACACGGTGTCGATGCTCGCCTGCTGGTCGCGGCGATGTTCGACGCGGTGCTCAGCGCGACGCGTTGGTTTGTCGGCAAAGAGCACCGCGACCCCGACCATGTGGCCGAGGCACTGGCGGACTTCTTCTTGGGTGGGTTGCTCGTGGTCTAGTTGGACGTGATCCCCAACGAGGCGGCGACCGCTGGACGGCGCAACTTCCATACGAACCCGTCATACAGGATGTGCAGCGCACCGAAGAACAGCACGGCGAACGCATACAGCCGTCCGTCGAAGTGGGACTTGGTGACGTAGACGATCGTGCCGATGGCCAGGAAGTAGGCGACGTACGCCACTGCACGCCGGGTTGTCGTGCGCGTTGCGGTCGCCACAGGCGAGGCATCAGTGCGCTTGCGCAATGAGCTGTGCACGACCGCGAAGTACTCGATCGCATGGGCGGCCACGTAGCCGGCGACTCCGGCGATCGGGTCGATCATGACCGCAATCACGAGCCCGGCCGTGCCGAGGGCGTACCAATGCTTCGGGCGGCTCGCCGCGGTGCCGAGACGTCGCTCGGCGTGCCACCAGCGAGCGACGAGGACGACTCCGACGATCGCGCCGACCCAGAAAAGGACGCGTGCATACGAGGTGAGGTCACCGAGGAGTCGAACACTGCGGGCGTTGGTGCCGCCGAAGCCCAGTTTGCGGACGAGTCGTTGCAGGTCGACGTACCCACCGATGTAGGAGATTGCGGCGACGAGCCAGATGATCAGCATCGGCTTCTCGAGGCGTCCGTGATCGTCGCCGGCCTTGCGACCGTAGATCCGCATCACGCCGTACCGCTGCATCAGCGTGTGCTCTGCATTCCACAAGCCGGCGATCAACGCAATTGCGGACAGGCTGACGTTGAGCCCGATGACGATCAATCCGAACGCCACCCACGGCGCCCACAGGTAGAGGCGGCGATGCGCGCCACGCTGCACCGGATCGCCATAGACCAGACCGAGCGTCAGGGGTTGATGGGCGAACGAGATCAGGAATATCACGCCCATGATCGATTGAACAGCGGTGAGGCGCGGCTCGGCCGCATGGACCACCAGCGCGATGGGCAACCAACACCAGCCAAGCGCAATGTCCGCAACCGGCCCGTGGACCCACAGCCTTCTCGTCGATTCCCGCTGCCCCGTCGCTACCAGCACGAGACGAAACAGTAGTGCGTCAGTCGTGCAGGCCAGGAGCGCAAAGCCCTTCGAGGTCGCGCACGATGATGCGGTCTCGGTTGTCAAAGGTGATCTGGTTGTTGGGATCCTTGCGAAGGTTGAACGTGCGGAAGCTCATGTCTGTGGTGTCGACCGACAGGATCCGTCCGATCAGCGGCTCGCCGAGGCCAAGCAGCACCTTGATGACCTCGAGGGCCTGAATCGAGCCGACGATTCCGGGCAGCACGCAGAGCACACCGGCTTCGGCGCAACTGGGTGCCAACTCTGCGGGCGGCGGCTCGGGAACCATGTCGCGATAGGTCGGTCCTTCGAGCGGATGGAAGACGCTGACCATGCCTTCGAAGCGGAAGATCGAGCCGTGCACGACCGGGATACCGAGCTTGACGCTGGCGTCGTTGAGCAGATAGCGGCTGGGAAAGTTGTCGGCGCCGTCGACGATCACGTCGTACCCGGCGATGATGTCCATGATGTTGCTGGCGTCGAGGCGCGTGTCGTAGGTGACGACGTTGACGTCGGGGTTCAGCAGCGTCAGCGTCTTCTTGGCCGAGTCGACCTTGCGATCGCCGATGCGGTCGAGGTTGTGCAGGATCTGGCGCTGCAGGTTGCTGGCATCGACCTCGTCCATGTCGACGATGCCGATCGTGCCGACACCGGCTGCGGCGAGGTACAGCGCCGAAGGCGAACCGAGACCGCCGGCACCGAGCATCAACACCTTGCTGTCGAGCAGTTTGACCTGACCTGCGATCCCGACCTCAGGCAGCAGCAGATGGCGCTGATACCGGTTGCGCTGGTCGGGCGTCAGCACCACCGGGGTCTTCCACGGGCGGCCTTCGTCCTTCCACTTGCCGAAGCCACCAGCCACAGACGAGACGTCGGTGTAACCGAGTTCCTGAAGGGTCTTTGCCGCGAAGGCACTGCGCACGCCACCGGCGCAGTAGACGACCACAGGCGCGTTCTTGTCGAGCAGCCTGCCCTCGACCTGCGCCTCGAGATGGCCGCGGGGGATGTGGATCGCGTCGGGCAGCGCGCCTTGGTCGTATTCGTCCGGTTCGCGCACGTCGAGCACCACCGCGCCGGCCCCGATCTTGTCGGCGGCACCGGCGGTATCGACTTCGGTGATCTCCGCTTTTGCGGCGCTGAGCAGATCTCGGAAGGTAGCCATGGCCTAAAGCCTACCCAACTGGTCGGGATTTGGCTACGGGTGTTCAGCCGGGACGGCCGATCAATCCCGGCAGGAGTTCGCCGAGCGACCCGATCAACAGTGCGTCGGCGAAACGGTCCATTGCAGTGGGCTCGCCGTTGACGATCACGACCCGCGACCCGCTGGCCCTGGCGCGCGGCACGACGTTTGCCGCCGGGAAGACCGACAGCGTCGAACCGGCCGCCAGCAAGACATCGCACTCGTCGGCAGCACGCATCGCCGCCTCGATCACCTCAGGCACCAACGACTGGCCGAACGACACCGTGTCGCTCTTCAGGATGCCGGCTTGGCA
>JANMQX010000004.1:0-5080 GCA_031370745.1 Ilumatobacteraceae bacterium
CAGTGGCCGACCATGCCGCCGACGTTGAGCCCTTTGGGGAGACGACCGATGCTGCCGAGGTAGTCGCCGTACGTCACCCAGTCCCACGCCAATCCATCGAGGATGGCCGCGCGGGGGATGTCTTCGACGCTCTCCATCATGCCCGCCAAGATCTCGCGGTCTTCGGGCTTGCACGGCGCGAACGTGACGCCACAGTTGCCCATCACCACGCTGGTGACGCCGTGATAGCAACTGCTCGACCCGATCGGATCCCAAGCCAACTGGGCGTCGAGATGGGTGTGGATGTCGACGAAGCCAGGAGTGACCACCCGGTCGGTCGCATCGATCACCCTGGTCGCCGAGCCGACGATGTTCGGGGCGACCGCCACGACATGATCGTTGATGATCGCCACGTCGGCAATTCGACCCGGCGCGCCGGTGCCGTCGATCACCGTCCCACCGCGTATGAGCATGTCGAAGGAACCCACCTGCTGCCGACCCCCGTCGTTTCTCGGCTCCTGACAAGCCGAAGCTCGACACCGTAGCTGGATGTCACCCCGCAGTCGATGTCTGGACGGTTGCAGTTTGGTTACACCCCGTGGCGAATCAACCTCTGATCGCAAAGGTTTTCATGGCGCCGATCAGGCGCTGCGCAACGCCGCACCGAGTCGGCCGACGCCTTCGGCGATGTCATCGTCGTCGTAGAAGGCATAGCTCAACCGGATGTGGTTGCCCAACGCCCCGGTCGGCGAGAACTGCGCGCCATGACGTACGTCGACGCCGTGCCGCTTGGCGATCGAGCGCACTGCTGCCCCGTCGACGCCAACTGGAAGGCGCAGCCAGACGAAGTATCCGCCTGCAGGGACGTCGTAGTGCACCCAGTCGGGGACGTGGTGGCGAAGCGCGGCGACCATCGTCGCCGAGCGCCGGGCAAAGGTGGCCCGCAACCACTCGACGTACTCGTCTTGCCAACCCATTCGCATCATCGCCGTCGACAGGGTCGACGTCACCGGGTTGAGGCCTCCCCCGCTGAGGATCAACCCCGAGTCGGCAAGCGCGGCGAGGCGCGTCGTCGAGCCGTGAATCCAACCGAGGCGCATGCCCGGAGCGAGGATCTTGGAGAACGTGCCGATCGACAGGATCGGCCCATCGTCGACATACGTAGACATTGGCGGGGGCATCGCGCCGGGAGCGAAGCGCAGCAGGTGGTACACCTCGTCGGCGACGATCAGCACGTCGTCGGCACTGGCTGCTGCGAGGAGTTGAAGTCGTCGCTGTGCCGACATCGTCACACCAGTCGGATTCTGGAACGCGGGAATGGTGTACGCAAACGCCACCCGCTTGCCTTCTTTGCGGATCGCCGCGACGACGTCGCTGAAGGCATCGACGTCGAGGCCCTCCTCGTCTATGGGAACGCCTCGAATCTCCAGGCCATGGTCACGGAACATCTGGAAGGCGAGGAAGTAGGTCGGTTCCTCGACGATCACCACGTCGCCCGGCGTCGTGAGCACCGTGCAGAGCATCTCGAGTGCCTGAGAGTTACCGTTGGTCGAGAACAGTTGCTCCGGGGCGACGGGTGTGCCGTACGCCGCTGTCAGGTATTCGCCGAGAGCGACGCGGTGGTATCCGTCGCCCCATTCGGCTCCGTATTGCAAGAACTCGGAAGAATCGTTGAACTGCATTTCGGCGGCACGGCGGATGTAGTCGAGCGGCAAGATCGCGTTGTTCGGCTGACCGACCCCGAGGTCGATCACACCGTCGGGAACAACTACTTGCTGGAACTGAATCGTCGACACGCGTCTAACGTACGTCCATGACGACTGCCGCAGAAACCACGGCCGAGGTCGTCAGCGGCAGCTGTCATCACGACTGTCCCGATACATGCGGCTGGCACGTCACTGTGGACCGCACGGGCCCGACGCCCATTGCGCTGCAGATGCGCGGCGACCCGGACCACCCATACAGCAAGGGCGAGTTGTGCCCGAAGGTCAACAAGTTCCTCGATCGGGTCTACAGCGACGAGCGTGTCCTGCATCCGATGCGCCGCATCGGCGCCAAAGGTGAGGGCCGGTTCGAACGGATCACATGGGACGACGCCCTCACCGAGATCGTCGCACGATTCCGCGAGATCATCGAACGCGACGGCGCCGAGGCGATCATGCCGTACAGCGACGCCGGTAATCAGAGCCTGCTGGCCATGGGTTTCCCCGAGCGGTTCTGGAATCGACTGGGGGCGACGCGCGTCGAGCGGTCGATCTGCGGCCCAACGGTCGGCGCTGGTGTGAAGATGACGATCGGCACAACGAAGTGTCTCGATCCCCTGGAGATCCGCCACTCGAAGCTGATCATCCTGTGGGGCACCAACACCAAGCTGACCAATCGTCACCTGTGGCCGACCATCGAGGAGGCCCGCTCCAACGGTGCCAAGGTGGTGGTGCTCGACCCCATCCGCACGCAGACCGCCACGGCCGCCGACTGGTTCATCCAACCGCTGCCCGGCACCGACATCGCCTTGATGCTCGCGCTCATGCATGTCCTGATCCGCGACGGCTTGACCGACAAGCAATGGGTCGCGGATCACACACTCGGCTTCGACGAACTGGCCGTGCACGTCGACGAGTGGACGCCAGAGCGCGCATCAGCGACCTGCGGCGTGGCGGCCGGCGACATCGAGAAACTGGCGGAGATGTACGGCACGATTCGTCCCGCGGTCATTCGCACGTTGATCGGCGCAGAGCACCACGAGAACGGGGCAATGTTCTTCCGCACCCTCGCCTGCCTTCCTGCATTGGTGGGCGCGTGGAAGGACCGAGGGGGTGGCCTGGCCCGGTCGATCGGTGTGTGGACCAATTCAGTGATCGATGGCGCCGCGCTGACCCGACCCGACCTGCTCGGTGACCGGCAGCCACGCTCGGTCAACATGAGCCGTCTGGGCGAGATCCTGATGGAGACGACCGATCCACCGATTCGGGCAATGATGGTCTGGGGATGCAATCCGTTGGTGATCGCACCGAACAGCGAGAAGATCCGCGCCGGCGTACTACGCGACGACCTGTTCACCGTCGTGCACGAACAGTTCATCACCGACACAGCGCGCTACGCCGACATCGTGCTGCCGGCGACGACGCAGATCGAGACGACCGACGTTGTCGCGCCGTGGGGTCATCTCTGGTTGAGTTGGAACAACGCGGCGATCGAGCCATGCGGTGAATCGGTCAGCAACAGCGAGGTCTTCCGTCGTCTGGCGAGAGCCATGGGCTATACAGAGGCCGCCTTGTTCGACGATGACATGACAGCAATTCGCGATTCCATGCCCGACGTCGATGTCGATGAGTTTCGCCGGGTCGGAGTGGTGCGAGCGCCCTACCCCGAAGATGGCCGTCCGTTTGGCAATGGCGTGTTCCCGACCGCTAGTGGCAAGGTCGAGTTCTTCAGCGAGGCATTGGTCGCGATGGGGCAGCCGGCGCTGCCGACGTTCGTCGCCCCCGTCGAAGGCCCCGGCTCGGAGCTCGCCGAGCGCTTCCCACTGCAGCTGATGACTCCAAAGCATCACAACCGCTTCCTCAACACCGGCTACTCGAACCTTCCGGGACACGGCGGGCGTGAATCCGGACCATTCGTCGAGATCTGCGCCGACGACGCGGCCAGTCGCAATATCACCGAAGGCCAGTACGTGCGTGTGTTCAACGACCGGGCCTCGGTCGAGGTGCCGGCGCGCATCACCGAGCGAGTGCGACCCGGTTTGGTGTCGATCCCGTGGGGTTGGTGGAACCGACATCACCCCGACGCGATGGTCGCCAACTCGCTGACCAACGACACGTTGACGGAATGGGGCGGTGGCGCGGCGTTCTCTGACACCCTTGTCGAGGTCAGTGCTCGCTGACTTCGACGCGGACCTGACTGGCTAATTGCCCATTCCATCCCGTCTGAGCAGGCACGCGGGGGTAGCCTTGGGGCATGGCAGGCGAGCTGATCTACGCGTTTCGAGTGATGCGCCTGCCCCTGCTCGACGCCGGCGGTGCGCCGATCGGTCGACTCGAAGACATCGTCGTCATCCCGGGCCGTCCAGGTGTCGCCCCCCGGGTGCTCGGGTTCGTCGCCACAAGCCAACGACGCCGCATCTTTGTCAATGCAGCACGTCTGGCGGGGATCGACAGCGACGGTGCCCGCCTGCGCAGCTGGGACGTCGACCTCAACCCGTTCAAGCCCAAGGCCGGCGAGGTGTTGATCGGGCGCGACATCATCGACCGCAAGATCGGCGACGAAACAGTCAGCGACGTCGCGATACGCGCTGGCGGCGACGGCCGCCAGACATGGTGGCAGCTTGCCAAGGTTCGACTTTCGCAGCGCAGCGCCTTGCGACGACGCCCGAGCTATCGACTGGTCGATGTCTCCGAGCTACCCGACCTGTTCCACACGGCCGGATCCGAGGTGGCCGCGGAAGTCGCCCGGTTGCGCGACATGCATCCCAGCGACGTTGCCGGCATCGTCCGTTCGATGCCGATGACGCAGCGCAAGCAGTTGGCGGAGGCGATGGACGACGAGCGCCTGGCCGACCTGCTCGAAGAACTGCCGGAGACCGAGCAGCTGCGCATCATCGAGGGCCTCGATCTCGAGCGCCTCGTCAACGTGCTCGAAGAGATGGAATACGACGACCTCGCCGACCTCCTGGCCGAGATGCCCGGCGAGCAACGTACGCGGATACTCGAGGCGATGGACGCCGAAGACGCCGACCAAGTGCGCCGCTTGCTGAGCTACGACGAAGGAACTGCCGGCGCGTTGATGACGCCCGACATCATCATCCTCGGCCCGACGGCAACGGTGGCAGAAGCCCTCGCAGAACTGCGCAACCCCGACTGGTTGGTGTCGATCGCCGCCCAGGTGTTCGTCGTGCAACCACCGTTCTAGACCCCCACTGGGAGGTACGTCGGCGTGGTCCACTTCCAACGGCTGCTGCGCGAGCCGCCCAGCATTGAGCTCGGGAGCTGCATCGAGGAGGAGCCGACGATCACTCCCGACCTGTCCGAGCGCGAAGTCGCGGAGCGGTTGGCGAGTTACAACATGCTGGCTCTGGGCGTGTGCGACGAGGCCGGTCGGTTGC
>JANMQX010000010.1:0-7000 GCA_031370745.1 Ilumatobacteraceae bacterium
TCTGCCGGAATCCGCCGGGGGCGGTCTCGTCGCGTTCCATCGGGTGCAGCAACCGGTCCGGATGCCCGCCCTGCAGGTAGCGCTTGACCCCTTTCGGGCAGAGCTTGCCCTCGTTGAACGGGAAGTCGTACCACGGTTCGAATCCGACAACGGTGTTGTCGTGCACCTTGAGCTTGATGCCGCACTGTTGGCCGCAGAAGCAGCAGTGCGTGTTCACGACCTTGTCGATCGTCAACCCGGCATCCCAACCGCCCGGCGGCGTCTCGTTCAGGTGCGGTCCATAACGGTCGATGAGCTCTTCGTCGGTGATCGGTGGTCGTGCCATCAGCCGAACCCTCCTACTCGCGCCGACTGGGCGAGAGTGACATGTGCGCGCCGACACTTCGGACAGGTGTCCTGGTAGTTGCCGCCGCCCTCGATCGAGTAGTCAAAACCAACCTGAGGAAGCACTTCTTTGAGATCGGCGATCTGCTGGGCGCTCGCGAACCCCTCTCCGCAACGGCGGCAGATCGCCGGTTCGCCTTCGGCGTTGGCCCGCTTGTAGTAGGCGACGCCGAGGTTGCCTGGGCGTTGGAAGATGTGGAACAGCTTCCCGAACGGCAGGTACATCAGCCCGAGGATCACCGTCAACGCGTGGATCGTGTTCAACGCTGAGTAGAACCGGCCTTCGAGCCACATGCTCGACACCGTCAGGAACAGACCGGACACCGAGACCGCGAACAGGCCGGCAAGCGCGAGGAAGTCACCGGATCGTTCGACCGCCATCGCGCCCTGGTCACGGAGCCGGCGGCGCAGGAAGATGAACACCCCGGCGAGGACGAGCACGGCTGCGACATCGAGTGCGTGGAACGTGAACCAGCCGACGATGCTCTCGGCGTCGAACTTCATCGTCCCAACCCGGGAGATGTACACCTGATAGCGGTCGGCGCGTTGGCCGACGCTTTCGAAGTGCAGCAGGCCGAGCGTCAACGGGATGGTGACCAGTCCGGCGAGGATGCACCCCCAGAACACGAGTTGATGGGCGAGCCATCGTGAGCGTGACCGCCGGCGGATGAACCCCTGCGTCAACAGTTGCGTCGCGACCAGCGACGGCAACGCAACGACGTTGCGTGTCTTGCGTTGACGGAAGGCGTCCCAGCAGCGCCGGTTGAGCATCGCCGTCGGCGGTCGACGCAACCAGACCGCGTATCGGTAGGCGACACCGAACACTGCGAACACGACACCGAACAGGTAGCCGACCAGCGCGGCGTCGAACCAGACGAGGCGATCGCTGCCGATGAACGTCAACGCGATCACGATCGCGACGCCGACGATGCCCCACGCGACACCCCGACGATACAGGTGATCGTCGGAGCTGTTCACACGCGAACCCTAGGTCTGATCATCGCGGAGGTGATCAGAACTCTCGAATGGCAGCATTGCCGCCGTTCCGATCCGCTCACGACATGTGTGGTTTCGCTCACACTCATCACGTACGTGATAGCGACGGGTCGGTAAGAAGGTCGACGGCGTCCCATTGTCCTGGCACGAGGAGCTGATGGGCGGCCGGGAACAGGTCGCTCGCTTCGCGTGCGATGTGGTCCTGCTGGAACATGTCGATGTAGGTGTGGTCAATGCCCGCGTGCTCGAGCTCGGCGACCACGCCGTGCTCCTCACGCAACGCGTGCGGCGTGAGCGCGTCGTGCAGTTGCTCGAGCAGTGGCTTCGCTGCCGCCACGTCGTGGGTGTCGACGTGGTGCAGCAGTTCGGAGAGCATCCCAAGGAGCGTCTCGTGCTCGACGGAGAGGTTGGCGATCGCGTCGTGCGCACGGCAGCCGCAGGAGTCACACATCTTGGGCCGCTGGTCCGGTTCGTCGCCACGTCGGTTCGGTCGGATCTGCGCCGGGGGCCGACACTCCGGCGAGAAGGCGCTGCATCGCGGCGGCCATCTTGCGACCGCGACCTTTGGCGATCTCCGCCCGCGGTCCGTGGAACGTGGCATCGACGGTGTCGCAGAACAGCTCGATCCACCGGTCGTAGTGGGCGTCGACCAGTGGTGTGCGTGCGTTGACCGGTTCATGGGCTCGCAGCGGCTGCCCGTCGTAGCCAGGCTCACCGAGAAGTTGCCACGACCAGAAGTCGATCAACGTGGCGATGTGCGCGTTCCAGTTCACGTGGGCGGCTTCAAACACTGGACCGAGGACGTCGTCCATCGCCGCGCTCCGGTAGAAGTCGCGAACCAGTCGCTCGATGTCGTCGCGGTCCACGATGTCCCGGCGCGGTTCATCGAACAGATGCACCCAGCACGGTGGGTCACCGCCTTCGAGATCGCGGATCACAGGTGCGCCGCTGATCATCCTCCGACCATCACGGTCCGCTCGGCTTCGAGGCGAACGACGAGCGGGAACAGCACGTTGTTCTCCTTGTGGATGTGCATGTGGGTGTCGGCCTCGAGCTCGGCCATCGCAGCGAAGCACGCCGCGTACGTCGCGCACCCGTCGGCCGGGGGCGTGTAGCCATCAGTCAGCCGGCGGAGCTTGGCGAGCAGGTCACCGACCGCGTCGTGCTCGCTGAGCATCACAGAGATCGGGTTGCGTAGCGACCCGCAGTGGAACGACGGAACCCGACTCGAGGTGGCGAGCTCGCGGATCATCGGGAACAACGCCCGTTCTTCTTTGAGCATGTGCGGTTCGAGATCGGCGCTGATGTGCGCGAAGCAGGCGGCGACATCGACCAGTTCCGGATGTCGTGCGCCGTGGACCGACACGATCTTGTCGACCAGCGCCGTCACTCTCGGCATCTCATCCCACAGATAGCGGTGATGCGTTGCTTCGAGATGATCGACGAGGGCGTCGGCAGTCATCGTCGTCCACGGTGCCGCATCCTGCCCGCCGATCAACGCTGCGGCGAGTTCGGCAATCGCGTCGTCCGGATCCGCTCCGATCAACCCACACGCCTCGCCGAGGGTTCGTCCTCCACCGCAGCAGTAATCCAAGCCGCGACGCTCGAACTCGCGAGCCAGCTCCGGGAACGCGTCCACCGCCTCGGCCAACGTCATCGACACATCGATCTCAGTCATCAGAATCTCCTTCTCCACAACAACGTCCAGAACCGGCTCACCAGAGCACGCCTACAGCCGTGACCGCGACCAGCACGAGCCCGATCGCCATCTGACGCACACCGAGTTGCTTGGCCGGGATCGGTGCCCGTCGCACCCACACCGACTGCGCGCCCGCCAACGCCACGATCGCAACCAGCGCCGCCAGCAGCCGCCGATCAACGATCACCGCAACCACCCCGAGCGCGACGGCACATCCCTGAGCCAGATCGCTCTGCCACACCGGGCCAGCGCCACGGCGCAACCGCAGGATCTGGACCCGGACGAACGGAATCGCACCGGCAGCCCGCGCTGCGAGCACGAGCCACACCCCAGCCGAGAGCCCGGCGTCGCGACCAGCCGCGAGCACGATCGACCCGGACACTGCAGCGACAGCGATCGCCCCACACAGCTCGGGCACCATCCTGCGGGCACGACTGCGGATCTCGAACGACATCTCAACAGCTACCAGCGGAGCGGCGACCACCACCGGCGCCAGCCACGACCAGCCCGCCAGCACGATCACTGCCCCGACAGCAGCGACAAGCACGACCACCTCGACGATCGCGATCTCCAGCGCGAGGCGAGAGCGATCGAACCAACGCTTGCGGCGAAGATCGACTGCCACCAACTTGGCCGGCGTGCGAACCAGGAACGCTGTGAACGCGGCAACACCCAACGCGACGCCAGCACCCGACCAGGCCACCGCCAACCCGAGCAGCACCGGCTCGAGTGTCAGTCCCCAGCCGCCGTGTTCGCTCGGAATCGCTACCGACCGCCAGCCTGCACGGACGTCGGCGGCACGATCGGCCTGCGATGTCAACATCACACCACCATCGATTCGACACCCGACATCGGCGTCGACTGCAGCACACCGACGAGCTCGGTACGCGCACGCGTCCACGCCACGTGCATGACGCACGGATCGCTCGCCTGGCATGGCCGAGCGGCCACCACGCACCGGCCGACATCGGTCGCGCCATCGACTGCTTCGATCACCTGCAGCACACTGACCTCGCCCAGCGGCACCCGGCAGCGGTAGCCGCCGGTCGGCCCCGGATCGGACTGCACCCACCCAGCGCGTACCAGCGGACCCAGCACCTGCGGCACGAACGACACCGTCGTCGCGAGTTCCTCCGCGAGCACCGAGGACTTCACACGCTCCGTTGACTGACCGAGCAACGCCAAGGCACGGATCGCCAACTCCGCCCGTCGGGTGATCTCTAGTCGCACACTCCGAGACTCATCGATTCGACGTCCGGTCACCAGGGTCCAAAGACCTTTCGCTGCCGTACCCGGACCGACCGGCACGGTCCGTCGTTAGCGTTGCGTCGATGTCGAAGAACCGGTGGATCGAACTGACCGAACGAAACCCGGAACACTCGAACTGGTACATCGAACGATTTCGCACCATGGCCGCCAACGGCGACGACCTCGACGGCGAAGCACGCTTCATCGACGCCATCGCCCCGCGCCACTCCCGCATCCTCGACGCCGGCTGCGGACCCGGCCGACTCGGCGGCTACCTCGCACGCGTCGGCCACGACGTCGTCGGCGTCGACATCGACCCGATCCTCATCGCTGCGGCCGAGACCGATCACCCAGGTCCAACGTGGCGCGTCGCCGACCTCGCCGAACTGGACCTGCCCGCCGCTGGCATTGACGAGCCGTTCAACGTCATCGTGTGCGCAGGCAACGTGCTCACCTTTCTCGACCCCGCCACCCGACGACCCGTGTTCGAGCGCCTCGCCGCTCACCTGCAACCCGACGGCCGTCTCGTGACCGGCTTCGGATCAGGACGCGACTATCCGTTCGAAGAGTTTCTGAGCGACGTCGAACACGTAGGTTTCGCAGCAGATCTGATGCTCGCCTCATGGGATCTACGTCCCTTCAGCAGTGATGCCGACTTCTTCGTCGCAGTGCTGGCGCTCACCGCCCGTTGAGTGTCTGGTCCGAACATCGGACCAGGGCCGCCCCGCTGATCGCGGAGCCGCTCGAGCACCCAGACCAGGACGAGCAGCGTTGGTTCGGCTCTCGTGGCGCCGTCGCCTGTTCTGTTCTCACCGGGAGGGGCTACCAGCCATCGGAGCTGGCGGGCCATTGGTGTCGCCACCCAGTCGCCCGGCGGGTGACGCCTCGCGCGATACCCGGTTGTGCAACAGGACGTTGCACAACCCGACGAGACCGTACGTCTCCGCCACCGCTGGTCTCCGGGCACCGCATTCGACCTGGCACCGGGCTTCTCGTTCCAGGCACAGTGAGTGTTTGGAGCCAAGGTTCATTCGAAAGATGGACAACCGGATGGACAGTTTCGACGAATAATCAACCAGTTACTATGATCCAGCTGGTCTTTCTTGCGCCCCCGGAAGGATTCGAACCTTCGCACACGGTTTAGGAAACCGATGCTCTATCCCCTGAGCTACGGGAGCGAAGCCGCTTCGCACCGTGCGTGCGGCTTGCACACGATACCGAGACTCGGGCATCGGCACGATCGGTCAACTGACTGCCCGAAGGGGCCATTTCGGCTGCAGTAAAACTTCTCCCGTTCGCAACAGGAGGGGATCATGGCAACGATTGTTCGTGCGCACGGGGGTTGGGATGGACAGAGTTGGACGTTCGTGCCCAACGAGGTGACCATCAAGTTCTATTCGAACGCCGACGAGTACCTGTTCACCTCGAACGCGGTCGCGGCACTGTCGCAGTCCAACTTCGACAACGCCAACGAGAAGTACGGCCCGGGAAACGCCGACGACAACGACCCGGTATGGGTGCAGAACTACCAACTGGTGCCTCGTACGAGCTCGGAGATGCAACGCGACCTCAGTGCCTTCGCGGAGGCTGCCACGATCGTGTTCGTCGGTTCCGAACTGAAGGCGCCGATCTTTCTCTGCGAGGGTGACGCCACCACGTGCTTCGGCGGCAGGCACCAGTGCGCAGGAGTGTTCGGCCAGGTCGACGACACCGAGATCATCTACATGGCGTGCCGCGGCATCGACACCGACCAGGATGCCCAAGGCACGATGGAGCTCGATGGTTCCACCGAGAACATGGACAACGTCGCTGAGTGGAGGGACTGGTTCATAGCGAACAAGGACGACTACCCCGACGACGTCGAGCGGCAGTTCTATGACCTACCGCAAGATCACCAGTCGAGGCTGCTGGTCGAGCCGACGATCAAGAACTTCATCTATGTACGCAATGGCATTCGCACCTACCAGACAGACCCCGACACGTTCCTCCGCCAAGTTGCCGGCTTGGTTCGTGACGGCAGCGACCCTGAACTGGTCAACGCTTACCTGGCCGATGAGTACCTCGGCCCGCTCGTCTCGCAGGGAGTCGCCCGACCCGGTGCCCAAGACATGCTCGATGACCAAGGAGAGACATGGAATCCGCAAGACAGCGACCTTGCCCGAATTGCGCAGTTGAACGAGGAGAACGTGAAGGCGACCGGTGATGACGAGTCCGTGTCGTTCGTCGCAGGCAATGGTCTCGTTCTCGTCGGCGGAGGCCACGACTTCGGCTACGTACGTTATGCAGGTTCCGACCCCGACACATGCCAAGGGTCCATCACTGTCTCCAAAGCCGGCGTGTTCGGTGCCGGCATGCTCGAGGTCAGCGGTTGCTCGAACGGCCAGCAGGCCGCGGTGCGGGCGATGTTGGAGAGCTTCTCGAACAAGACCGTCGAGTTCGCATGATGGGAGTCGAAACCACGTCGCCGTGCTTCTGATCGCCATGTCGAAAATCGCTGAGCCGAGCAACCAATAGTAAAGGCCCGGTTAGCTTCACTGCGTGACCGACACCCATACCGATCCAGCCACCGGCCTCACCACTGCCGAAGTGGCCGACCGAGTCGCGAAGGGCCAGACCAACCTGGTACCCAACGCGCCGACGCGTTCGGTTGGTCAGATCGTGCGCGGCAACGTG
>JANMQX010000023.1:0-5279 GCA_031370745.1 Ilumatobacteraceae bacterium
GCAGACTGCGCTCCTTCGCCACACGTTGGACACGCCTCGCGCCGTACTTCACTGCGGGGTTGGTATTCGTCGTCGGGCTCGGCTTGGCGATCCGCAGTCTCGGTTCAGTGTGACTTCGCCAAACCGGGCTCATCGCAGGCACCGACCGTTCGCGAGCAGACTCCTCAACCGCGTGAAACGTCGGGCCCGGAGACCAATGCCAATCGAGTCAGTGCTCGGCGCAGAAGTAACTTGACCGCACTGTCCGCGACGCCGAGTTGCTCCGCCACCTGTCGGTAGCTCAAGCCGCCAATTGCCAGAGTGACGGCCTCGCGTTCACCCTCGGGCAGGTCTTCCACCGAAACGTGCTCAATCGTCGCGCCGCTCCAGCCCTCGACCGGAGCCTGATTTGCGTCGTCAGCCGCATCGGCGAACTCGGTCATCGAGAGCGGCGCACTCGGTCGTGCGATCCTCGCTCGTCGCCACATTCGCGCGCCCATCTGCGGTGGACCGGAACGCGCAAATCCGACGCGCTTGCGGACCGGACGGCCTCAGCTGACGGACCCGGTTTGCTCATCGTTCATCAGACCGACCACGTGGCGCAGCATCTCGAACTCCGCCTGGCATTCGGTGCATGTGGTCAGGTGACTCTCGACGAGGGCCACCTCCTCCGGGTCGCACGCATGGAGTGCGCAAACCCCCAGCAGCTCGTCGATGCCGTCGCATTGCGGTCTGACGGCCACGACGTAGTCATTGAAGCTCAGCCGCACCGTGGTCATGCCGCGTTGTTCGCGCACGGCGATCAGCTCGCACTGCTGCCCGACGAGCCACAGTCCTCCGTCGTCTGGCGCCGCCGCAGACGGTGGCAGGTACCCGGCGAACGGTGAGGTGAGCGAACCGTGGCTCTCGATCTCGTACGTCAGTTCCTCCGGCGTTGCCCAGATGTGCAGTAAGGCAGGGCCTACTCGGTAGTCGATAGCTTCTGTGAGAAGCCCCCGGACGGTCGCAGTGAGATCGGTGATACGACGTTCGGCCATTCCTCGCGACAGTGCAAACGTCTCCACGAACGACACCACAGGGTCGACGTCGGAGCGTGCGAAGATCGAAATCGTTTCACACGCCACCGGGCGCGGCGGAAGGTCGCTGGCGCGCACGTCGGACTGGTAGTCGAACGGCGCGAACTCCGGGCTCGCGGCGACCAGCGAACCGCGCCCAATCTCGGGATGCGTCCGCCGCGCGGTCGCAATGACGGACGGCTCGAGTCGAGAAGTGTCGTACAGGCACAACATCAACAGCGGCGAATCGGCAAACACCAGGTTGCACGCGGCCTCCACGCAGGCCCATTCGGTGACCTCGAGCGGGTTCATCCCCGCCCAAACCGGCTGGCCCGCTACTCGCATACGTCGACCCTGCTCGGTGCCCGCGCGAACGGTGTCGACATAGCCGGCCAAGGTCCGTACAGGGTGCGTGTAGACATCACGCGAGTCCCAGACGTCGAATCCGTCGCTCGAGCCGATTCGCCCGCGCAGCGCGTCGCCGATGGACGCCGGCACGACGACCACTACACGTTCGTCTGCCTCGATCCCTTCCAGCACGAACGGGACCAAAGCATCGACCAACTCGTCGTCGGTGTCATGGAACAGCGCGCGGTGCGTATACGTCGCAACAGCCAAACCCTCAACTCCTTTGGAAGAGACGAGCACCGTCGACCGGCGAGCGACCCCGATCTCCGATGGTACAGCACTGTCTGCCTCGTTTGGACACCCGGCGGCCGAGGCCTGCAGCGAGCAACACCCCTACTCGTGACGTTTGGATTCGGTCCCGACCCTACCCCGAGGTGCTGGGCGCGGGAACCGGACCTGACTGCGATTTGTATCACCACAAGGCTCGGATATCTCCTTGTCGTAACCGAAGGAGCCGGCCAAATCGTGACAAACGACGCGAGTCCGGCGCTGCCGCACAGGGGGCAACGATGACGTCAAAGACCTTTGCTCGATCCGGGCGACCTCCGACGCCGGAGGGAACACCGCCCGAGATCGCCGACAACGTGGTGTGGGAGCCCCGCGAACCCGTGCCGCTCGGACACTCCGACGTCGGAGTGCATCTCGATCCAGTCGACGTCGACGACCCGTTTGCACACCGGCTCGTGGTCCTGGGCGATTCGATCAGCCACGGCTTCAAGAGCTTCGCGATCGCCGACACGCATCTCGCTTGGCCGAAGCTGGTTGCAGACGCGGCCGGCTTCGAGTTCCGGGTATCGAGCTACCCCGGCCCGAAGAGGTGTCAAGGCATGCCCCTGAACTTGGAAGCCGTCGTCCGTGAGCTGGAACCGAAGATGCCTGGATCGCTGATCGATGTCCTCGAAGACGTGCATGTGCTGCATCATTTGCGCGGGTTGATGGACGACGTCGAGGACTACTGGGAGCGAAAAGAAGGCGCAGACCTCGTCGCCGGCGCTCGTGGTCGGCCTGTGAATCACAACCTCGCCATCTGGGGATGGGATGTGAGGGACACCATTGGGAGAACGGTTGGCCATCTGACGCGAAGCGTGGCGAGTGGCAAACATCGACGGGACAACGTGCTGACCCAGATCACCTCGGCGGCTGGCGAACGATCGGCACTCCTTGCCCTGACGGGAGGCTTACCGAGTGACACGCCGATCACCTTGGCTCAGCGTCTCGGCTCTGACCCGGGCGGTATCGAAACCCTGGTCGTCGCCTTGGGCGCCAACAACATCCTCGGAACAGTGCTCGATTTCGAGGTGAAGTGGTCGCAGAACGCCACCTACCAGGACCTCGACCGCAAGGGGGCATCAAACGCCTGGCTACCCAGTCACTTCGCCACAGAATACGACACGCTCGTCGGCAGGATCCGCGCCATCAACGCCCGACACGTGATCTTCCTGACGGTGCCTCATGTGACGATCGTGCCCATGGTGCGAGGCATCGGGAACAAGATGCCCGGTGACCGCTACTTCGCGCGTTATACGCGCCCGTGGATTACCGACGATGTGTTCAGCCCTAACCGCCACCCCTGCCTCACCGGCAATGAACTGCGGGCCATCGACTGGGCAATCGACCAATACAACAACCACATCGTCAACATCGTGCGCAGCGAGCGCTTGGACCAGGCACTGACGGTACCGGGCGCACCTCGCACCGATTGGCGGGTCGTAGATCTCGCCGGCCTGCTCGATCGACTGGCATACCGGCGTTATCTGCTGGATGAGGAGGCCCGCCCGGATTGGTGGACGCCGTACGAACTGCCGGCCGCGTACCAGGAGCTCTCGCCGCAACCCGACTCGAGGTTCTATGTGTCCGACCGATTCGGCCGCAACCAGGGTGGCCTCTTCGCGCTGGACGGCGTGCATCCGACGACGATCGGATACGGCATCATCGCTCGGGAAGTGATGCATGCCATGGCCGAAGCGGGTGTGGCGATGGGGAATGCGGAGCCCGACTTCCACAAGCTTCGAGATCTCGACACGTTGATCTCCAAACCTCCCAAGCACATCTCGAGTGTCTTGCGGTTCGTCGAACTTGCCGATCGCTCCGCTGACCTGTACCAGGCCCTTCGCCATCGCTCCCCGGTGTGAGGGCTTCATCGCGGGCTGCAACCGGACAACATCGACCGGAGCGTCGTCGCCACGAGACGTCGAGGGGCGAATGAGCGGGTAGCACGACGTGAGTGCGCGGTTCCTCGAAGCCGGGCGGGCCGTCCGAATCATTTCTCGAGAAACTCCTCAAGTCGCCGCCGGTTGGTACCGATACACGTTGTGAGGCGCTCTGGATCCCGTCGCGGATGTATCAATCGTCGGCGAAGCGGGTACAAATGCGGCTCAGGGCAAGTCTGGAAACTTCTTGTTCGTCCTACACGGTCAAACCTGCGCAAGCAGGCGCGGGGTCACGGGCCTACTCCACGTACAACGTGGCATGGCCGCCGGATCACCGAACGGGGACCCTTCGAGAAGGCACACCATGCAACGATCTACCCGCCCGTATTCCACCGTTCGTACACCTATGCACGGTCTGCGGTTCGCTCGCCGTCTGGCCATACCCGTCGTCGCGGCCAGTGCGACACTGCTGGTGATCATGGGCACCTCGGCCAGCGCCGGCATCGTGCCCACCGTTGGCCTGGCGACTGCCGGCAACTACTCGGTGCTGGGTGCGACAACCGTCACCAACACCGGTCCGAGCATCCTCGGCCAGAGCCTCGGCTTGTCACCCGGCACCGCCACGCCCGGATTCCCACCGGGCCTGGTCTTGCCTCCTGGAACGATCGAGGTGGCAAACGCCGTGAGCCTGCAAGCGCAGAACGATCTGATCGCCGCTTATCTCGACGCCGCAAACCGTCCAGTCGAGTTCACCCAGGCGAATCCGGATCTGGTTGGTCTGACACTGGCCCCGGGGGTCTACGCCGGGTCGTCCAAAGCCCCGCTGAGCCTCAGCGGGCAACTCGTGCTCGACGGGCAGGGCAACAACGCCTCGGTGTTCATCTTCCAAACGGACTCAACGCTGATCACCAGTTCGGCCAGCTCGATCTTGCTGATCAACGGCGCATCTGAATGCAACATCTTCTGGCAGGTCGGCAGCTCCGCAACACTGGGAACCGGCTCGAAGTTCGTCGGCAACATCTTGGCGCTCACTTCGATTTCGGTGCAGACGGGCGTCACCGTCCAGGGCCGAGCACTCGCCCGCAACGGCGCGGTCACCTTGGACAACGATGTGTTCACCCAACCCAGTTGTATCGGGTCGACTTTGACGGCACCGACCGTTGCGGCGGCGACTACGACGACGCCCGTCGGTTTGAACGTCACCAACATCACGCTGCCCAGGACTGGCCGCGACGTCGGTCCGACGCCGTATCTCGGTGGTCTCGCACTTGTACTGGGCGCCGCGGCGCTGGCGCTGGCTCGTCGCCGACGGGCGGCTGCCTGACACCCCTCACCGTCCAGGCAATGAGGGCGGCGGCACCAAACTTGGCCTCGCTCATTGCCGGCTCGGGTGCCCGATCCTGAGTCGCTCACTGGGATTCGGTATCGTCAACCACATGACGGCGCAGGCCAATGACTGACACCGAGGCTCGGCCGAGCCGCCTCGGTTGGCACTCGTCAGTACCACCCAACGGGTTCGCCAACAGGTCAGTGACCCAGACCACCAACAGCAATCCTCTGGGCCTCGAGACTCCCCCCGCCGACGACATCGAGACCACACCCGAGCACTACAACTTGATCGGTGGCGATCCGGCGTGCGTCGGCTGGGCGCGATCGCACGACGATCCCAACGTCGTGCGGCTGCGCG
>JANMQX010000058.1:0-1764 GCA_031370745.1 Ilumatobacteraceae bacterium
ACCGGAAGGCTCCATCGGCAAGATGGCGTTCGCGGATCTCAACAAAGACATCTACGCCAAGGTGATCGACCTGATGGGTGCCGAGGGAATGCTCTACGGCAGCTACGAGATGGTTCGGCCCGAGCACGCGATGGCGTTCGAATACATGCAAAAGGCGTTCTTGCGCAGCCGGGCCAACTCGATCGAAGGTGGCACCACCGAGGTGATGAAGAACATCCTCGGAGAACGGGTTCTGGGTCTACCGGGCGATGTGCGAGTCGATCGCGAAGTGCCCTGGAGCCAGGTCCCGCGTAACTAGCTACGACACGCGCAGTGCCGCGAGAACATCGCTCGCAGCGAATTCGTGATCGTTCATCGTTGCCGAGCTGGTGACGGATCCGCCGAGCAGCGCCGCCGCAGCCGTGCCGATGGCCGCCTGCAGTTCGCGGATGTTGCGCGGGGGAGGGAAGTACTCGTCCTCGTCGGTGACTTTTACGGGCTCGACACCATGTCGCGGGGCAAGGTACCGCAGGATTTCGTCGACAAGTTCTTCGGGTGCCGATGCTCCGGCAGTGACGCCGACCGTGCCATGCAGGTGATCGGGTAGCTCGCCCGCGTGGTTGACCCTGAACACCTGGGGGCACCCAGCTTCGATCGCCAGCTTCTCGAGAGCGCGGGTGTTCGACGAGTTCGACGAGCCGATCACCACGATCGCGTCGCACTTCGCGGCCATTGCCATCAACGCCGACTGCCGGTTCGTGGTGGCAAAGCACAAGTCGCTGCGGCCGGGTGTCCACGCGTCGGGGTACTTGGCGGTGACCGCGTCGGCGACCCCCGACCAATCGCGGTGCGACAGCGTGGTCTGAGCCAGCAGGGCGACCGGTTGGTCGAACTGCGGCAGGGCTTCGACCTCGGCGACGCTTTCGACCCTGCTGATCGACAGCGGTGCTACGGCCATCGTGCCGACAGCCTCCTCGTGCCCTTCGTGACCGACGTAGACGATACGAAAGCCCTTCTTGGCGCGGACCTTGACTTCGTGATGCACCTTGGTGACCAGCGGGCAGACCGAATCGACGACGTAGCTCCCTCGGGCACGCGCTGCGGCGACGACTTCGGGGGCCGAGCCGTGGGCCGACAGCATGATCGGAGATCCGGGAGGAACGTCGGCGATGTCATCGACGAACACGACGCCCTGCTCGACGAATCGATCGACGACGATCTTGTTGTGGACGATCTCGTGATAGCAGTAGACGGGCGGTTCGAAGGTGCGCACCATCCATGCCAACGCCTTGATCGCCATCTCGACACCGGCGCAAAAACCACGTGGTTCGGCCAGGAGAACCCGATCGACGTCCACGCCCGAAGGCTACCTGGGCACGTCGCCGATAGCCTGGGAAGCCATGTCCGCACCGGTGGTAGTCAGCGTCGCGCCCGGGTCCGCGGCCGAGCGAGCCGGCTTGTGCGCCGGCGACGAGGTGGTAACCATCAACGGCGTCGTGCCTCGCGACATCATTGAATGGCGGCTTGCCGCTGACGAAGCCGACGTTGAGATCGAAGTGCGGCGCGGCGGCCTCCAGTGGTCGCTCGAGATCACCAAGCGCTCCGGCGAGCCGCTGGGGGCCGAGGTGTCGAGCGCCGTGTTCGATCGAGTTCGCACGTGCGACAACCATTGAGAGTTCTGCTTCATCTATCAATTGCCGTCGGGTATGCGCCGCAGTCTGTACCTCAAAGACGACGACTACCGGCTGAGCTTCCTGTACGGCAACTTCACCACGTTGACCCGAT
>JANMQX010000065.1:0-32627 GCA_031370745.1 Ilumatobacteraceae bacterium
GCGGTGAGCTCGGCCTGGTTGAAGCTGAGCGCGACGAACGAGATGGCGCCGAGGTTGTAGACCTCGTCGGGCTGGGTCGAGTCGAGCGCTTTCACCAACGACGGCAGGTCAGCGAGGTCGCCCGGCACCGGCTCGATGTAGGGGAACTCGTCGCGCATCATCGTCATCCGCGGATTGTTCTGACCTTTCACCATGCCGAAGACCTCGTACCCCTTGGAGTGGAGGAACTCGGCGAGATGCTGACCATCTTGTCCAGTGACACCGGTTATGAACGCGCGAGGCATGCTGGAAGTCCTTCAGGGTTCGGCCAAAAAGCTGGACACGGCAGTCTAGGGCGTTGGCCAGCGATCAGGTAGCAACGGGTAGCCTCGGCATGCCCATGAACCCTCTGCGCGTCGCCTTCGATGTCGGCCCACTCGCAGGGCCACGCACGGGGATCGGACAGGCAGTGGCGGCAATGCGTCAAGCGTTGAACAGCACCGACGATCTCGAGCTCGTCGAGTACATCACGTCGTTCCGATCGCCTCCACCGACAGGTGCCCGCCGGCTACCGCTGCCGGCGGTGATCGCCCATCGTCTGTGGGGTCTCGTCGACGCGCCTCGGGTCGACCGGTTCCTGGGCAGGCCCGATGTCGTTCATGGCACGAACTACGTCGTCCCTCCTTCACGCGTTCCCCAGGTGGTATCGGTGTACGACTGTTGGTTCCTTCGCCATCCGACACTGGCCGGTCGGGCGGTGCATCAGGCAGGGCAAGTCCTGCGCAAGGCCATCTCACGCGGCGCCACCGTTCATGCGTCTTCGGCCGCGACCGCGGCCGAGATCGCAGATCTGTTCCCGGACGCCCGGATTGCAACGATCCCGCTTGCTGCCCTGCCCGTACCAGAGGCACCACAGGATCCACCGATCCCGACACTCGTCGGCCGGCCATTCATCGCTGCGGTCGGGACCCTCGAACGTCGCAAGAACCTGCCCATCCTGGTCGAGGCCTTCGGTCTGATCGCGTCCGAGCGCGACGAGATCTTGCTGGTGTTGGCGGGCGCCGACGGCGACGACCGGTCAGCAATCAACTCGGCGATCGACAGGCTGGATCCGGCAGCGGCAAAGCGCGTTGTGATGACCGGACGAGTCGACGAATCGGCGCGCTCGTGGCTGCTCCGCAACGCCACCGTGCTGGCCTATCCATCGCTCGACGAAGGATTCGGGTTCCCGTTGTTGGACGCAATGCAGGTCGGTGTCCCGATCGTGGCAAGCGACCGGGGCAGCATCCCCGAGGTGTGCGGCCCGGCCGGGCTGCTCTGTGACCCAGAGGATGTGATCGCGCTCGCCAACCACCTGGTCAGTTCGGCGTTCGACGAGAACGTTCGCACCCGAATCCTGTCAGCGGCAGCAACGCAGGTGGCATCGTTCTCGTGGCAGCGGTGCGCAATGGATCTGTCTTCTCTCTACAGACGACTGGCAGACGAAGTCGCATGATGGTGGTGTTGGGGTGATCGCTGTGTTGTGCGGCGGCGTGGGCGCCGCTCGATTCCTTGCCGCGCTGGCGGGCGTCGTCGATCCGGCCGACACCATTGGCATCGTCAACATCGCCGACGACACGGTGCTGCACGGTCTGGCGATCTCGCCTGACCTCGACACCGTGACGTACACATTGGCCAACGCGATCGACCCCGATCGCGGCTGGGGGTTGTCCGACGAGTCGTGGCGGGTGATGGAGTCGCTGCAGCGATACGCCAACGTGCGGCCGCAACGATCGGCGGCTGCATCGACCTGGTTCAACCTCGGCGACCGCGATCTCGCCACCCACTTCTACCGCACCGCTCGCCTCGGCGAGGGTGCCACGCTGTCTGAGGTGACCGCCGAGATCTGTGCCGCATGGAATGTCGAGCAGCGATTGGTCCCAATGAGCGACCAGATCGTTTCGACCGTCGTCACCCTTGCCGACGGAAGCGATGTCTCGTTCCAGGAATACTTCGTCAAGTTGCACCATGGAGTCGCTGTAACCGCGGTGCGCTTCGTCGGCGCAAGTGAAGCCGCCCTTGCTCCGGGACTGGACGAGGTTCTGAAGACGGCGGAATGCGTCGTCATCGCGCCGTCCAATCCCATCGTCTCGATCGGGCCGATCCGGGCGCTGGCCGAGGTCGATCCGATCCTCGCCGGCAGGCGATCGTCGGTCGTGGCGATCTCGCCCATCGTGGGTGGCGCGGCATTGAAGGGCCCCGCTGACCGGATGTTGCACGAGCTCGGCCACGAGTCGTCGGTCGTCGGTGTCGCCCGTCTGTACGCGCCCATCGCCGCAACGCTGGTGATCGATCCTGTCGACGCTCATCTTGCATCCGCCGTCGAAGACGCAGGAATGCGTGCCGTGATCACTCCGTCGGTGATGAGCAACCCCGAGATTGGGATGGAGCTCGCCAGGGTGTCGCTTCGCGCCGCCTCACCCCAGTGATCGCAGGCCGACACGCAGGTCGGTCCACGGTGCCCATGCCAGGTGGATCCGGGCCCGGGTCGGAGACAGTGAGAACCACGTGACGTCGTTGCGGCGGCGCGGCGCGGCGACGGAGTCCTGGGCGCTGGGGCCGGCCATGAGCGTCCACAGATCCCGGATCGACGTACTGATACCCGACCCGATGTTGACGACAAGCCCGCCGCCGCGCGTGCCTGCGCGCACCAGAGCGTCGACAGCGTCGTCGACGTACAGGAAATCGCGCGTCTGGCGACCATCGCCGTGGATCTCTGGACTTGTATCGGTGCGCAGGGCGTGAGCGAATGCACCGACGACTCCACCATCGACGCGTTGCCTCGAGCCGTAGATGGTGCTCATCGCCAAGGCCGTGAACTCGACCGTGTGATCGGCGCGATACATGTTGAGCATGTCGACAACTGCTTTGGCAACGATGCCGTGCAACCCAATCGGATTCCAGGCGTGACCCTCCTTGATCGGCAGGTCACGGAGCGGCACGTCGCCGTACAACGCGGCACCCGGCAGCGAGGTGACCACCTTCGAGCCCTGCTGGCGCGCCGCTTCGAGCACCGACAGCAGGCCCTGCACAGCGCGTCCTGCCTGGACAGCAGTGCCCCGGCCGGGCGCGAGCCAAGCAAGGTGATAGACGACATCCGGCCGACGCAGTGCGGTGAGCGCAGCGAACTCATCGGCGAGCACGTCGAGCGTGTGGATCTTCAGCGCGCCGCCTGCCGAACGCGCCTCGGCGAGGTTTGCAAGTGACCCGCTGGAGAGATCGTCGACGACATCGACCGTGTTGCCCTCGGCGATGAGACGATCCACCAGGTGCGAGCCGAGAAACCCGGCTCCGCCGACGACCAGAATGTTCACGTGACATCGGCAGGAGGTCGGCATTCGCCCGACAGCCGTTCGCCTGGCGCAACCCGGCCATTCAGGCCGAGCACGCTGTTCGTGACGTTGGCGGCTTCTCCGATCCTGCCCATGATCACTGAGTTTGCCACTACGGCCCGTTCGTGCACGACGGCGCCCGGCAACATGACAGAGTCGCTGACTGTGGCATTCGCGGCGATGGAGACGCCATCGGCCACGATGCTGTTGGTCACCGACGCCGAGGCATCGACGCGGGCGCCTTCATGTATGGCAACAGTCGGGTGGAGTGGCCGCAACCCGCTCAACAGGTCGAGGTTGGCCTGCAGGTACAAAGCAGGGTTGCCCGTGTCGAGCCAGTAGTCGTCGGTCGGCATCGCGAACAGACGCCCGCCGACGACGACCTCGGGAAACGTGACGCGCTCGATCGACACCTTTTGCCCGGAAGGTATGCGAGCCAGCACCGACGGCTCCAGCACGTAGGTGCCGCCGTTGACCATGTTGCTCGGCGCCGTACCGGGCGCCGGCTTCTCGACAAAACGCTCGACTCTGCCGTCGCTGTCCGTGGCGACGACCCCGAACGACGACGGGTCGTCGACGGGTATCAAGTGGATGGTCGCCTCTGCAGAGTGCTGCCGATGGAACTCGACCAGCGCGGCGATGTCGAGATCCGTCAGCACGTCGCCGTTGGCAACGACGAAGGTGTCGTCGATCCCACTGAACTCGGCTGCGAACCTGATCGCGCCAGCAGTATCGAGCGGCTCTGGCTCGACGGCGTAGCGCAATGCGACACCGTTGCACTCACCGCTTGGAAAGGCCTCGACGAACGGCTCCGACTTGAAACCGAGGGCCAGCGTCACCTCGGTCACCCCTCCCTTCGAAAGATTGTCGACGAGACGTTCGATGATCGGTACGTGACCGACCGGAAGCATCGGTTTCGGTGTCGTCAGCGTGAGGGGCCGTAGTCGAGTACCGAAGCCGCCGACCAGAACGACGGCGCGCATCAGCCGCCTGTAGTGGTGGTCGCCGGCACCGTTGTGGCTGTCGAGACCGCTCCGGTGGGGGCAGTGGCGGTCGAGGTCGACGTCGCCCCACCAGTACCTACCGTGGTGTCACCCGTCGATGTCGACGGAGCCACGCCATTGGCAATTGTCGTCGTAGGCGCGATGACGGCGCCACCATCCGCAGCGCCGAGCGTCGGCAGCTGTGATGCCCAGTCGGGTTGAGGAATGTCAGTGCCCTTCGGGACGAAGGCAACAACGAACACCATGCCGTCGTTGGTGATGCGAATGTTGTTGAAGTCGGTCACGACGTCGTGAAAGTCGTTCGGCTTGCTGAAGTGATCCCAGACCCTGACTGTCAGCTGCGTTGCCTTGTTGTCGCACTTGGTGGCTTTGGTCGACCACTTAGTGCCGCCCTGATCGGCTGGCATGACCAACTCGGTGTCGCTGAGATTGAGGTTGTAGCTGTCGAGGAAGACGCCGAGTTTGGCGCGATTGCCCGACGACTTCGTCGACGCAGGGTGGTAGTGGATGATGCCGTCGCCGTGGCTGTGGATGCCGAGAGTTCTGAACTTGTCGTTGAGCAGCACCTGAGAGCCGGTGGAGTCGATTCCCGTTTCTTCGAGCGTGCCGGTGATCTTCGGCTGGAAGGTGTCGCAGATGAAGATGCCGAAAGCGGCGTGCCAGTGGGCGTCGACGTTGGTGCCGTCGTTGACCCGCGGAACGCCGGAACCGTCGGTGGGACGGCTTTGGCGCCCATAGACGATGAGCAGAAGACCCAACACCACGACGAGACCCACGGCGATCGGGAAAATCGAGCCGCCTTGGAAGCGAACCTTCTTGCCTTTTCCGCGCGAGGCGAGTCTGGCAACTTTTTTGGCGGACGATGACGGAGCCACGAGGATGCGAGGCTATCGCCTCGCGGAATCAAAACTGAGTCAGTGACGCTGCTTCAACTCGACAACGAGGTTGGCATAGGTCCTGGCAACAGCCGCAGGTGACGCGGCGTGCTCGACCCAACTGCGTCCGGCACCACCCATCCGTTGCCGGCCGTCGGGATCGGCCGCGAGGCGCAACAATGCGGCGACAAGGGCCGGCAGGTCGTCGGGTGGCACGCACACCCCGCCGCCCGACTCGGCGAGGATCCGCGGAACCTCGGTTCCCGGATCGATCGCTGCAAGCACGGGGCGACCGGCCGCCAGGATCGAATATGTCTTCGACGGGACACTGACGCGGCCGAGCCCTGCCTTCAGCGGAACGAGATGGATGTCGCCGGTGGCCAACACTTCCGGCAGCCGATCAAACGGCTGGTAGCCGGAAAAACGAACATTGGTCAGACCGTGGGAAAGTGCCTGCAGTGACTCGCTCGCTGCGCCAGCACCGTTGATCAGAAAGGTCAGCGATGGAATGGCTCTGGCGGCTGCGATCACCATCTCCAGCGATTGCGAGTACCCAACGTTGCCAGCGTACAGCACGACCGTCTCGGCGCCGATGCCGAGCTCGCTGCGCAGCGCCGTCATCCGATCCCGGGGATGGATGAACTCGGTGTCGACGAAGTTGGGGATCACCCGGATGTCGGGCTGCTTCGACGGCCGGACCTTGGCGGCGACGTTGTCGCGCAGATCGCTGCTGAGAACCGTCACCGCGGCTGCGCGGCCATAGCTCACACGCTCGAGCAGCCCTGCTGCCGAGATGATCCACCTGTTCGTGATCGCACCTGTTTCGACGGCGGCGTCGGGAAACACGTCCTGGATGTTGAAGATCAGTGGTCCACGACGAATCAGGTGAGTGACCCATCCGGTGAGACCCATCGTCAACGGTGGCGACATGGCAATGACCGCATCGACGCGGCCGCCGCGCAGCGACGTCACCCCGGCAATGGCACTGAAGCCGACGAACCCGGCTGCTCTGCGGGCCAGGTCTCGCTTGTCGCCGCCGGGGAATGGATTCACTCGGGTGATCGAGCCCCACTCGGTCTGCTCGCGTCGCACCCACTTGCCGTGCCAGCCATCTTCGATGGCATGGCTGCTGTACCACGGCAGCGAGGTGACGACGTGCAGTTCATGGCCGAGCGAGGCGAGTTCGGTGACGATCCGGGTCATCACCTCGCCTGTCGGCGCGGTGTCGGGTGCGAAGTGCGGACACAGCACGGCGATCTTCAGCCGATCGGGGTTCACGAATGCTCCAACGCGGCTCGGTACACGCCTGCCAACGCTGCGCCCGAGGCCTTCGCAGTGAACGCCTCCGCTCTGCGCCGCCCGGCAGCGATCATCGACGCTCGATTTCGATGCACCCGATCGAGAGCATCGCCCCAGGCGTCGATCGACCGGGGCAGCACAAGACCGGCGTTGTCGACGACCGCGGGGATGCAGGTCGAGTCGCTGGCAATGACAGGACAGCCGAGGGCCATCGCCTCGATCAGCGGCGCGCCAAAGCCTTCGTACTGACTCGGGAAGACCATGGCCTCGGCCATATTCAACAGACCGTTGCGATCCGCGGCGGTGACCCGGCCAAGGCGGCGAATGCGCGGATCCGTTGCCGCAGCGACCGAACGTTCGGCAGCTCCGCTGCCCCCGGTGAGCACCAGCCGCAGGTCCGGATCAGTCCATCTCGTCTGCAGGAGATCGATCAGGAACTGGTGGTTCTTGTGGGGATGCGTGACCGCCGGGTAGACGATCACCGGTCCATCGCCCAACGAGAAGCGATGTCGTAACTCGTGCTCATCAGTAACGTCTTTCAACAGATCCGGCTCGACTCCGTGTGGCACGACCATGACCTGCGCCGGCGCGACGCCGTATGCCTCGACAACCGATTCCTGAACGTATTGGCTCGGCACAGCCACCATTCGCGCCTGCCGAACAGATCGGCCGATCATCGCTGCGAGGTAGGCGCGCTTGGTGCGGCTGAAGTATCCGGGATACGTCCGGTACTGCAGGTCGTGGACCGTCAGCACGTACGGACGAACGGCGCCCGGCGGCGCAGCGCCTCCTCCGTGATGTCGTAGGTCGGCACCACTCGTGCGCCGACGAAACCACGTCGCCTCGCCGGCGATCCGCCGCGCCCGTGAGGCACCGTTGACCGAGGCCACGACCGTTGGGAACAGTTCGGTCAACTCGTGGTGCGCCTCGACGAACCCGTCGACGACATAGAGCATCGGCCGCAGATGTGACTCGACCTCGGCGAGCCCCCAGAGTTGTCGAACGAGATATTCCTCCGAACCACCGACATCACCCGGAACGCACCACAGCAGATTGACGGCTATGGCCGGATCGGCCATCAGCACAACTCCCGATAGGCGATGGCAGTCAGTCGGGCAGTCTCTCGCCAGGTCGCTTGACTGGCGCGCGCAACCCCATCGGCTGACAGCGACTGGCGACGCGTGCCGGCTTCGGCGATCCCTCTGGCGATGTCGTCGGGATCCATCGGATTGACGAGTACTGCGGCACCGCCCGCTGCCTCTTCGGTGGCGGTGCCGCGACTGGTCACGACCGGTGTTCCCTGCGCCATGGCTTCCAGTACCGGCAAGCCGTAACCCTCTCGCTCGCTCGGGTAGCAGAAGACCTCGGCACCGGCGTACAGACCAGCAAGGTCAGCTGCGGGCACGAAGCCGATGAACCTGACGTCGCCGCCTGTCGCAATGTCGACATCACCCCAACCCTCTGCGCCGGCAACTACGAGCGGCAATGGCTCGTCGAGCCGCGATACGGCCTCGACCAAACCGCGCAGATTCTTACGCGGCTCGACGGTGCCGACGAACAGCAAATATCGCTGCGGCAGGCGGTACAACGCGACGACGCGGGCCGTCTCGCTGGCTTCGACCTTGTCCACATCGACACCCAACGGCACCAACCTGAGGCGATCCGAGGGCAGGCCAGCGGCGGCACAGTCATCCATCGTCGCCTGGCTGCTGCACAGTACGAGATCTGCTCGGCGGCGCGTCTGATCGAGGCTGCGACGAAAGATGCTGTTGCCGCGACGAGTGAACTGCGACGGGTCGTGCAGGAAGGCCAGATCGTGCACCGTGACGATCAGCGGGGCGTCCGTCGCGCACGGGATCAAGGTCGTTGCATGGGCGACGTCAACAGGCCCGGTTGCGCGCTCGACCTTTGGCCAGTTGCGGCGTAGCCACAGGTCGTAGAGCAGCGGCCCACCTACGGGCAGATGGGCAATGGGGATCGCCGGCGACCATGGTTCGCTGGGTACGTGGGCGTGTCGGCCGGCAACCCCAAGCAGGGTCACATCGTCCCGCGCCGCCATCGCCTCGGCCACGCGCATCGCTGCAACACCCGTGCCACCGGGTACCCGGTGCCAGCATTGTTCCAGTGTGTAGGCAACGCGCACATCCTCCATCATGCCGCGTGGTTGCGTCTCTCACAGCCAGCCCGCACGTCGTCTACGCTTTTGCCATGCGCACGCAGTTACCTCCGACAGCCTTGCAGCGCGACGGCCGCTTCAACCGCATCACCACCGAGGAGCGCTTCGCCGACGAGCGGCCCAACGATCAGGGCGAGGATCGGCGGATGGACCCGGAGGCTGCCGAGTCGTTCGACCGCGCCCGGCGGCAGATGCACGGCATCTTCGTCGGCGAGATCCAAGCGCTCGAGGGCGCAGGACGCACCGCGTTCGACTACACCACCGAAGAGACACCACTGCAGATGAAGCTCGACATGGCCCGCCAGTGCTGGGACGAAGCACGTCACGTCGAGATCAGCTTGCGTCTCGGCGAGCACATGGGCACCGAGATCGGTGAGTTCAGTGAGGCGGTGACGTTGTTCGAGGCGGCGTGCCACGCAGACCCTGTGTTCCGTCTCGCCGGCGTCAACCGGGCCCTCGAAGGTCTTGCCATCGACGTGTTCACCACCATGCGCGACTTCGCCGGCGAGATGAACGATCCGGTGTTGTACTTCTGCGAGGACTGGATGCTGGCCGACGAGGTGACTCACGTGAAGATGGGCAGCACGTGGCTGCGAGAGTTGACCAAGGACGACAAGGACCGTCAGACCCGGGCTTTGGAGTTCCAGCGAACTGTCGATGCCCTGTTCAACTTCCGCGGCTCGCGCGGCGAAGGCCGCGATGCATCGATCCGGCTCGCTCGAAAGTTCCGCGAGATGGCCGGCTTTCAAACCGAAGAGATCGATCAGATCGCAGCCATGGCTGAGGCCCAGCGCGCGCAGAACCGCGTCGCGGCCGGCGCGTACTGATCCCAGCGAAGCGTTCCGGTGATCCGCTCTACCGATCTGAACCGGGCCCACTGGGACGAACGAGCACCAGCGCATGCTGCCTCGCCCGACTATGGATTCGATCGGCTCAGCGCCGATCCGACCCTGCTCAGCGAGGTCGTCACCTTTGACCTCCCGCTGCTGGGCGACGTACGCGGAGTGCGAGGTGTCCATCTGCAGTGCCACATCGGCACAGACACGATCTCGCTTGCTCGCCTCGGCGCAGACATGACCGGGCTCGACTTCTCCGGCGCGTCGATCGCCGAGGCCAAGCGTCTCTCGGCCAGATCGGGAACATCGGTCGACTTCGTGGAATCCAACGTCTACGACGCGTTGAATGTGCTACCGGCTGGCAGCTTCGACCTGGTCTATACAGGTATTGGCGCGTTGTGCTGGTTGCCCGAGATCAGGCCGTGGGCGGCGGTCGTTGCCGCGCTGCTTCGACCCGGGGGGCGACTGTTCATCCGCGAAGGCCATCCGATGATGTGGGCGATCGACGAGTCACGCACAGCGGATCTCGTGATCGGGTATCCGTACTTCGAGCGACCGGAGCCGATCGTCGACGCGAATCCCGGTACGTACGTGGCTACAGAGGCCGAGTTCGCACAGAACGTCACACACAGCTGGAACCACGGGCTCGGAGAAATCCTGACTGCGCTCCTCGATGCCGGTATGCAGTTGGCGGGCCTGGTCGAACACCAGAGCCTGCCCTGGGCGGCCCTACCGGGTCAGATGGTGGCGGGGGACCTCGGGGAATGGCAGCTCATCGATCGTCCGTGGCGTCTCGCCTGCTCCTACACGTTGCAAGCGGTGAAGGCGTAAACAGGTCAACGAACGCGCCTAGAAGTACGGGAGGTAGCGCTCGAGCTCCCAGCGTGTGATCGTCGTCACGTCCCACGTTCCGTCCGCCGCTTGCCATTTGGCCAACTCGTCGTGGCGAATGGTGAGGAACGCATTCACCAGGTCGAGGCCCATTGCCTCGCACAGCACCGTGTCGGCCTCGAGCGCAGCTAACGCGGCGCCGAGATCGTGTGGTGTGTGCCGCTCCGTGTTGGGCTTGGCGTCGCCATCGCCGACCTGAGGGTCGCCACAGTCACGGCCGTCGACCACTCCCAACAACGCTGCATTGAGCATGACCGCCGCGGCGAGGTAGGGATTGGCGCTGCCGCACGGCATGCGATTCTCGATGCGCGTTGGCGCCCCGCGCTCGGCTGGGATGCGGTACGTGCTGATGCGATTGTCGAGCCCCCAGTTCGCCCAGTAGCCGGCGATGATTCCGGGGATCAGGCGCTTGTAGCTGTTGACCAGTGGCGCCGACATCGCCGCCATGGCTTCGTGATGGGCGATGAGGCCGCCGAGGCATTGCCGGGCGAGTGATGACAGTCCGTGGTCGGCGTTCGGATCGTCGAACGCGTTGGCTCCCCCGTGGATCGGTGTCAACGACAGGTTGATGTGCAGACCGCTACCGACGAGATGGGCCATCGGCCGACCCATGTATGTGATCCAGTATCCCCTGCGCGCGGCCAGCTCGCGGGTCATCTCCTTGCAGATGAACGCTCGGTCCGCGGCGTCGAGCGCCGGGCCGTACTTCATGTTGAGCTCCATCTGACCCGGATGAAATTCGCCCATGATCCCCTCGATGTCGAGCTCACATCTCTCTGCAGCGTCGTACAAGTCGAACATCAGCCCGGTGTTGTCGCCACCCAACCCGACGCCGTACACGCGATGTGATGGCAGGTTCAACGGACCGAATCCGCCAGCAGCATCGGGGTCGGGCTGCATGAGGTAGAACTCCATCTCGAATCCGAGATGAGGCTCGTATCCGAGCGACGCCCACGCTTCGACCGCGCGCTTCAGTGCGGCGCGTGGGCACAGGGCGAGTGGCCCGTCGTTGTAGTACAGATCGGCGATCGCCACGTCGGTTTCGACCTCCCAGCCCGGTCGAGCAGATTCCGCCAACGGGACTGTTGAAAGGTCGGCGTACCCCACATCGGGTCCGTATCCGGCGACCGGCAGGATGTCACCGTCGATCCCCATCGTCAGAGTCGTGACAGCGTGGTGACCATGCTCGTGCAACCGCGAACGTGGCACATATCGTCCGTGCGACAAGCCGTTGAGGTCCGCCCACATCACCCGAACACGCCGGTTGCCCATCGGCAGCGACGCTAGCAATGCCGTGGTCTACCGCTGGGAGAGCGCCTGCACCGTTTCCCGAAGCGGCTCACCGAAGTCGCGGAGCAATTCGATGCCGGCAGCGCGCAGGACCACATTGTCGAGCACGCTGTTCGCAGGACGGCGCGCCGGGCGGACCGGTTTCAGCTCGGCGGTCGCAATGGGGCGAACCATGTCGGGACTCTTGCCCATTGCTGTGACGACATCACGAGCAAAGCCGTACCAAGTAGTGGGCGTCTGGTTGGTGACGTGATGGATGCCGCTGCGCCGATCGACCGCTAGGCGCCGGATCATCGGCGCCAGGTCCGACGTGAAGGTCGGGTGGCCGACCTGGTCGTCGACGAAGGCCAGCTCAGTGTGTTGGCCGGCGAGTCGGATGATCGTCGTGACCATGTTGGAGCCGTTCTGCCCACATACCCACGAAGTGCGCACGACCGTCGCTGACGGGCCGAGCGCCAATGCCTCGCGCTCGCCGATCAACTTCGACGCGCCGTAGACGCTTTGCGGCGACGGTTCGTCCCACTCGTTGTATGGCCGATCGAGCGCGCCGTCGAAGACGTAGTCGGTGCTGAGCTGCACGAGCCGGGCGCCGGCGCGATCACAGCTCTCGGCGAGCCAGCGCACCGCCAGCCCGTTCTGCGCGAACGCCCTTTGCGGATCGCCTTCGCAGGCATCGACAGCTGTCCACGCGGCGCAGTTGATGACCACGTCGGGACGAAGCGATGACACTGCACCGTGCACTGCATCGCGGTCGGTGATGTCGAGATCGCTGTGTCTCGTCGCGACGACATCGTCGCCGGAGCTCTCGCAACAGCGCACGAGATCGATGCCGAGCTGCCCGCCCGCACCGGCTACCAACACCCGCATCTAGAAGCCGGCCCTGGCCTTCAATGGCTCCCACCAGGCGCGATTGTCGCGATACCACTCGACGGTGGCAGCCAACCCGTCGACCAGGTTGTGCTGCGGCTTCCAACCGAGAGCGATGACCTTGTCGTGAGTGATCGAGTAGCGACGATCGTGGCCGAGGCGATCCTCCACCGGCATGATGAAGCTCTCGTCGCGCCCCGTCAGCTCGAGCAGTCGCTCAGTCAGCTCCTTGTTCGTGATCTCGTTGCCGGCGCCGATGTTGTAGATCTCGCCGAGCGAACCACTGCGCAACACGAGGTCTGCCGCGGTGTTGTGATCATGCACATGGATCCAGTCGCGGATGTTGCCCCCGTCGCCATACAGCGGAACCCTCTCGCCGTCGAGCAGGTTCGTGGTGAACAGCGGGATGACCTTCTCGGGAAACTGGAACGGACCGAAGTTGTTGCTGCAGCGCGTCACGATCACAGGCAGGTCGTGCGTGGTGAAGTAACTCAGCGCGATCAGGTCACTCCCGGCCTTGGCGGCGGAATAGGGCGAACGTGGCGAGAGCGCGTCGGTTTCGCTGAACGAGCCGTGCTCGATCGAGCCGTAGACCTCGTCGGTGGAGATGTGCAGGAACCGTGCCACCCCTACGCGCCTGGCCACATCGCACAGCACATTGGTGCCGAAGCAATTGGTGCGCACAAACGAGTACCCGTCCTTGATCGAACGGTCAACGTGTGTTTCGGCGGCGAAGTGCACCACTGCGTCGTGGCCGTCCATGGCCGCCAGCACATCGTCCTCGTCGCAGATGTCTGCGTGCACGAAGTTGAAGCGTCGATCATCGAGCACATCGCGAATGCTGGCCAGGTTGCCGGCGTAGGTCAGTGCGTCGAAGATGGTCACCTCGTCGTCGCTGTTCTGCTGCAGCCACCGCACGTAGTTGGAGCCGATGAACCCAGCGGCTCCGGTCACGAAGAGTTTCATCACAGTCTCATTGGGTAGTAGGGACGGCGGCCGGGAGGCAGATCGGCGCGCACAGGATTGCTCTGGTCGCGCAGCGACAGGATCGGATCGGCGACGCCCCAATCGGCGGCGACCGCCGGGTCGCTCCACAACACGCCGAGCTCGTCTGCGGGGTTGTAATAGCCATCGACGAGATAGGTGATGACTGTGTCGGTGATTGCTGCGAAACCGTGCGCGACTCCCGGAGGGATGAACACGCCGATGTGGTTGTCACCCGTGAGATCGAGCGCCAACGTTTCACCATCGGTCGGACCACCTTCGCGGAGGTCGTGCAGCACGACCCGGGCGTCGCCGAACGGCACGTACCAGTAGTCGGCCTGGTGCAGGTGATAGTGCAGACCCACCAGCGCGCCGGCCTGCCGGTTGGCGCGGTTGCCCTGGAGCATCTCGCGTCCATTGGGAAACCATTCGCGGCGGTACGTCTCGATGAACAGACCGCGTTGGTCGCCGTGAATCGACGGCTCGACGATCCACACCCCGGCGATCTTGTCGCTCTCGGTCACTGTCGGCATGTCGCGGTCCTGACTCTCATTCGACGTCGATCTGGCAGTGGTCGCCGATCATCAGCCGCAGGGCCCGTGGTCGAACCTGCGACCGGCTGACCACCGCTTCTCTACCGATGAGGCTGTTCTCGAGGCGTTGGATGTCGATGACCCTGCTTCGTTCCATGATGACCGAGTGCTCGACTTCGCTGTTCACTATCTCGCAGCCGTCGCCGATCGCCGAGAAGGGTCCCACGAAGCTGTCGGCAATTCTTGCACCCGCACCGATGATCAGTGGACCGCGGAGAATGGAGTTCGTCACCGTCGCGCCGCTCTCGACGACGACACGACCATCAATGGTCGAGCCCTCGTCGACTTTGCCGTCGATGCGGGTTTCGATTTTCTCGAGCAACAATCGGTTCGCTTCGAGCAGCGGCGTGAGCTTGCCGGTGTCGATCCACCAACCGGTCAACAGCTCGCAACGCACCCGCTTGCCCTGATCCACCAACCACTGAATTGCGTCGGTGATCTCCAATTCGCCTCGTGGCGAGGGAGCAATCGAGCGAACTGCTTCGTTGATCGTGCGATCGAACAGGTATACGCCGACGAGGGCGAGATCGCTCGGCGGTTCCGCTGGCTTCTCGATGAGGCGGACCACGTGCCCGGCCGCGTCGAGTTCGGCAATGCCGAAGCGATGCGGATCGGGAACCTGCTTCAGTAGGATCTGCGCAGTCGGCGGCTCGGCACCGGCGCGTGCAGTCTCGAACGCATGCACGAACGCGCCGAGATCCTGCTCGAGCAGGTTGTCGCCGAGATACATCACGAAGTCGTCGTCGCCGAGAAACTCGCTGGCAATCAGCACGCAGTGGGCAAGGCCGAGCGGGGCGTCCTGCGGGATGAAGGTGAACGACGCTCCGAAACGCACGCCGTCGCCGAGGGCGGCCATCACCTCGGCGCGCGTGTCACCGACGATCACACCGATCTCGGTGATGCCTGCGGCGACCATCGCCTCGATCCCGTAGAACAAGATCGGTTTGTTGGCGACGGGCACCAGTTGCTTGGCGCTGGTGTGGGTGATCGGGCGCAGCCGGGTACCGGCTCCGCCGGCGAGAATGAGAGCCTTCATGACAGTCGCATAGTATGGCCGACCGGCTAGGCATTCGGCGCCGGCGCCGGACCCTCGCCTCGGAAGTAGGCCAGCACCGCATCGGAGCCGTCGCCCAGCAACAGCACCGCGTTGCCACTGATGGTCTTGCCGACCACGGGCAGCGAGTAGGTGGCGATGCCGCCGGCCACGGCCGAACGCAGCGAGGATGCCGCAGCAATCGGGTCGAGTTCGTCGTCGACGCGCAGCGACGACCCGATGGCAGTCGCCAGGCGGCCTGCCGAGAAAGGATCGACCTTGATGCGGTCCAGTGCGGTCTGCAGCGCAAGGTTGACGAACTGTTGCTGCCGCTTGGTCCTGCCGAGGTCCGACGCCGGGTCTTCGTGCCACTTCTCGTCATCGCGAAATTCCTCGTAGTGACGACTGCGCGCATAGGCCAGTGCCTGCACCCCGTCGAGGATGTGACAACCCGGTTCGGTGATGTTCAGCCCTGTGCTGACATCGCGGGTCGCGTAGTTGACGCAGATCTGCACCCCGCCGAGCGCCTCGACCAATGACTTGAAGCCGGAGAAGTCGATCTCGACGAAGTGGTGAATCGGCAGGCCGAGCTCTTGCTGCAGCGTTTGGACGAGAACCTCCGGCCCGTCGTTGAACGCCGAGTTGACGCGTCGCTTGCCGTTGTGGCCAGGCACCTGCACCCACAGGTCGCGAGGGATCGACAACAGCGAGGCATTCCCAGTCGACTTGTCGCGCCGGAGGATCATGATGGTGTCGCTGCGATGCCCGGAAACATCCGCTTCGGTGCCGATGCCACCGGCATCGGGCGCAGTTGGATCCGCTCCGGCGCGACTGTCGGATCCGACGAGTAGGAAGTTCTCGACCACCGTTCCGCCGGGACTGAGATGCTTGCTGACATTGGGCACGCGACCCACCGAGTCGATCGTCTTGCGAGCGGCGATCAACATCCCGGTGGCCCCGAGAACCCCGACCAGGGCGGTCATCGCCAGCATGCTCGGCAGGCGCCGGCGCCGGCGCGACCGTGGGGCAACGTCGGCGGAGAGCACGCTCCGAGGGTACTTGCGGCCCGCTCTGCTTGTCGGGCACCCCGTCGATCGCCGAAGGGCTACCGAAGATGAACGACGTCTCCTGTGTCGAAACGGTGGGTGATCCCGCATTCGTCGAGGACGACCAGGCGCCCGTCTGGAAGCACGTCCAACGCTCTGCCGACGACCTCGGAGCGGCCGAGCTCCACCCGAACGGATTGGCCGATCGTTGAAAGCCTGGCGCGGTACATGTCGGTGATGTCTGCGGGGAGCGCGTCGTACGCAGCGAGCAACGCATCGAGCACCGCCGCCGGGTCGAAGTCGTCGCCAAGTCGCGCCGCTCCTTCGGGCGCCCATCCGATGTTCACTCCGATTCCTACCACGACGTACGCGGTTCCCGCTCCGCCCGCCTGAGCAAGCACACCGGCAAGCTTTCGGCCATCCATCAAGAGATCGTTCGGCCACTTCAACTCCGGCGAGACACCGGCGAGATCGGAGCATGCCTGCGCCCCAGCCAGCGCCACCCGTTGCGTCAGCACGTGGGGATGTTCGGGCACGTCGCGAAACAACAGCGACACCAAGAGGTTGGTGCCAGGCGGGGCCTCCCAGCGGCGGTCGAGGCGTCCCCTTCCCGATGTTTGGTGGCGGGCCATCAACACGCTGCGATCAGCGGCGCCGGATGCCGCAGCCGCGAGGAGATCGGTATTGGTGCTACCCGTCTCGTCGACAATGGTGATCTGCCAGGTGGCGCCGGGAGTGGTCATCGACCAAGATTGGCACTCGTGCTGACCAAGATCCTGATTGCCAACCGCGGAGAGATCGCAGTCCGTGTCATTCGCGCGGCCCGCGACCTCGGGATCCGGACGGTCGCGGTGTACAGCGAACTCGATCGGAACGCTCTTTACGTGCGCCTTGCCGACGAGGCATACGCCCTCGGCGGACAGACCGCAGCAGAGAGTTACCTCAACACTGACGCCATCCTCAAGGCGATCGCTGACAGCGGTGCTGACGGGGTGCACCCCGGCTACGGCTTCTTCAGCGAGAACGCCGACTTCGCCAGAGCGATCACGGCTCGGGGCGTGACGTTCATCGGTCCCCCGCCGGAGGCGATCGACGAGATGGGCGACAAGGTCAGCTCGCGCAAAGCAGCACTGCGCGGTGGCGCGCCCATCGTTCCGGGCACGACTGAGTTCGTCACGTCGGTCGACGAGATCAGCGCATTCGGTGCCGAGTTCGGGTATCCGCTGGCCATCAAGGCCGCATTCGGAGGCGGCGGTCGCGGAATGAAGGTCGTTCGCAACGCCGACGAGGTGCACGAGGCGATGGACAGCGCCCAGCGCGAGTCGAAGGCATTCTTCGGCCGCGACGAGATCTACCTCGAGCGCTATCTCACGTGGCCGCGCCACGTCGAGGTCCAAATCATCGGCGACCAACAGGGTGATGTCGTGTGGGTCAGTTCTCGCGACTGTTCCGCACAGCGCCGCCACCAGAAGTTGATCGAGGAAGCTCCGGCCCATGGCATGGCCGCCGGTGTTGAAGAGGCGATGGGTGAGGCGGCGATCAAAGCGGCGAAGGCGGTCGGCTACTTCAACGCGGGAACCGTCGAGTTCATCTACCAGGACGACGAGTTCTTCTTTCTGGAGATGAACACGCGCCTGCAGGTCGAGCACCCCGTCACCGAGATGATCACCGGCATCGATCTCGTCGAGTGGCAGATTCGCGTGGCGAGCGGCGAGCCGCTGCCGATGACGCAGCAAGAGGTCACCGCTGCTCGCAGAGGCCACAGCATCGAAGTGCGCATCAACGCCGAGAATCCCGCTGGGGGCAAGTTCCTCCCGTCGCCCGGAACAATCACCAAGCTGGTGGCGCCCGATGGATTTGGAATCCGATTCGACGCCGGGTACGAGAGCGGCGACGCCATCAGCCAGTACTACGACAACCTCGTCGGCAAGCTCATCGTTTGGGCAAAGGATCGACCGACCGCCATTGCCCGAACCATCGGGGCGCTCGAGGAGATGGTCGTCGAGGGTGTGGCCACCACGATTCCAGCGGATCTGGCCATCTTGCGTCACCCTGATTTCCAGGCGATGCAGCATTCGACGAAGTGGGTCGAAGAGACGCTCGACCTCTCCGGGATCGAGGCCCCGAAACCCCCTGCCTCCGTCGACGACGAGTCCGCAGAGTTGGTGCAACGCACGACGACTGTCGAGGTCAACGGCAAGCGGTTCGATGTGAAGATGTGGGTGCCCGACGCACCGCTGTCGCCCGGCCCCGCCAAGGTGGTCAAGAAAACGTCGCGGCCATCAGGCGGCAGCGGTGCCGCCGCAGTCGGTTCCGGCAACGTCGAAGTGCCGATGCAAGGCACGATCGTCAAGGTTCTCGTGGAGGTCGGCCAGGCAGTCGAGGTCGGGCAGGCCGTCGTGGTCCTCGAGGCGATGAAGATGGAAAATCAGATCGCCGCCGACAAGGCCGGAACCGTAAAGGAGATCAAAGTGAAAGCGGGAGACACCGTGGGTGCCGGCGACGTGGTGGTTGTCATCGACTAAGTGGCAGGGCTGCGCACGACCAGCGTGCCCGCAGCCTTGTCGTGCAAGCCTTGGCGCAAGGGCGTCCACAGCGCCAACGAGTAGACCAGCACGACGAGAAAGATGCCCACACGCGGAATCGCGCCGAGCGACAGCGGCAACAAGGCGCGCATCGCAGCCTCCGACCACCCGGGACGAGCGCCGTCGACCGAGCGAACGACACGCGTGCCCAGCGCGAGCTTTCCGACCGTGCGGCCGAGGAGCGCGATCATCACGGTCTGATAGACGAGCGCTACGGCCGTCACTGCGATGTTGAACACCAACAACGAGTGCGACGTGACCGTGTCGGACGGCTTGAACCCCAGGGCGACGATGACCAGAACCACGGGCAAGGCGACGATCACCTGATCGAGCGCCAGCGCTCCGATCCGCCGAATGATCGGAGCAAGGACCAAGCCGGCCGGTACGGCGGGTTGGGCGACGTCGTCGCCGGCAGGGAACACCTACTCCGCCGCTTCGGCGAGCGCCTCGGCGAGGGCTGGGTGAACCAGGAGGCTCTCGACGATGTCGGTGACCTTCAGGTTGGCAGTGACGGCGAGCGCGATGACGCTGATCAACTCTGCCGCGTGGCGACCGACGATCGACCCGCCCAGCACCACGCCGGTTGCCGGGTCACTGATGATCTTCACGAAGCCGCGAAAGTCGTTGTTGATCAACGCCTTCGGCGTCGCGCTGAACGGCACCTTGGTGACTCGGATCTTGCGGCCGACGGCAAAGGCATCGGCTTCGGCAAGACCGACATCAGCGATCTCCGGTTCTGTGAAGATGGCACTGGCCGCCTTGTCGTAGTCGAGGTGGCGATGGGCGACTTTCTGTAGCCCCATCACGTGCTCGGCAACCTTGCGGCCTTGCATGGCGGCGACGCTGCTGAGCGGCAACTTGCCGCTGACATCGCCCGCCGCGTAGACGTGGGCCACGTTGCTCTGACAATGCCGGTTGATGGTGACGAAACCGCCGCCATCGACCGCGACCCCGGCGGCATCGAGCCCGAGGCCGTCGCTGTTGGGAACCGATCCGATCGCCAGGACTGCGTGCGAGCTGTGCACCACCCGCCCGTCGTCGCAACGCACGATGACAGAATCGTCGACGCGTTCGATCGATGTCGCCCTGGCGCCCTTCAACAAGTGGACACCGCGTTTCAAGAAGTCGTCCTCGAGCACCGCAGCGACCTCTGGATCCTTTTGTGGAAGCACCTGCTGGCGGCTGACCACCAAGGTGACCTTTGCGCCGAAGCTGCTGAACATGTGAACGAACTCCACGCCGGTGACGCCGGACCCGATCACCGTGATGCTCTCCGGAAAGATCGACGGTGGGTAGCACTCGCGTGTGGTCAGGATTCGCTCGCCGTCGGTGATGCACCAATTCGGGATTCGGGGGCGAGAGCCGGTTGCGATCAGCACGGCATCTGCCGAGATGCTGCGAGTTCCCTCTGCCGTGACCAGCTCGACATCGTGGTCACTCAGCATTCGCGCCGTGCCATGGAGCAGCTGCACGCCCTGGCTCTCGAGCAGGCGCGTCGTACCCTGCTGCAGGCGGTTCTTGATCTCCTCGATGCGAACGGTCAGCGCCTCGATGTCGACCTCCGCTGTCTGCTGCTCGAGGCCCATCCCGTGGATCCGGCGCGAGAAGCTCATCGCCCCGCCGGTCGCGATCATCGTCTTCGAGGGAATGCAGTCCCACAGGTGGGCGGCGCCTCCGACCACGTCGCGCTCGATCACCGTGACCTGCGCTCCGAGGCGGGCCGCATATGTCGCCGCCGTGTTACCAGCCGGCCCGCCGCCGATGATCACGAATCGAGTTGCCACCGGGACGAAAGGCTAGCGGCGGTCAGTCTCCAGCAAGTGCCCAGGCATCGTCAGCGAACATGACACCTCTGCTGTCGCGACCGAGTGCGAACGACCCGATGCCTCCGCCAGCCACGTTGGGGCAGTACCTCGACGGATACGGGACGGTGTTCCGAGGCTCACCAACCCACTCGAAGTGCATGCCGTCGGGGAGGAGGAAGTTGCCGCCCCACGCGAAGTTGTGCGCCCGGAATATCCGCACGACGCGACAATCCATCTGCGGCACGCACCCCTGGCAGTTGGCAACCGTGTTCGTATCGAGCGCCTGGGCCCACGTGTGACGCGACAACGTACCGAGCTGTGTGCCGACGATGCGTGTGAATCGTGGTCCGAAGCACCCGCCGAAGGTGTTGGCGTTGGCGACATCGATCGCTCCGGCGAGGCCGGCATCGACGACCGCCTGCAGCGCCGCCGCCAGATCGGTCTTGATGACCTTGTTGCACGCAGCGCGGATACCAGTGGGGTACGGCTCGCGCCCCGCGGGGACGTACGCAGCGCGCCACGCGTCGTCGACCGAGACAGAGTCGTTGGCGCCGACGGTATAGGCGAGCTCGCCGAGGAACTTCTTGGTCTTGGCAAGACCGATCGTGCTGTCGGGGTCAAACGGGTCCCATGATCGCCGCACTCGAATCTTCGGGTCCGTGCTCAGCCCTCCAGCGGTCAGTGCAGCGTCGAGCGCATCGCGACTGAACTGGCCGTAGATCAGGACGCTGGTGCCCAGGCTGGCGCCGAGCAGATCGGCCTGGGCGGTCGACATCACGATCTCGGTTCCACCGATCTCTGCATCCGGAGCAACCCGTCCGACTTGGAACTCCACGATCGAGCCATTCGCTGCGACGAGGTCGACCACGTCGCCGGCCTGCGCACCGCTGAGACTGGCCGAAGTCTCACCCATCACGACCTGGTTTGCGCTGATGATGCTCGACACGCCGCGACCCATCGCCGCGCCGATCGCATCGAGCGGTATCGCGGTGATCGACGTGGGGAAGTACCACGATCCGAGCGGCAACGGCGCTTGATGAATCGGCACGCCGCCGCGCGTGACCTGAACAAGTCCGATCCCGAATCCGCGGGCGACGACACCCCATCCGCCGGCGGTGGCTGCAGCTTTGATCGCGGCGTCGGTGACGGCCGGCTGAAGCGGGCCGAAGTTGTAGATCGAGACAAGATCGCCCGACTGCGTGACGTTGCGGGCGGGCGCGCCACCCGTGGCGGCCACGGTGACGACCGCAGCCGGTCCCGCCGCGGAGCCCGGAATCGCCGCCCACATCGTCGACGCGCCGACCAACAATGTCGCAGTTCGTGTCAGTCGGGTACGGATCATGCCGTCGACCAACCTACCAGCGAGGTGGAAACCGCTCGCGGTCAGCCCTACCGAAGCACTACCGTCATGCCCTTGTGAGCGACGAAGAACCCGATGTCGAGCGAGATGCCGGCGGCAGCGGCTTGGCGGTCGAGAAGGCCAAGCGGCTCGACAAGATCGGGGCGCTGCGCGACGCGGGTGTCAACCCGTACCCATACCGGTTCGACCGGACCCACACGCTCGATCAGGTGCGCGCCGAGTTCGACGCACTGCAGCCCGGCAACGAGACCGACCATCGTGTGACCGTCGCCGGGCGAATGATGCTGCGCCGCCAGCAGGGCAAGCTGATCTTCGCCACCCTCGTCGATCGCGCGGGCGACGTGCAGCTGTTCGTCTCCAAGTCGGTCGTCGGCGAGGAGGGATTCGCCGCGTTCGGCGAGTTCGATCTCGGTGATTGGCTCGGCGTGGAGGGCACCGTGATGACAACACGCAAGGGCGAGCTCAGCGTCAACGTTGATCGCGTCGAGTTGCTGGCGAAGGCCGTACGGCCGATGCCCGACAAGTGGCACGGACTGACCGACACCGACACGCGCTTCCGTCAACGCTATGCGGATCTGATCGTCAACGAAGAGGCGCGGCGGGCATTTCGCATCCGTCACGAGATCATCGCCAGCTTCCGTCGCACGCTGCACTCCGAAGGCTTCATCGAAGTTGAGACGCCGGTGCTGCACCTCGAGGCGGGTGGCGCCCACGCCCGACCATTCGTCACGCATCACAACACGCTCGACATGCAGCTGTACCTGCGCATCGCGTTGGAGTTGCACCTCAAGCGATTGATCGTCGGTGGCATGGAGCGGGTGTTCGAGATCGGTCGGATCTTCCGCAACGAAGGAATCTCCACGCGCCACAATCCGGAGTTCACGATGATGGAGCTCTATCAAGCGTTCGCTGACTACTCGGAGATGATCGACATCACCGAGAGGTTGATCACTGGCGCCGCCATCGATGCCACCGGCACGTCGATCGTTGCGATCGGCGACGAGCAGATCGACCTCGCTCAACCCTGGAGACGGGCGCGCATGATCGATCTGACCAGCGAGGCGATCAGCGTCGAGGTTCATCCCTCGATGCCTGTCGAAGCGTTGCGCGTCATCGCCGACAAGCACGGGGTTGGCTACAACACATCGTGGGGCAGCGGCAAGATCATCGAGGAGCTGTTCGAGGCAAAGGCCGAGTCAGCGCTGATCCAGCCGACGTTCGTCACCGGTCATCCCGTGGAGATATCACCTCTCGCCCGGACTGATCGCAACGACCCGTTCTTGACCGAACGATTCGAACTGTTCGTGAACGGGCGCGAGTTGGCCAACGGATACAGCGAGCTGAACGATCCTGTCGAGCAACGGGCCCGATTCGAGGACGAACGAGCCTCGCGCGAAGCCGGCAACATCGAAGCCGGCACCGTCGACGAGGACTACCTGCGCGCACTCGAGTACGGCATGCCACCGACAGGTGGACTCGGAATCGGGATGGACCGCGTGGCGATGCTGATCGCGGGTGTCAGTTCGATCAAGGAAGTCATCCTCTTCCCGACGCTTCGTCCGGAGGTGCTGTAGGTGAGCCGCACGGCGTGGGGACGCGGGTTGACGACGCTCGACGCGGACGGCGTCTTGCTCGATGCCTGGTTCCCGCAGGTGGGGCTCGGCGAGATGCCGGAGCCGACGATCGACGCGCAGCAGGCCGGCATCCAACGACACGATGACGTGCGCGGCGTCGATGTGCGCGCTGAGGAGACATCAATTGATCTCGATGCTTCGCCTACTTCGGCAAGCGACCTCTACCTTCGACTCCATCTCCTGTCGAACCGGCTGTGCAAGCCGCGGACCATCAACCTCGAAGGTCTGTTCGGCCTCTTGACCAACGTCGCCTGGACCAACATCGGCCCGGTCGCGGTCGGCCAGGTTGACGAAGTGCGATGGCGGATGCGGCATGCCGGCCAGATCCTCACCGTCCACGGGGTCGACAAGCTCCCGCGCATGACCGATTACGTCGTGCCGAGCGGAGTACGGATCGCTGACGCCGACCGCGTGCGCCTCGGCGCGCATCTGGCACCCGGTACCACGGTCATGCACGAAGGGTTCGTCAACTTCAACGCCGGCACCCTCGGTCACTCGATGGTCGAGGGCCGCATCTCTGCCGGCGTGATCGTCGGTGATGGAAGCGACATCGGTGGCGGAGCCTCGATCATGGGCACGTTGTCGGGTGGTGGCAAGGATCAGATCACGATCGGCGAGCGCTGCCTCCTGGGCGCCGAAGCCGGCATCGGGATCAGTCTTGGCAACGAGTGCGTGGTCGAAGCCGGTTTGTACGTCACCGCCGGCACCCTCGTGAAGATGCCCGATGGCAACGTTGTCAAGGCCAGGCTGCTCAGCGGCTCCAGTGGTTTGCTGTACCGGCGAAACAGCCAGACAGGTGCCGTGGAGGCGATACCGCGAACGGTCGCCTGGGAAGGTCTCAACGCCGCGCTGCATCACAACGACTGACTGACGCCATGATGGCGCAGTGATCGATTTCTATCGCGCCGCCCGATCCGAACTCGACAGTGGTCCCTTCGCAACCACCGAGATAGTGGTCCGTGGCACGCCGATGCGGGTTTTCACCGCCGCTCCCCCGACGTTGCGCGTCTTGTGGCAATTGACGGCTGCGCATGCCGACAAGACATACATCGTGTACGAAGACGAGCGGATGACCTACGCCGAGGTCGATGCTCGAGTTCGATCGCTGGCGCACTACTTGCGTGAGACGTGCGGGGTCGAGCGCGGCGATCGTGTCGCGCTTGCGATGCGTAACTATCCCGAGTGGGTCATCGCCTATTGGGCGACCGTGTCGATTGGTGCCGCGGTCGTCGGTATGAATGCCTGGTGGACCAGCGCCGAGATGGAGTTCGCGCTCACCGATTCGCAGCCGAAGGTGTTGATCGCCGACGACGAGCGCGTCGCACGTGTGCTGCCCGTTCTCGACGCTGTGCGTTCGAAGGCACTCGTGCACCTCATCAGCGTCCGTACGGTTGCGCCGCTGCCGGTGGATTCGCCACGTTGGGACGACGTGGTCGTGCCCGACACCGCTCCCGCGCTGTTGCCCGACGTCGACGTCGATCCCGATGACGATGCCTGCATCTTCTACACGTCGGGCACGACCGGCACACCGAAGGGCGCTCAGTTGACCCATCGTGGTTCGATTCACAACCTCCTCAACATCGTCTACATGACGACGGCCATATCGATGGCCGAGGCCAAAGCAGTGGCAGCTGGGCGCTCTGCCGCCCCCGCCACGCCACCGTCCGCGCCCAGCCAGGTGGTGCTGATGGCACCGACGCCACTGTTTCATGTGACGGCGTGCAACTGCATCTTGCATCCGGCGACGCTCGCCGGCGGACGAGTCGTGTTCACCCGCAAGTGGGACCCGGGCCGGGCCCTCGAATTGATCGAACGTGAACAGGTCACCAACTTCAGCGGCGTGCCGACCATGAGCCGGGAGCTGCTCTCGCACCCTGATTGGGCAACGCGCAACACCAGCTCGTTGGTAGGAATGGCCGGCGGAGGCGCGCCGGTCCAGCCCGATCTTGTCGACAAGATCGACAAGGCGCTGCGCAACGGAGTCCCGGCCACCGGCTACGGGCTCACCGAGACTCATGGCATCATCACCGCCAATTCAGCACGGTTGTATCTGGCCAAGCCGAGTTCCGCCGGTCCAATCGTGCCGACACTCGACGCCAAGCTCGTCGACGATGATGGCAACGACCTCGCTGCCGGACCCGATGTGGTCGGACAACTCTGCGTACGCGGCAGCGTCGTGATCAAGGGCTACCTCAACCGTCCAGAGGCGACCGCAGATGCGATCCGAAATGGCTGGTTCAACACCGGCGATATTGCGCGCATCGATGACGACGGCTTCGTGTTCATCGTCGACCGGGCCAAAGACATGGTTCTGCGCGGCGGGGAGAACGTGTACTGCAGCGAGGTCGAGGCAGCGATCTACCAGCACGACGCGGTTGCCGAAGCGGCTGTCTTCGGCATCCCCGATGACCGCCTCGGCGAAGTGGTCGGTGCAGCTCTCGTGCTGCATCCCGCCGCGACCCTGAGCGAAGAACAGCTCCGGGAATTCTTGGCGTCTCGAATCGCCAAGTACAAGATCCCGTCGACGATCTGGTTCCTCACTGAACAACTGCCGCGCAATGCAAACGGCAAGTTCGTCAAGCGCGATCTCCGCGCTCAACTTCTCGGTTCCTGACGCCGGTTCTGTCGCGTGGCCCGACTAAGAGTCGATGACCCGCACATGGCCCGGCCGCGGCCCGAGCCGTCGATCTACATCCAGCGCACGAGCGCCGAGACCCCGGTTTCGCCAGGTCGCTCGCAGGTCGGGCAATACAGAATCGTCTCCAAGGCTGTGCCGCACGAGCTGTGCACAGGTCCCTCGGAGCGCCCGGTCTGGCGCGCTCCCCACGCCGACAGCAGCGAGATCGCGCCTGCCAACTCGCGCCCGCTGTCGGTGAGCGCGTAGGCCAGGCGGACCGGTCGTTGGCTGTAGGGGGTGGCGACGACGAGGCCTTGACGCTCGAGCTGACGAAGCCGCGCCGTCAGCACGTTGGGTGCGATCCCGTCCAGCGATCCCGCCAGTTCACCGAAGCGTCGTGGACCCTCAAGCAGACCAGCGACGACCTGCAGCGTCCACCGGTCGCCCAAAATCTCGAGCGCGTGAGCAAGGTTTGCCGACATACTGGTAGCTTACTAGTAATTCAGTAGTTACTAGTGCGTAGCTAGTAACCAGCAGCAAGGGAGCATGCCATGTCTGTCGTCGACGATCTCTCCAGCACCGCTCGTTCAGTGGTCGCCACGCTGGGCGGTTCCGTTGTCAGCATCGGCCAAGATGGCCGCGGCAGCGGCCTCGTCATTTCTGCAGGCAAGGTCCTGACCAACGCCCACAACCTGCGCGATCGCACCACGTTGGTGACCTTCGCCGACGGACACTCCGAGCAGGGATCAGTTGCCGGCTCCGACGAAGACGGCGATCTCATCGTGCTCGAGGTCGACACAGGATCGGCCACTCCTGCGACATGGGCCGAGCATTTGCCCGAGGCCGGCGACGTGGTCTTCGCCCTCAGCAGAGGTGGCCATCGGCCGCGCATCTCGTTCGGGATGGTGTCGGCGGTCGACTTGGCGTTCGATGGTCCGCGTGGCCGGCAGGTGCACGGTGGCGTCGAGCACACGGCACCGCTCGTTCGAGGCTCTTCGGGGGGACCCGTCGCCGATGCAGATGGGCGGGTCGTCGGATTGAACACCCACCGCATCGGGCGCGGGTTCTACGTCGCTCGACCGATCGATGCCTCGTTGCGCTCGACCATCGACGATCTCTCCGCCGGTAAGTCGGTCGTGCGTCCTCGACTCGGTATCGCATTGGCGCCGCCCGAAGTCGCCGCGAAGTTGCGTGCGTCCGTCGGCCTGCCACCGCGCGACGGTCTGCTTGTACGCGGCGTCGAGGACGATGGTCCGGCCGCCGTTGCCGGAATCGCCGAGGGCGACCTATTGGTTGCGGCCGGCGACACTCCCCTCGTGTCGATCGAAGCTCTCCACGATTCCTTGGGTGCCGCCACCGAAACCCTGACACTCACGGTCGTGCGCGGCACCGAAGAGCGCATCGCCACGGTCACATTTCCGAAGTAGGCGCGCTCACACCAACGCTGCTTCGATCCGCTCGAAGGAGGCGATTGGGTCGGTCGGATCGAAGTGCACGGTGGTGAGGCCGACGGCTTCGGCGCCGCGCAGATTGATCTGCTGGTCGTCGACGAACACCACGTCGCCAGGATCGGGACCGCCAAATGCGTCGAGGGCCGTACGGAAGGCGCGCGGATCGGGTTTCAGGTAGCCGGTGATCGAGCCGTCGATGATGAAATCGAATTGCCCGATCACAGAAAGACCCGTCTTCCATGCGGGTCCGTGGAATGCGTCCATGTCGTTGGTCAACACGCCGACCACGCGACCCGCTGCGCGTTGGCGGGTGACGAGATCAGCCATCTGAGGACGCACGAGGTAGTCGCCTGCCGGCTCGTAGAAATGTCGCATCAACCCATGCAGGTCGAGACCGTACGGCTCGCCGCGAATCAGCCAGTACTCGCGCTCGGTCATGTGACCCGCCTGCCAACTGACGTACTCCGGATCGGTGGTGGGGTCGAACGGCCCGCGCCACGACAACGGTCCCAAGGTTGCCGCCGCTTTGTCGACAAGCTCGAACGGCGTCAGCAGCACCGGGCCACCGAAATCGAGCAGCAGGTGCTTCAGTGGTAGGGCGGACATCACGCGAAGAGTTGATCAGCGTCGACTCGAGCCGGCAACGCCTCCGTTCCCGCCGACGGAACGCGTGCATGAGATACCGTCGCAGAATGGCCACGGCGATGAACGCGAACTGCGAGATCTTCTACGAGTCGTTCGGCGATCCGGCCGATCCAACGCTGATGTTGGTCAACGGCCTCGGCAGCCAATGCATCAACTATCACGAGGACTGGTGCGAGATGTTCGCCGCCCGCGGGCTGCGGGTCGTGCGCTTCGACAATCGCGATGTGGGACTGTCGTCCAAGTTCGACGACATGCCCACCGACGAGAACGGCACCACTTACAACCTCTCCGACATGGCAGCCGACGCGATTGCCGTGCTCGACGCCTTGCATGTCGAACAAGCCCATGTGATGGGCCTGTCGATGGGAGGGATGATCGTGCAGGTGTTGGCGATCGAGCATCCAGATCGGTTGCTGTCGATGACATCAGTGATGTCACGCACCGGCGAACCCGGGTACGGCGAGCCCACGCCCGAGGCGTTCGCCTTGCTGACGGCACCGCCGGCGACGGATCGCGAATCGTTCATCGCCCATTCCGTTGCCGGCCTTCGTGTCTGGGGTAGCCCGGAGTTTGCCGACGAGGCCAGATGGCGGCGCGATGCCGAACGGGCCTTCGAGCGCAGCTTCCATCCATCCGGCACCGCACGCCAGTTCCGTGCCATCGGCGGATCGGAGCCGCGCGCCGATCGACTTCGCGACGTGATGACACCGACGTTGGTCATGCACGGCGATCGCGACACCCTGATCGACATCACCGGCGGCCTGCGCACCGCCGAGCTGATTCCGGATGCCCGATTCGAAACGATCGAGGGAATGGGCCACGACTATCCGCCGCAGCTGTGGAACCGCTGGGTCGACCTGGTCAGCTCGTTCGTTGCGACAACCGTGAGCTGACCCGGGCGGCTAGTCGAGGATCGTGACCACGCCGTTGTCGCCGTCGACACGCAACCGCATGCCGGTCTTGATCGACTTGGTGGCGAACGCAGTGCCTGTGACAGCTGGTAGCCCAGCAAAGGCGTGAGTCGTGACGGCAAATCCGGGCGGAACGGGAAGGCCCGCTTGAGTCATTGCGCCCAGACTGGCGCATTTTCCACCGACGATCGGCTGGTCGGCTGCTTGATACTCGTGGAAGAAGATGGCGTGGTCCGCCACTACCACGACACCCCTTCGTATGCGTCCCAACAGCGACGGGTGGCCTCTGCTCCGGCGAAGTACGCGGCGCGCGCTGATCGCCGCTTTGCATCGGTGTCGAGGTAGCGCTCGGCGAACTCGCCCACGTGACCACCATGATCCTCGTCGACCATGATGTGGATCGTGTGAAAGGCGTAGTCGTCGGGGTTCAGCATGTGGCCGTAGTGATGCTTGAAGCCTTCGACCGCGCGGATGTACGCAGGCGGGATCTGATTCTCGATGCCGAGACTTGCGCCGAACTGGAACTCGTACCACGGCCGCTGATGAGCGAGGTTGTACAGGAAGCTTTCGCTGAGCACCGCCTCGACGTTGGGTGTGGCCTCGGTGATGTCTTCGTCGGGTGCGCCAAGTGCACGGGTGAACTCGAACAGCCAGTGCAGGTGACCGTGCCCTGACTTCGACTGGATGCCGAGCACCTCTTCGCCGATGTTCTCGATCACGCTCTCGGTCATCTCGTATGGGATGCGCCCCAGCCAGATCGAAAGAAAACGGCGGGTGTGGTACGTCACGCCGTGGTAGTGCTGCCTGGCCCAGCCGACCAAGTCCTCCTTCGTCGCCTCTCCTTGCACCACTCGTTCGACCCAGCGGGCCTTGTCGAGCGTTCGACCCGACGAGATCAACTCGTGGCGCATCTCGTCTACGTATGCCTCACCATCGAACGACATCTGGCGACCCCCTTGTTTGTCGTGTCTCGGCACTGTCGCACCGTGGGCGTCATGTCTCAAGGTCACTGTTCCGACAATCGGAACGAAGGGGGCGGCGATGCAACCGCCCGCCCTGCGATGATGGGGGTGTGCAATCGTCCGACCTTGCCGAGCTGATTCGTAGCCGCCGCACGAGCATGCTCGTCGACAAGCAACGGCCGGTTCCCCACGACGTGCTTCGAGACTTGTGCGAGCTTGCCCAGTGGGCACCGAACCACAAGCGGACCTGGCCGTGGCGGTTCGCCATTGCCGACGGTGACGCCCGAGCACGGCTCGGCGAAGTCATCGCCGATGCGATGCAACGTCACGGCGATCCACCCGAGAAGGTCGAAAAAACGCGAACGAAGTACATGCGAACACCCGTCACGTTGGTCGTCGGCTCGGCGCCTGGCGATTCACCACTGCGCACCGCAGAGAATCGCGATGCGGTCGCCGCGGGGATTCAGATCCTGTTGCTCGCAGCCACCGAACAGGGTTTGGGCAGTTACTGGGGGTCGTGCCCGAAGGGCGCCAATGACGTGGTGGCCGAATTGTGCGGCTTCGAGCCTGAGACGCACATCAGCGGCCTGATCTACCTCGGCTGGGCGACGACGACGGTCGAGTCACCCGGTCGCCCGGCGCCAGATGTGCACGTCATCGCCGCCGGCCGAGGCTGAACGAGCAACGACGCTGCGACCACAGGGCGAAGTATCGGTACCACGGAGAGGTACTAGTACGAAGGTGCAATGGCAGGCCGCACCGCAAACGAAGAAGAATGACACCGACCCCGCAAGCCCGTCCAGCGGAAGGGTCGTATCCCTATTTACACCTGGAAGCCCGATCGCCGCCCGACGATCGGGCTTCTATTTTTTTCGGGTTTGATCTACCCCCAGATGCTCTTGCGAGGGGCCGGGGTGACCACCACTGCACCCATCAGGGTGCCGATGGGGGTGATGCACAACCGGGTGTCCTCGCCGTCGACCTTCGACTCGCACTTGCCGCAGATGCCCTCTTGGCAGCCGCGCCGCGGCCGGACGTGCTCGGCAATCTCACGGATGGCCTTCAGCGCGGCCATCGTCGGGTCGGCGAGGATCGAGTACTCGACGCCGTCGACCATCAAGACGGTCGTGACCGGCGGCTCGCCGAAGCCGGGGAAGCCGCCGCCATCCGGTTTGGCGTCTGGACCGGCGTCGACAGTCATGCGTACCAGGTGGGCGTGGCCAGTGTCGGGATCTCGAGTTCGAGGCCACGGCCGCGATAGGTCAGCACCGCGTGCTCGTGATCGTCGTAGACCTTGATGCGCACATCTTCGGTGTTGTTCGGCTCGCCGGGATCGTGACCGACCGCCGACGCGGCGACTGCACGAATCGGACCGGAGTGGCCGCTCATGTAGATCGCCGTGTTGGGCCCGCTCTCGTCGATGATCTGGGTGATGCCTTGCCAGTGCCGGCGCACGACGATCATCGGCGGCTCGAAGTAGAACAGCGGTTGGGTCAGCCACACGGTGATGGGATCGCCACCGGCTTGCAGCACGCGGTAGAAGCGGTTCATCTCGGTGATCCAACCCGGCCGGTCACCGACGCCGAATCGCTGGTAGCCCTCGTGGATCTGGGCGAACTCCTGGAACGCTGCAGTCACGTCGACCTCGCGTCCGCCGGCCCAGACCTGGAAGTTCTTGAACGCGTCATGCGGGAACGGGTCCTCGACGATGACGTCGTGGATGCCGTAGCGACTGAGTGCTTGCAGCACGCCGCTGCGCACCCCTTCTGCTGTCTCACTGGCCCGGGCCGTCGGCGCGTGCGGGAACCTGACGGTCATCCCTTCCTTCAGGCCCTTTGCTAGATCCTGACCCTTGCGATGAGCCTGCCAGCGGCCGAGCGGAGTCAGCGCGCCATCGGTGATGTAGCCCTGCGTCTGGCCGTGGCGGATCAGGCGAACGTCGATCGAGGTGGTTATCCGCTTGCGGAACTCACCAGGGAACTGCTCGCGGGGAGACACGGTCTCCCTGGCGAACTCCTCTGTGCGCCCCGGGGGCGCTGTGACGCGGTCGAGCTCTTCGAGGGCGCGCAACGTCGAACGCTCGCGGGCACGCAGCATGAACGCCGGTTCGTCGCCTTCGCCTTCGATCGAGCCGCCCGGCTCTGCCCGGCGCCGCTCGTACTTGGCGAGGTACAGCGGCGCGTCGTCGCGCGTGATGCTCATGTGTAGATGGACACGAACGAGTCGATGACACGATTCTCGTAGTAGAACAGTGCCTTGCCCAACTGATCCTCCGTCCACGTGATGGTTTCCCAATCGGTGTCGGTCTTGTAGCCACCGGTGAACACCTCGTTGCGGTTGCCGACCGGGTCGAAGAAGTAGATCGTGTGGCCGCGGGTGATGCCGTGTCGTGTTGGACCGATGTCGATGTCGA
>JANMQX010000069.1:0-5542 GCA_031370745.1 Ilumatobacteraceae bacterium
GAGCCGGTCCTCTACGACGACGATGAGTGACGTTGCGCGATCTGTCTGAAAGTCTGACTTGTCTGCTGCAGACGGTCTTGGGTCATGGCCACGCACGCCGACTCGACCGCCGCTGCTCGTCGAAGCGCGGCATCATTCGCCCCTATGGCCTCATCGACCGATCTACGATTCACGATCACGTGGCTCCTCGCGCCGCGCCCAAATCACGCGTTTGCCAGGGTTCGGAGCAACAGCAACTTTTTGAGGCTGATACCCGGCACCGAAAGCGATCAAACCGAGGAGTTGAGCGCTGTCGGAAACTGGCCGGCGCCTGACTGACGCCCGCCTGCGTGACACGCGCGCGCTCGAAGCGCCTTACTGCCAAGACGTTGGCCTCGGCGGACTGCACACGTGTTGACTGTCGTCGGGGTTGTGAGATGATGCTGGCGCACGTTCTTGAGCCCCAGACCCCGGCATCTTCGAGTGATGCTGATTGAGGTTTGTTGGGGAGCTGGAGGACGACAATGATCGACGACGACGCATCTGCGGATTGGCTCGATGCTGTCGAGCCGACCCTCGATTGGACCGTGTTCGCCGATCCTGCCCGGTCTGCGATTGTTGAGGGACTTGACTGTGTGGCACTTGCCAAGTCGGCGACGCTGCAACGTGTCGTTGATCTCGCGGCGGCCTTTGCGGAGAGCAAGTTCGCCCAGATCTCTCTGATCGGCGACGCCCAGTACGTGCCGGTCGCTCACGGGATCGCCCCGTCGATCGAGGGCACACCGATCCCGGACAGCTTGTGCTCGGTGACGATGGCGGCCGGGCAGAGCGTCGTCATCGGTGACGCCGCGAGGCACGCTTGGGTTCGGGACCTGTTCCCGGTCGCGTCTGGACAGGTGGGCTCGTACCTCGGCGTGCCGCTTCGCAACTCGAACGGTGTGATGCTGGGCGCGCTCTGCGTCTACAACGATTACACCACGGTGTGGCCGAACCACCTCGCTGGTGCATTACAGGACCTGTTGACGTTCGCAGCCACCGAGATCGAACAGATCGCGACAATCGACGCGCACGAGCATTCGCTCGAACAGCTCACGATCGCGATCCAGCACATCGTCGCGCCCCCCCGATGGTCGTCCCGAACGGAATCGAAATCGTCGGCCGCTATCGATCAGCCAACGTTGGCGGCGACTGGTACGAGTGGACACCCGTCGATCACGCCGAGATCGCAATCACAATCGGTGACGTCTCCGGGCACGGACTGGCCGCAGTTGCAAACATGACTCGCCTCAAAGCCCACGTCCACGCCTACATTCTGGAAGGACACGACCCCGGGGACACACTGCGACTTGCCAGCAAAGCCTTCGAGGGCTCCGATCAGATGGCGACGGTGCTCGACGCCCGGTACCGGCCGGCGGACCGTCTGCTCACGTACGCCTCCGCGGGCCATCTTCCGCCGCTCGTGTTGCGTGGCGGTGACGCCTTCTTCGCTGAGGTCCAGCCCGGCCCGCCTCTCGCCTACGGCGTTGGTGCCCCCCGGAATCATTCGCTTTCCCTGCAGATCGGCGACACAGTCCTGCTCTGCACGGACGGACTCTACGAACAGCGACAAACACTGATCGACGACTCGCTCGAGGATCTCCGACATTGCGCAATCAGCGCCGTGCGCACCTCACCGACACTCGAGGATCTCGCAGACGCACTCCTGCACATCCCGCTCAGCGACACCAACGACGACGCATGTCTGATCGCCATGCGGCCTGCAGCTCGACGGTGATCTGAGGCGCTCGATCGCGATAGTCATGCACGTCGACCAGACGCCGATCTCATCTCGCGTCCGGCCGCGCTGAGATTGAAGGACAAGCGGAGCGTGATGTCTACACAGCCGCATCAGATGTCGCGAACGAGATGACGACCGTGAAGGGGAGGTACAGGAAGTCGGCAAACGAAGGATCTGGCGTTTCGGCGAACGCGACGGCGGGTTCTGATGTGCGGGGGTGCGCCGATCATCACCGCTCGCCCACGCCGACGTCCCGGGCGAGGGTGATGGCCTGGGCGCGGTTGTCGACCCCGAGTTTGGTGAAGATGTTGGAGACGTAGTTCCTGACGGTTCGCTCACTGAGGTAGAGCGTGTTGGCGATCTCCTGGTTGGTGAGCCCGCGGGCCATCACTTGGATGATCTCGAATTCGCGGGCGGTGAGTTGGGGGAGTGGCCGTACTGAGTGGGGCGAGGGTTGGTCCGCGATCGACGCAAGGAGCCGGTGGGCGGTTGCTTCACCGAAGACGGCCTCGCCGCTGGCGATGGAGATGAGTGCTCTGGCGATCTGTGTGTCGTCGGCGTCCTTGAGCAGGTAGCCCCTGGCTCCGGCGCGAATGGCCGCGTGTAACAAGACGTCGTCGTCGAACATGGTGAGGACGACCACGCCGATGTCGGGGTCGGCGGCCAGGATCTGCCGGATCGCCTCGACGCCATCGATGCCGGGCATGCGCAGGTCCATGACGACGACATCGGGCCGATGTTCGGCAACCAGTTTGATGGCTTCGGCGCCGTCGGCTGCCAGCCCGACCACCTCGAAGCCGCCCAGCTCGGTGAGAAGGCGGGCCAGGCCATTGCGGTAGACCGGATGGTCGTCGGCCAGAACAACGCGCAGTGGTGTCGTCACGACCCGACCGCCCATGGGAGGGTCGCCTCGACCGTGGTGCCCTCGCCAGGCACGCTCGACACATGGGCGCAGCCTCCGGACTCATGGGCGCGGGCTTCGATTGATCGGAGCCCGGCTCCTTTGACCACCGTCTCATGGAAACCCTGGCCATCGTCGCAGATCGCGATCTGGAGATGGGCGCCCTCTACTGACAGCGAGATCCGGCAGTGGCGCGCCCGACTGTGTCGGGCTGCGTTGGTCGTGGCCTCGGCGATCATCCGGTATGCCGTGGCTGCGGTTGTTGCCTGGACGTCGGGGAGCTGCACTGGCGCGTCGAGGTCGAACTGGATGTTTGTCGCGGAAGCGAGATCGGCGATGAGTATCTTCACCGCGGCGAGGAGACCGACGTCCTCAACGATCGACGGCCGCAGGCCGTCGACGATTCTGCGGAGCTCGCGGATCGCGTCCGACACTTGGACGATCGAGTCGGCCAGCAGCTCCGAGGTCGGCGCCGATCGGGCGTAGGCGACGAGCTTGAGGCGGACTGCCGCGAGTGTGGGTCCGATGCCGTCATGGAGGTCGCGTCGCACGCGGCGACGTTCGTCGGACTGGGCGGTGCGCAGAGCCCGCTCTGCGTTCTGCAGTTGCTCCGCCGTGGCGATGGCCTCGGCCGCGAGGGCGACATAGTGCCCGATGTTGCGCAAGTTGTCGGCGTCGCGGCGCGAGAGGGTTTCGCCAGCTCGGCCGGTGGCGCTGATCGTCGCAACATCCCCCGAACCCGTCGTTAGAACGAGGTCCAGCGACGGGCCGACACGGACGCCGGAGCTGATCGGCGCGTCATCCGAGCGTCGGAACTCAACCCATCCGAGCCGAAGCTCCTCTCGAACTGTGTCGACCAGCCGTTGGCGCGCCGAGTCGAGAGCGGCCGGGAACACCGGGTCGGCGTCGAACCGGCTGGCGACCGAAGCCACGCGGGCATCGCGACCGAACCAGCGGTCTATCCACGATTGGATGGTCCGACCCCCCAACGCAGCGAGGACTCCGACCATGGCGGCCGCCACGACACTTGTGGGGTTGAGCCGGAACGGCGCTCCGAGGATTGCCGCAACGGGCACCAGCAGCGCGATGTAAGCGGCGACGAGTCCCGCTCCGACGCCGAACACCAACACGGTGCGGTTGATGAAAACGTGGAGGTCGTACAACCTGTATCGGGTGACCGCGACTGCGATCGACGCGGGAATGGCCAGCCAGAACACGGCGCCCAGCGCTTCCGGAGCGTGGAGGCGTCCACCGCTGAGTGGATCGACGAGGCTCGTGGCGACCACCGAAGCCACGACCGCGCCTGCCCCGGTCAACACGCAGCTGAACTGGCGGCGCGCCTCACCCGTGGCGGCCCGCCGCGCGACGACGATGCCGATGACGGCGACCAGCGTGGCAACGCTGGCGACGAGCCACGCAAGCGCCGACAGGCCGAGCGCGCCATCGGCACCGGTGCTCCGGCTCACGCCGCTGCCGTTCACCAGTTCCGCGGCTCCCTGGCTCGCGACCCCTCCAGCCAAGATGGCGGAGCCAATGCTCGTCAGACCAACGACGCCCACCGTCACCCAGCCGAACCGAGCCCAACGCCTCGATCTCGGTGCCCCGTCCGGCATCAACACCAGCGGCATCGTCATCACCATGACGATCGGAAGCGGCGGAGTCCACACCGCGAGCCAGGCCGCCAACGCACCGGCCGTTCCTACCCCAGTCCCGTGCCCGATCGCGTCGGCCGCCCACCAGCTCGCCACATAGGACACGCTTGCGACGAGCCCACCCCAACTCGTCATCCATCCCAGCCCCAGCGCCGGCCGACGACCGACCATCACCCAACCCAGCAGCCCGTACGCGACGGCGGTAGCCCCGAGCGGCCACGAGTCGCCGTTGCCGGGAAGATCTCCGGTCCGCACCGACCCGACGATCTGCACTGTGGCCAACGACACCGTGCACACCAGCAGCGTGTGGCGAAGCACGACCCGGTCCATTGCACCATGTTTGACCGAACGTCACCGACTCGCAAGGGACCGGTGTCATGCGCGAGTGGTGACAAACCGGTGACACGCCGCCGATGCGCGCATCGGGTTCGCGTCAGATGATCGACCTGGGTCGCACGACCCCTCGATTGATCGGAGCACCATGAAGACCAAAACCATGATCGTCGGTATCGCAGCAACCGTTGTGGCAGTGGCCGGCTCCGCCGGCATTGCCTTCGGTTCCGACGGCCAACACCACCCGCGTACTGTCACCTTCATCGAGGTCAACCACCCCGACACCGACGTTGACCTCGACCTTGGACCCTCAGGATTGTCGCTCGGTGACGAGCAGATCTTCCACGCGACACTGCAGCAAAAGGGCAAAGACGTCGGCGACGTGTACGGCGTCGGCACCGTCGTACAAGCGAACGACTCCGGCTTGTCTTCACAAGTCGTGAGCACCGCTGTACTCCCCGACGGCACGTTCACATTGCAGCTGCTGTTCCAGATGACCTTCGCCGACGGTCCCTCGGCGACGCGGCGTGGCGCAATCACCGGTGGCACCGGCGCCTACCGTGGCGTCACCGGCCAGTGCCTGAGCACCGCGATCGCCGACAGCGACAACAACACCATCACCTGCACGTTCGGCTGAAACGCACCCCCGGGCGGCGAGGGCTCGGGCACATCCGCTGCAGCCCGAATGCAGCCCAAGGAGTGGCTCATCCCGGTCGATGACGGTCCACCGCAACGGCCGGTTCCTGCAGGTCACGGTCACTGACGGACAACAATGCCGTCTCGCTCATAACCCGAAGGTCGCAGGTTCAAACCCGCCACTAAAAAGACCAGGTCAGAGGCCATCTCTGACCTGGTCTTGTCGCGTCCGTGCAACCACGCTGCGACCCGCTGCTACCCGAC
>JANMQX010000072.1:0-16470 GCA_031370745.1 Ilumatobacteraceae bacterium
GCCGGCGAGGCACACGCGATCATGGGCCCCAACGGGTCCGGCAAGAGCACTCTCGCCAGCACGCTCCTCGCATCTCCGGAATACGTGGTGACGTCGGGCCGGATCTTCTTCCAAGGCGACGACATCACCGAGTGGCCACCCGATGTGCGCGCCAAAGCAGGCCTTTTCCTGGCATTCCAATATCCACAGGAGATACCCGGCGTCTCGGTGATCAACTTCCTTCGTCAGGCCCTGTCCGCTCGCAAGGGCATCGACCTCAGTGTGCTCGAGCTTCGCCTGGCCACGATGGAGTGGATGAAGCGACTCGGGATGGACTCCTCGTTCGTTGATCGCTACCTCAACGAGGGTTTCAGCGGCGGCGAGAAGAAGCGCAACGAGATCATGCAGATGGCGATTCTCGAACCCGAACTTGCAATTCTCGACGAAACCGATTCGGGCCTCGACATCGATGCGCTGAGAACAGTGGCGAAAGGCATCCGCGAGATCCGCAGCGACCGTCCTCAAATGGGCGTCGTACTCATCACCCACTACCAGCGACTGCTCGACGAGGTCGAGCCCGATCACGTGCACATCCTTGTCGGCGGCCGGATCGTCGCCAGCGGTGGGATGGAGCTGGCGGCACAGCTCGAACGCGACGGCTACGAGGCGTTCCGATGAGTCTCGACACTGCCGCCATCAAGGCCCAGTTCCCCCTGCTGCAGCGAGAGATCAATGGCCTGCCGTTGGTGTACCTCGACTCCGCCAACACATCTCAGAAGCCACGTTCGGTCATCGACTCGATGACGCAGTTCATGGAGACGTCCTACGCCCCGATCAATCGCAGCGCGTACCAGTTGGCAGCCGAGGCGACGGATGCCTACGAGGGCGCGCGCCAGGCCGTTCAGCGGTTCATCAACGCGCCTCGGGCCGACGAGCTCGTCTTCACCAAGAACGCAACCGAAGCGTTGAACCTCGTCGCCTACAGCTGGGGTCGGGCCAACCTGAAGCGCGGCGATGTGGTTGTGCTGACGCAAATGGAGCACCACGCCAACATCGTGCCCTGGCACATGCTGGCAGCCGAGCGCGGCATCGAGCTGCGCTGGGTTCCGCTGACGATCGACGGTCTGCTCGACCTCACCAACCTCGACACCCTGCTCGACGGAGCAAAGGCGTTCGGGTTCACGGCGATGAGCAACGTGCTGGGAACGATCACACCTGTTCGCCAGCTCTGCGATGCAGCCCACACTGCCGGGGCGATAGCCATCGTCGATGCGTGTCAGTTCGTGCCTCACAACGTCACCGACGTGCAGGCTTGGAACGCCGACTTCGTTGCCTTCAGCAGCCACAAGATGTGCGGCCCGTCCGGAATCGGCGTGCTTTGGGGACGGGAGGATCTGCTCGACGCGATGCCTCCGTTCCTCGGCGGCGGAAACATGATTCTCGATGTGCGCCTCGACGGATTCACGCCCGCCGAACTGCCGGCCAAGTTCGAAGCAGGCACACCCCCGATCGTCGAGGCGATCGGGCTGCACGCCGCGATCGACTTCCTCGAGGACCTGGGCATGGCCAATGTGCGTCGTCATGAGATGGAGATCGCGACGTACGCCATGACGACGCTCAACGAGCGATACGGCGATGACATCTGCGTGCACGGCCCCACCAACGTCGAGGTCCGCGGCGCAACGTTCAGCTTCGGTTTCCGCAACATCCACCCACACGACCTGTCGCAGGTCCTCGATCAACGCAACATCTGTCTGCGCGCCGGCCATCACTGCGCCAAGCCGTTGATGCGCCTGCTCGGCGTCAATGCAACCGCACGCGCCAGCTTCTATCTGTACAACGACAACAACGACGTCGACGCTCTGGCAGATGCGCTCGACGGCGCCAGCGATATCTTCGGGCTCTGACCCGAAGAAGAGGAGTCAGAACCATGCCGGGCCTCGAAGATCTGTATCGAGAGATCATCCTCGACCACTACCGCACGCCGCGCAATCGCGGCGAACTTCCTCCTCCCGCCGCACACGCTGTCGGTCACAATCCGCTGTGCGGTGACGAGATCGATGTGTATCTGCAGGTCAACGACGACGTCGTCACCGACGTGAAGGTTGGCGGGCAAGGTTGCTCCATTTCGCAGAGCTCGGCCTCGATGATGAGCCAGGCCATCAAGGGTCACTCGGTCGCCGAGGTTCGTGCGCTCGTTCGCCGATTCAAGGGGATGATGTCGATCGACGAAGACGCAGCAGAGGGCGAGCAGATTCCCGACGCCGACATCAAACTTGGCGATCTCGAGGCGTTGCAGGGGGTCGTCAAGTTTCCCGTGCGGATCAAGTGCGCGACGTTGGCGTGGAACACCCTGATCGAGGCGCTCGCCGAGGCAACCTCGGTATGACGCCGGCGTTCGACGCGATCACGCCGCACCCCGACGGTGTCGACGCTTCCGACGAACTGATCCACGAGCGGGCGTACGTCGTGCGCGCCTACCGCCACGGCGTCGACAAGCTGATCCTGCGCGGTGCCGTCCGCGATCAGAAGCCGCCCGGGTTGTACTTCGACGACACGCAGCCGCTGACCGTTCACCACATGGTCGTCGATCTCACCGTCGCGATCCCGTCCTTGGAGATCATCGCCGCCAAGGCCGTGCTCGAGATCCATCCACACACCACCTGCAAGCGGATCGAGGATCACTACGACAACCTCGTCGGGCTGTCGATCGCGCGCGGCTTCACTCACAAGGTTCGCGAGCTGTTCGGCGGGCCGCGAGGGTGCACCCACACGACGGCCCTGCTGCAAGCGATGGCGCCGGTCGCGATTCAGTCGATGTGGTCGTTCAACATGGCCCAGACCCAACCCGGCGACGCCCACAACCCGTTCGCCAGCCCCGAGTCACGACAAGCGGCACTGATGACCAACGTCAACTCCTGCCATGTCTGGGCCGAAGACAGCGAGCATGTCGCCGGCCTGCGAGACGGCGGACAGATGGAAGTGCCACTGTGGATCACCAAACGGTTCGACGAGCTAGGCCGCGACCCGGCGGCGTTCGGGGCCTGAGTCGACACGCTCCATGCTGAGCGTCAGCGGCGCTTCAGGTCGGTGACGATTCCGCCGCTGACGCGTTGCAGATCTGTCGGCGACAGTGCGAACACGTCGTGCCAGGTTCCGGCCGCGGCCCAGACCTCGTCGTACTGCAGAAGATCGGGATCGATGAACACCCGTAGACGCGTGGCATGGCCAAACGGGGGCACGCCGCCGATTGGGAAGCCCGTCGTCTCGTACACAGTGTCGGCATTGACGCGGGCGCAGTTCGAGCCGCCAGCGGCACGGGCCAACTTCTTCTCGTCGAGCTGGTTGGCACCGCTCACGTAGGCCAACACGACTTCCCCATCTACCGCGAAGATGAGGCTCTTGACGATCTGACCGACGTCAACCCCGATCGCTGCTGCTGCGTCGGCTGCGGTCTTGGTGCCCTCGGGAAACCGACGCGGCTCAATCGCCAATCCGAATTCAGCAGCGGCATCGGTGACACGGGTGACGTTTGGATGGGTGTTGCTCAAGCCGCGCCCATGCCATCGATCGCAGCAGCCAGTTTGCGATCCTTGTCGGTCACCTTGTTGCCGGCATCGTGGGTCGTGATGGTGAGAGTGACCACGTTCCACGAGATCGACATATCGGGATGATGGCCCTGCTCCTGCGCTGTCAGCCCGACCCGCGTCATGAACGAAAAGGCCTCGGCGAAATCGATAAAGGTCAGTTCGGCGTGCAGTGCGCCATCGGACTCGTTCCATGTCATGACTCAAACCTAGCCACGATCGTCTTGGCCCGGTGACTCAGATCGACGTCAGACGCGTGATTCAGCTCAGTCGGTGGTCGGGAGCAGCGCAACGGTGATCGGTTCGGCGTCAACCGGCTCAACAGTGCGGTGGCACCAGGCGTGGGCAAGGTACGCGACGGCGATCACGACGACCACGTCGCCGACACTGAACACGTTCGCGAGGGGCCAGCCTCTCGGTATCGCGAACACGTCGCCAAGCCACCACAGCCGTGCACCGTGCACAACATTCGAGTTCTCGAACCGATCAGCGAGAACCGGATATCCCGCAGTGTGCCATGCCCAGGGCGATGCCGGCATCGTCCCGTTGTTCGCGGCAATTGCCGCAAGGTTGAGACCCGCGCCGACGGCCAGGATGTAGGCACCGGGAAGGTGACGGTTGCCCCATAGGAACGCAGCGGAGAGCGCGAACGTGAAAAGGTGCAGCGGCTGACCGAGCCAGTTGGGGAAGTTCGGCACCGCCGTGATCACCACCTGCAGGACGATGCTCAGCCACACCAGCCACACTCTGCGCAGGTCCAGTCTGGCCAGTGGAGTCAACGAGCGACCGGTCAGCGGGACCGTGAGGATTGCGGCGATGGAGGCGACAACGATGATCATGATGAGACCTGCTCCAGTGCCGACATCGATTGGCGGATGTCGAGCCATTCGACCAGTTCCGGCAGTGGCACCGGACGGCAGATCAGGTAGCCCTGGGCAACGTCGCAGCCGAGGTTCTCCAGCATGATCCACGCCTCCTCGGTCTCGACGCCCTCGGCGACAGTTTCAATTCCCAATCCGTGGGCGAGCGCGACGATCGCTGTGACGAGGTGTTGCTGACGCTGGCTGTGGGCGATTCCTGCGACGAAGCTGGCGTCGATCTTGAGTCGGTCGACCGTGAAGTCGCGCAGCATGCTGAACGACGAGTAGCCAGTACCGAAGTCATCGATCGCAACTCGCACGCCGGCCTCGCGCAGCGCGCTGATCGCGAACAGACTGCGCTCGGGCTCGCTGGCGATCGCACTCTCGGTGATCTCCAGCTCCAGGCGCGACGGGGTGAGTGCCGCGTCATCCAACGCCTTCAGCACGCTCGACGGGAAGCGACGGTCCTGAAGGTTTCGTGCGGAGACATTGATCGACAATCGCATGTCGAAGCGGTCGACAGCACGGGCATCGTGGGTCGACTGGGTGAGCACGAACTGCGTCAACGGGCCGATCAAATCCGTGTGCTCGGCAAGCGTGATGAAGTCGCCCGGCGGCACCTGCCCCAGCACGGGGTGCTGCCAACGCAGTAGCGCCTCCATCCCGTCGGGAGCACCATCGCGAAAGCGGGTCAGCGGTTGATAATGGACCTTCACCTGATCCGCACCGATCGCGTTCGACAACTCCCCCAACAACCCAAGACGGCCGCGCTCGGGTCGCGAGCCCAGCGCCTTGTAGGTCTCCACTCCGGTGCGATAGCGCTTGGCGCGATACATCGCCACGTCGGCGGCGCTCAGCAGATCCTCCGGCGTACGGCCGTGCGTGGGCGCAAACGCCAAGCCGATGCTGACACCGACAGACAGCGGGAAGCTGTCGACAACAATGGGCCGAGTCAACTCGATGCGAAGTTGCTCGACGATCGCCATTGTCGACGCATCCGTACCGACATCGGGAATCAGCATCGCGAACTCGTCGCCACCGAGACGAGCGACAACTGCATTCTCGGGCGCGGAACGAGTGAGTTGATCGGCAATGCCGAGCAACACCATGTCGCCGGTCTGGTGACCGAGGCGATCGTTGATCTCCTTGAAGCCGTCGAGGTCCAACAGCAGGATGGCGCCGCGAACCTCGTCGGGGTTCGACGCCAGAAATCCTGACAGATGATTGTCGAACGTGCGTCGGTTGAGCAGATGAGTGAGGCCGTCGTGGTTGGCCTCGTGGGCACGTCGGAGGGCCTGCTGCGTGCTTTGGTAGATCAGCAACGCGGTCACGCCGAGGAGCGGCAACATCATCAAGCTGAAGTGGATTGCGACGACAAAGATCGGAGACAGCGCCAGCAACGCGCCATCGGCGGAGATGCTGACGAAGAAGCTGCGACCCATCATCGAACGCAGGCTCGTCTTGTAATGCAACGCAAGCACCACGCACGTCAACAGACCGTTGGCGGTGAACACCAGGCCCCCCGACAACAAAATACCGATGCCCCACCGATACGACAGTCTTCCGGCATCGGTGATCGGTGAGTCGAGACCGAGCAACTGCAAGACCAGTGCGCCGGCAGCAAGCGATGCTGTGATCTGCGAAGCGTTGAACACGATCTTGGCCACCGACTTGCGGTCGCGAGCATCGACGAAGAGCGTGCACGTGGCCATCGCCGCGATTGCGACGAGCGGCGAACCCAGCAACACGATGCTGAAGGCGAACGCCCAGCCGGGCGTCACTTGTCCACCGTCGCCGAACCGGAACCACTTGGTTCTCGTCTCGCCGATGAACAGCAGCCCGCAGAAGATTCCGATGTACAGACCCTTCGACGGCGGAATGATGCCGTGCCGGCTCAAGAGATACACGACAACTGTCAGCGCGACGGCGGCAACCGCCACCGAGGCGACAAAAATGTCCACCAGCCGGTGCCTCGAATCCTGATTGGTCGGGCTGTCGAGCACCTGCGGAGTTCCTTGATCTACGACGAGTCGGGCGAGCGTGGCGGCGCGGGGCCGGGTCGAACAGCGCGCCGCAAACTCAGCTCACGACCACTTCCACGGACCGCTCAACTTCAACGGGGCAGCGACTGTGACGGCGAGCATCACAACCGGCACCAGCCGGTAGATGGTTGTCTTGGCTTGCTGACGCATGTGCGTCTCCTCCTCGGCGGTCCGTGCATCGCACGACAGCGTCCGCCGTCAACTTCCGCCGTGCCCGGTTGTTATACGTGTGAAAATCATCGGGACAAAGACGTCGATCCTTGAGTGGTTTTCAGGAGATCATCAAGAACGTCGACACGACTGCCTCGTCTGACTCAGGTCGCACCAGCCGACTCCACGGACAGAGGAAACGACCAACAGCTTCCGGCGACACGTGCCCGCAACGTGTCACGAAAGCCGATCGCCGCGGTCACGCTCTTTGAATCGTTTGGCCTACCCGAACAAATCAGCGAGAGCGCCACCGCTGGGTGGCTCATCATCGCTGCGCACGAACGCCGCGTAGCCATCGATCTCGAGCTGGTCGGCAAGTTCTGCGCCACCTGAGGACACGATGCGGCCCTTCACGAGGATGTGCACGTGGTCGGGACGCAACACTTCGAGCAGCCGGTTGTAGTGGGTGATGGCCAGCACTCCGAGATCTTGCTCATTGGTCAGCGCCTCGATTCGCAGCGCGCAATCGCGCAATGCGTCGATGTCGAGGCCGGAGTCGAGCTCGTCGAGAATGACGATCTTTGGCGCCAGAATCGCCACCTGAAGGGTCTCGTTGCGCTTCTTTTCGCCACCCGACAGGTCGACGTTGAGGGCCCGCTCGAGCAGGGCCGTATCGAACCCGATGCGCGTTGCCTCAATGTGCACGCGGTTGTCAAGATCTGTCGTGTTCATGCCCCTTGCGGTGAATGCGTGGTGCATGACATCGATCAGCTGAACCCCGGGAACCTCGGTGGGATATTGCATCACCAGGTGCAGACCGGCCTGAGCACGTTGCCAGCTCGGCAGCGACAGCATGTCGACGCCGTCCAGAGTGACCGAACCGGAAATCACTTCGTAGCCCGGTTTGCCCATCACGATGGCCGACAAGGTGCTCTTGCCGGCTCCGTTCGGGCCCATTACGGCGTGAACCTCGCCAGAGCACACTGTCAGGGTGATGCCGTTGAGAATCGTCTTACCGGCAACCGACGCAACCAGATCGCGTATTTCGAGCGTGCTCACTGATCCTCCAGATCGATCTCGACCCTGCCATCGACAACTCGGGCGACGTACACCGGCACGGGCTGGGTGGCCGGCAATGTTTGCGGCTCGCCGGTGTCGAGGCTGAAGGTGCTGCCGTGCTTCCAACACTCAATCTCTTTGGTGTCACAGAACAGCTCACCCTCGCTCAGAGACACGTCGGCGTGAGTGCAGGTGTTACCGATCGCGTAGACATCGTCGCCGATGCGCACGACCGCAATCGCCCGGTCACCGATATCAAAGCGCTGCGCGCTGTTGGGAGCGAGATCATCGAGTTGGCAGACCACGGTGCTCATCGCGTCCGCCGATCGAGCTTCGCGGCAACCTGGGCACGGAGCTCGCCTGCCAGCGGCCCAACCGGTAGTTGGGCGAGCACCTCATCGAAGAAACCGAGAACGACCAATCGCTCCGCCGTCTCGGGAGGGATGCCACGGCTTTCGAGATAGAACCGTTGATCCTCATCGATCGGACCAATGGTGCTGGCGTGGCTGCACTTCACATCGTTGGTCTCGATCTCGAGGTTGGGCACGCTTTCGGCCCAGGCCCCTGCGCTCAGAGTGAGGTTGCGGTTGGTCTGGTACGCCACCGAACCCTTGGCCTCGTGGCCGATGCGGATCAACCCGGTGTAGACACTGCGAGCCGTGTCTTGAACGGCACCCTTGAACAACAGGTCGCTCGTGGTGCGCGGAGCGACGTGGTCTTGCAGCGTGCGGAAGTCGTGCATCTGTGTGTCGTCTGCGTAGTAGAGGGCGACCTGTCGAGTACTAGCGCCCTGGCCGACAACCTTGACGTCGGTGCGCACCCTGGCGTACTCGCCGCCGAGTGCGACCGTGGCCAGCAGCGTCGTCGAATCACGATCGCCGGTCGCGTGCTGATGACCAAGTTGCCACACCGAGGTGCTGAGCTCGTTGATGGCCACGTATGTGACGCGTGCGGCTTGCTGGGCGCGAACGAACAGTCGTGGCACAACGAGCGCAGCGCCGGCACCGTCCGAGACGAACCGCTCGACAACGGTGACTTCGCTGTTCTCGCCGGCATCGATCACCAGCCGCGGGAACGTCGCCTCGTCGTTGCCGTGCACGGTGTGGGTGACCATGATCGGTTCGGTCGCATGCGAGCCCCGAGGGATCGAGAGGATCGTCTCGCCGTAGAACGACTGGCTGAGCTCGTCGAAGACGTCGTGCACGACTGTGGTATCGACATCGTGACGTTCAGCGAGATACCCGTTCGCGCCCTGCACAGAGGTGGTCGGCGGTGTTGGATGAAAGCGGTCGAGCTGCAGTTCGCCGATGCGGCTGTAGCGCCACACCTCTTGCTCTGCGCTTGGCAGGTCCATTGCCTGAGCCCGCTCTGCGGCGGACCTTCGATCCTGGTCAGAGGGGTCAACCAGGTCGGGCGAGAACGCAAGCACGGCGGAAATTCTACTACCCGCGTAGTGCTAATCCCTACGACCAGCAAACCCTGTGGAGTGTTTCACGCCTACCCGGTGACCCGAATTGGTCCCCGCCGACCGTGGGTGGTGCTACGAGTCGCGGAAGCGGCGCATGATCTTGCGGAAGCGCTTCTTGCGAGGCGCCCGGCTGATGCCGACTTCTGACATCACCTCAGGCCCGATCGAGTTCAAGAAGTCTTCGGCCTCATCGAGAATGGCAGCGGCGCTGCCATCATCGAGTCCAGGCGGTTCAGCAGGCGTCGGCGGCGCAACCATTGATCCGTACGTCCAGCCCGCGTCCATCCGCGGCTCGAACGCGCTGCACTGCTCCGGGCAGCGCCACGGCGCGTCGGGTGCCAGGTCGAGGTTGCACTTGCGTACCGTTTCGCCGTTCGCATAGGTGCGACTCTCGAAATTCTTGCACTCCTGACGCATTGGCATACGCGAAGCGTAGAACCGCGGCGGCCACGTGCAACCCTCATACCAAGTTCTCACCGATCTGCCCGAGGCGCGGCGATCGCATCCAGGACGAAGGAGACTGCTGTCACGTCACGAACCGGACAAATTCAATTCATCGCCGTTGGCAGCCGTGAGCAACCAAGCCGCGCAGCGTCTCTGGGCGCTGTACCTAGCCGACACTGCCTTCCATCTGCAGTTCGATGAGACGGCTCCACTCGACCGCGTATTCCATGGGCAGCGTGCGGGTGATCGGCTCGATGAAGCCGTTGACCACCATGCTCATCGCCTGCTCCTGGGACAGCCCGCGACTCATGAGGTAGAACAATTGCTCGTCGGCGATCTTGCTGACGGTTGCCTCGTGGCCGATCTCGGCATCGCGCTCGCCAACCTCCATGTAGGGCATGGTGCGGCTTTCGCTCTCTTCGTCGAGGATCAGCGCGTCGCACTGCACGTGGCTCTTGCAGCCGTAGGCGCCTTCTTCGATGCGGACCAGCCCGCGATAGGTCGTGATCCCACCGTCCTTGCTGATCGACTTCGACACGATCTTCGACGTGGTCTCCGGCGCGGCGTGAACCATCTTGGCGCCGGCGTCCTGGTGCTGGCCGGGTCCGGCATAGGCCACGGACAAGACCTCGCCGGTGGCCTTCGGGCCGACCAGATACACGCTCGGGTACTTCATGGTCAGCTTGGAGCCGATGTTGCCGTCGATCCACTCCATGTGACCTTCGGCCTCGACTCGGGCTCGCTTGGTGACCAGGTTGTACACGTTTGGCGACCAGTTCTGGATCGTCGTGTAGGTGACTCGAGCCGATGGCTTGACGACGATCTCAACGACGGCCGAGTGCAGCGAGTCGTTGGTGTAGACCGGAGCCGAGCAGCCTTCGATGTAGTGAACCTGCGAACCCTCATCAGCGATGATCAAGGTACGTTCGAACTGGCCGGCGTTCTCGCTGTTGATGCGGAAGTAGGCCTGTAGCGGCATTTCGACTTCGACACCCGGCGGCACGTAGATGAAGCTGCCACCACTCCACACCGCGGTGTTGAGCGCGGCGAACTTGTTGTCGCCGGGCGGGATGACAGTACCGAAGTACTTGCGCACGAGGTCGGGATACTCGCGAAGCGCAGTGTCCATGTCGCAGAACAGGATCCCCTGCTGCTCGAGATCCTCGCGGTTGCGGTGGAAGACCACCTCCGACTCGTACTGTGCAGTGACGCCTGCGAGGTACTTGCGCTCAGCTTCGGGAATGCCCAGCTTCTCGTACGTGGCCTTCATCTGCTCGGGAAGGTCATCCCACTCGCTGACCTGATCCGTGGCCGGCTTGAGGTAGTAGAAGATGTCTTGAAAATCGATGTCGGGCATGTTGACGGCGAACCATTCCGCCATTGGCTTCTTTTCGAACAGCCGCAAGCTGCGTTGACGCTGCTTGGTCATCCACGTCGGTTCGCCCTTCCACCACGAGATCTGATCGACCACAGCCTGGTCGAGGCCCTTGTGCGGCTTGAACGCGTACTCGACGTTGTCGTCGCTCCAGCCGAGGCTGTATTTGCTGAGGTCGAGATCGAAAGTCGTCATCGCTGACTCCATTCACGCGAGAAACTGGTCGGGGGATTTCCCCTACGCACATAGTAACAATTCGAACAGACGTATCCCACGAGTTGTGCTCCATCTTGTGACTCTCGGACGCCCTGCTCCGAGGAAGTCAGGCGGCGCGGACGGTCTGAACGTCGATGAAGATACATTCGCCGGGACATGCCAAGGCGGCATGGATGACAGCTTGCTCGTCGCGAACGGCGACCTTGGCCAGACTTTGGCCGCCACCCGGGTCATTGAGCACGTACTGGCCCTCGACCACGTACGCGATCCCATCTTCCAACTGGGCAAAGACGTCGGGACAATGGTCAATGCACAGCCCGTCGCCCGTGCACAAGTCTTGATCGATCCATACCCGCATGACATTGCTGACGCTACAGCCCGGACCAGCGCAGTCACCACCTGTCCAGGCAGCGAAATCGACGGTGACGGTTACTGTGTGCGCCGTGCACGAACCACTCGCCAAGCAGATAGAACATCACTGGGAGCGCCCCACCGGAACGGTCAACGATCCGTGGGCATGGTTGCGTGATCGCAACGATCCCGACACCATCGCCTACCTCGACGCCGAAAACGCCTACTCCAACTCGTGGTTCTCCGAGCACGACGAGTTGGTCGAGGCGATCTTCGGAGAGATCAAGTCACGCATCCAAGAGAGTGACGTCACGGCGCCGATCAAAGACGGCGATTGGTGGTACACGTCGCGGACCGAGGAAGGACGCAACTATCCGATTCATTGCCGTGGCCGATCGGGCACCGACGCCACTACCCAGGTTCTGCTCGACGAAAATCTCGAAGCCGAGGGGAAGGACTTCTTCTCGGTCGACTCGTTCGACGTCAGCCCGAATCAGCAACTGCTGGCGTGGAGTGCCGACGTCGAAGGTGGCGAGAAGTACACGCTGCGCATCCGCGACCTCGACACCGGCCTTGAAACTGCCGACGTCGTGCACGACATCGCGTGGTGCGGTACCGCATGGGCGAAAGACAACGGTGCGCTCTTCTATGTGACAGCCAACGATGCCATGCGCCCATACAGGGTGTGGCGCCACCACCTCGGAACTACCCAGGCGGAAGACACCCTCGTCTTCGAGGAGACCGACGAGCGGTTCTACGTCTACATCGAATTGAGCCGCAGCGGCGACTGGGTCATGATCGACACGCGTTGCAAGACGTCGTCGGAGACCTTGTTGGTCCCCGCTGACGATCCAACGCGCGACCCCATCCTCGTTCGTCCGCGCGCCGACGATCTCGAATACACCGTCGATCACTGGGGCGACAAGTTCGTGATTCTCACGAACCTCGACGCCGAGGACTTTCGCGTGATGACCGCATCGATCGACGCTCCAAGCGTTTGGAGCGAGCTCATCGGCCATCACAGCGGGCGTCGAATCGTCGCGATGGAGCCGTTCGCCCGACATCTCGTCTTGCACGAGTGGAGCGACGCACAGCAGCGTCTGCGAGTCCTGTTCGCCGAGGGGGGCGAGCGTGTCTTCGACCTCGGAGAGGAGCCGCATGAGGTCGAGGTCGACGCCAATCCCGAATGGGCCAGCGACACCTTCCGCTACCGCTATCAATCGCTGACGACGCCGACGACGATCTACCAAGAAGATGTTCGCACCGGCGAACGGACAACCCTGAAACAAATGCCGGTTCCAAACGTCGACCTGTCGAAGTACGTCGCCGCACGCGAATGGGCGACGTCGCACGACGGCACTCAGGTGCCGCTCGACCTCGTCCGTCATGTCGACACACCTGTCGACGGTTCGGCCCCCTGTGTGATCTACGGATACGGCAGCTACGAGGCGTCGGAACCGCCGTGGTTCAGTTCGGCCCGGCTGTCGCTGCTCGACCGTGGTTTCGTGTGGGTCCTCGCTCACCCCCGCGGCGGCGGTGAGCTGGGCCGACGGTGGTACCTCGAAGGCAAGTTGCTCAACAAGCGCAACACGTTTCTCGACACCATCGCCGTCGCCGAGCACGTCGTCGCCAATCGCTGGGTATCTCCGAGACGAGTAGCAATACGGGGCGGCAGCGCTGGTGGCCTTCTGGTCGGTGCCTGCATGACGATGCGACCCGAGTTGTTTGCTGCCGTCGTGGCGGAGGTGCCGTTCGTCGATGTCGTGACCACGATGTACGACGAGACGTTGCCGCTCACCATCACGGAGTGGGACGAATGGGGAAACCCGGCGTCCGAGCCGTTGGCCAGCTACATGTTGAGTTACTCGCCATATGACCAGACGACCGCCCGCGACTACCCGGCGACGTTCATCACCGCCGGCCTCAACGATGTCAGGGTCAGCTATCACGAACCGGCCAAGTGGATCGCCAAACTTCGTGCGTTGCGCACCAACAAAGCGCCCCTGATCATGCGGTGCGAGATGGGCGCCGGCCACGCCGGCCCAAGCGGCCGCTATGACCTGTGGCGAGAGGAAGCCCGAACCCTGGCATTCCTCGTCACGACGGCCTGACCACGTGCGATGAGAAACCGGCGGCGCCCAGCGACGGATCTCTCGGCGCGGATCCTCAACCCAGCGCGACGGCTGCGGCGAGAGCGATGAAGACAGCGTTGCGGGCGACGGTCACCCAACTGATGGGTTTGCTCGACCAGGCGCCGAAGCAAGCGCACGGCGGACGCCGCCCCTGGGACAGGCGTGCCACCAACAATGCCGTGAACCCCACCAACAGGCCCCCGGCGGCGATGGCAACCGCTCGCCGAGCGATCTGGGCGACGAGGAGTGCGCCTACAGCCAGTTCCAGGAACGGCAACCCACCCGACACGAAGCCCGGCACACCGAGGTCGGTCGCCTGGGCACGCCACTGTTGGAGTGCGTCGAGTTTGGTGATCGCGGAGATGACAAACACCGCGCCGAGAAGCACGCTGGCAACGATGATCACCGAGCCACGCTAGGCGAGTTCGACCACGAGCCCTTCCGACGCTGCGATCACATCGACGTCGAGGCGAGACCCGGCCTCGACGGCGCAGCGCAACAACGCGTCGAGGTCATCGTCGCGTCTCGATGGATCGTGGTGAAAGAGCGCAAGTTGTTTGACACCGGCCTGAGATGCCAGCCATACGGCGTAGTCGATGGTGCAGTGACCCCACGTTGCCTTGACCTTGAACTCGGACTGCGTGTACTGAGCGTCGTGGATCAACAAGTCGACGCCTTCGACCAGCTCGAGCGCGCCGGGCGAAGCCGCGTAGCTGCCATCGAATGGTTGCTGGTGATCCGACAGATAGGCAATGGAACGACCGTTGTGCTCGATTCGAAACCCGAGTGTCGGGCCGAGGTGCGGAATGAGCCGGGCCTTCACGTTGAACGCCCCGATCGAGAAGTCTGTGTCTGCAGTGTCGTGAAAACTGACCGTGCCCGGCAGTTCATCCACACTGACGGGAAACAGCGGCGGTCGGATCGTGCACGACACGACTTCGTCGAGCGAGCGACCATCGTCTTGCGCGGGCCCATAGACGTCGAGCCGCGCTCCCTCTCGTAGCAACGGCGTGAAGAAAGGAAGGCCCTGGACATGATCCCAGTGCAGGTGGGTGAGCAGGCAAGTGCCCCGAAACAACTTGTCGGTGGGCACAGCCTTGCCGTAGTACCGCAGGCCGGTGCCCATGTCGAGCAGCAGTGGGTCCTCGCCGGGCGCATCGACCGAAACGCACGATGTATTGCCGCCATACCGCCTGATGTCGTCGCTCTGGCACGGCGTCGAGCCGCGCACTCCGTGGAACGAAACGCGTATCATTGAGAAATCCCCAAGCCTGGCACGCTACGCGCCGTCATTCCGTATGAAAAGTTGAGACAACGTGACGTGCGTCGCACGGGGCTACCTTTCGTGTGATGGTCGAGCGATCCACACCCACGCCCTTTCGTCCCACTCTGCCCGATGGGCTGGTGGTGATCGTCAAGCGGGAGTGCGAAACGTGCAAGATGGTTGCGCCGTTGTTGGCGGAGTTCGAGGCAACGATCTACACACAAGATGACCCGGCGTTCCCTGCTGACGCCGATCCGAAATACGACGCGGACCTGTCGATCAGTTGGCACTACGACATTGAAACCGTACCGACGCTGATTCGCGTTATCGACGGGCAGGAAGTTGAAAGAACTGTCGGTTGGTTGAGATCCGACTGGCAACGATTCACAGGAATCGAGACGCTCGGCGACGATCTGCCGATGATGAGGCCCGGATGCGGGTCGATGAGCGTCGATCCAAACCTCGTCGACGCACTGCGAGCGAGGTTCGCGGGTGGTGTTCTTCGGTCGCGGCGCCTCGAGTTGGCAGACCTCGACGACGAGATGGAAGTGCTGTTCGACCGCGGCGTGACTGATGGGCTTCCTGTTACTCCGCCCACCGAAGCGCGGGTGTTGCGGATGTTGGAAGGCACTTCGATGGCGCCCGACGACATCGTTTCGGTGGTCGCACCCGACCTCGTCGAGGTGACCGTCGAGAAAGTGGCGATCAACGCCGTGATGGCCGGGTGTCGACCAGAACACCTGCCGTGGGTGATCGCCTCTCTGCAAGCGGTGTGCACCGACGAGTTCAACATCCACGGTGTGCTGGCCACAACGATGCCCGTCGGGCCGGTGCTCATCTGCAATGGACCCGGGGCGCGGGCCGTCGGGATGAACAGTGGCGTCAACGTCTTCGGCCAGGGCAACCGCGCCAACATGACGATCGGCAGGGCCCTGCAACTGGTCGTTCGCAACATCGGTGGCGGGCGTCCGGGCGAGGTCGACCGTGCTGCCCACGGAAATCCTGGCAAGTTGAGTTTTTGCTTCGCCGAAGACGAGCTCGGGTCGCCGTTCACTTCGCTTGCCGTCAGTCGCGGGTTCGCCGCTGATGACAACACCGTCACCGCGTTCGCAGGAGAAGGACCGCGATGCATCGTCGATCAGTTGGCGCGCGACGCAGACCAACTCGCCAACACGTACGCCGCCTGTCTGCGGACCGCGCATCATCCAAAGCTGGTGATCGGCTTCGACTGTGTCTTGGTGGTCGGGCCCGAGCACGGCCGGGTGTTCGCCGAGGCCGGCTGGAGCCGCGAAACACTGCTCGGCGAATTGCACGACCGTTTGCAGATTCATGGCAGCGAACTCGTGCGCGGCGCCGGTGACATGGCGGAGGGGGTACCCGAGTGGTTGGCTGGGGAAACGCTGGGCAAGTTCCGTGCCGACGGCTTGCTGCTGGTTCACGCCGGTGGAGGTGCGGGATTGTTCTCTGCAATGATTGGCGGTTGGGCGAACGGTTCCACCGGTTCCCAGCCCGTCACCCGGAAGGTTGTGCGATGACCAGGCTG
>JANMQX010000077.1:0-5988 GCA_031370745.1 Ilumatobacteraceae bacterium
TGTCGACCATGTCGTCGACAATCGAGTCGGCAGCCGAATCGCGAGTCACCTGCATCATCGCATCAGCGGCAGGGTCGGATACATGGCCGCGTTCCTCGAAAGCCCGGGGCGCACGCCGACCACCCTGAGCTACATCCGCAACGCGGTGATCGGCGACTCCATGCCGTACGTGTACGTCACGCGACGGCCGTACGACCAACCGATGGGCCGGGCCACGCTGACGTGCATCGGCGGCCCAGAGGCCGAGCTCGGCAATCGCGCAACCTACATCGCTGACGTAGGGGTCCCGGCCGCGATCATCGACGAAATCGACAACGACATCTTGCCGATCGTCGACTCGACTCGCACAAAGGGCAGCGACTACGACTACGCCTGGCACGGGTTGATGGCCTACACCGAGTCGAGGGTTCGGCTCATCGGATACGAGCCCCGAAACCCCGTGCTGATGTACAACCTCGGTTGCAACGGAGTCGGATTCCTCCCCTCAATTTACGGCGGCCACCGAGTTACGCGGCACCTCGCCGGCGACGATCTGGATCCAAGCATCTTCGATCCGGACTAGGTGTAGCTCGCCGTCGAAGCGTGGAGGTTCGCATGGCTGCGATCATGAATCGGCTCAGGTCCGCGATGAACGCGCACGACCTCGACGCTTTCGTTGCTTGCTTCGATCCGGATTACGAGAGCCAGCAGCCCGCTCACCCGAGCCGGTCGTTCCGAGGGAACGAACAGGTCCGGAAGAACTGGGCCAACGTCTTCGCTGGAGTTCCGGACTTCACCGCAGAGCTGGTCCTATCTGCGGTGACAGACGAAGGCGTCGAAGTCGGCGAGTGGCGCTGGCAGGGTACGCACGCGGACGGTTCCCCATTCGGAATGCAGGGCGTGATCGTGGCCGGGGTACATGACGGCCTGATCGCGTGGGCTCGTTTGTACATGGAGCCCATCGAACAGGGCGGGGCCGACATCGACGAGATCGTGCAGGAGACATACCGTCCGGGCCAATGAGCGTGGACAAGCAGCACCACGCAGCGCACCTATCTGATGCCGCGATGCACGGTGACGTTCTGCACTCGTGATGGTCGCTGCGCCGTGAGCGACTACCGGATACTCGGCGGCATTGTTGCTTCCCGCTCAGCCCGCTTCGGGGGGACAGCGGCTGAACGGTCCGGTTGCGGACATCCGACCATCATCCGGGCGCAGCCGAACCGAACGGATCTGCGGTTACCGAGGGCAGGCCTTGCACGAGCTCGGCACTGGTCGGCTGGCGCTTCGCCGCCCCGAAGGTGGCGTCGAGAAAGCGGCGGATGATGGTGGACGCATCGGTCGTGCCCGTCGTACCTATCGGGCCGAGCAGGGTCGAGAACACCGACGTTCCGAGCACCGATGGGATCGATGCCGCGTCGGTGACGTCGAGGTGGAGGGCGTCGAGCACACCGGCCGGCACGATGTGCGGTGACCGCGCGGCGAGCGGGCCGAGCAACGGATCGGATGGAACTCCGTCGTCGATGGTCACGAGGACGAGCGCCGGTCGCGGCTGAGGGGCGCGGACGGTGGATCCCCGAGCGCTTCCGTCGATATCGATCATCACCGAGATCCGGCGATCGGTGATGCTGGCATCGAAGGCGATCGTTCCCGCATAGGAGTGTCCCCCTACCGCGATCCGGTGCACATCGACCGGGCCCACAACGACGGGCAATGCAGGCGTCTCGGCGAAGTCGAGCAGGTGGGTCAGCAGGGCGAAGCGCTTGTTGCGATCCTCGGTCGTCGACTTGGGGTGGCTCCATTCGCCAACGACGTCAGTCTGCGTGGCAAGGACGACGTAACCGTGGCTGGCCAGATCTTCGGCGAGCGACGTGGAGAACGCCACGATCGATCGCCAGCCCGGGGTGAGCAACACCATTGGGCGAGGAGCGCTGGTCGGCGCAGGGGTGGCATCGATCTGCGCTGCAGACACGACACGGTCCATCTGCGTCGGATCGAGCCCGGCCGCCGCGGCCCAGAGCGGATCGACGTAGCGGTGGTGGCCGCGGCCGGTGCCCGCTACCGCGGGGTAGAAGGCGATCGTGTCGGGGAAGCCCGTCGCCGCGACGCCGACTGCGGCCGCACCGCTGGGCGCCGGCAACGCGATCGCATTCGCCGGGGTCGGCCACACGGCGAGTGAGGTGGGCGCGGTCACCGTCGTCGTTGATTCGCCGGGTTGAGTTGCGACGGTCTCGGGCACCACCGGGGTCGACGAGGGCTCGGAGACAATCGCCGGCGTAGCGGTGGCAGTGGGCACCGTCGCCAGTCCGACGACGGAGTGGGCGTCGGACGCGCAGCCAGCCGCCACCAGGGTCAGCAGACAGGCGAGGTGCAGAACGGCTGGCTGCCGGACCAACTAGTCTCCTCTCGGGTCGTGCCGTGGCGACCACCGGATCGTATCCCGGCGCGAACTGGACAGCGCCGCGGGCACGCTCAGTGGATCTGTTCGGCGCACTCAGACGGGAGTGAAACCCAAAAGCGATCGTGTTGGAACATCGCGAGAACATTTGAGTGGTGCCGAGATTCAACGCGTTCTCCGACCCAGATTTAGGCGATGGGCGGGCGACCGCCTCCGGACAGCCTTACCTGATTCTTACCCAAGACGGCCTGCCCCGAAGCTCGCGAGTCATTACCGTGATGGCGTGACGCTGGGTAAGCGAGCGCGGCTGTGCAGTCGAAGCGAAACCTCGGAAGTCTCGAAAGTCTCGAACCTCTCTCGACTCCCGGAATAGATGAACTTCATGAGCGCCATGATCGACCCGTTACTCGAGCGTCAAAGCAAACGCGTGCCCAGGACTCGATCGAGCGACGCGAACCATCAGGCGGAGCTGCGGGGTTCCCACGCTGTGACGATGCTGGACTCGAACGGTGGGACCACCGGATCCGAATTTGCGGACGAACCCCGACCAGGGTCGAGACAACCGTGGCGACGCCTGAATCGGCTTCCGATCAATCGGGCCGTGCTCGTCGTCACCGTACTGCTCGTTCCCGCGATGTACTCCTACGCGATCGCCCTGACCGGACCGGGAAGTGACAGTGCGCAAGCGCGCAGCGTGGAGTGGGCGCGCGACCATCACCTCGGCCCGGTGATCGACCGCGTCGAGAAGTGGTACTACGCCAACCACCAGGCCGCCGTCGGCGGCACGCCGCACCCGAATGCGCTCCCCGCAATCGCAGTGGCAGTCACACCGGTGGCGCCACAACCTTCTCCCACGGTTCCAGCCGGAACGAACCCATCCGGCGGCACGGTTCCCAGCGGTGCAACGCCGTCGATTCAGACAACCGTTGCTGTCTCTGTACCGGCGGCCGACTCAACCGGAGCCCCGGCTGCTCTCACGACACCGGCCGCCGCGCCCGTTCCAGGTGAGGGCAAGTGGAGCCCCCTCGGTCCGTTGGTCAACGGACACGCCGGCGCATACGTCGCCGCCATCCGACCCGACAACATCTATACCTCGTCGATGGACGCCGTCGTCAACTTCAATCCGAAGTACTTCAGCTTCCGGGCGTATCCGGGTACCAAGATTCCGCAGCCGTGGGATCGACCCGACTACGTCGAACCCGAACGACGGTCAACGCTTGTAGCCGCCTTCTCGGGGGGCTTCCGTCTCCGGGATTCCGGCGGCGGGATGATCCTCGGTGGCGCCGAGATCCAGCGGATGAAGAACGGGATCGCGACGATGTCGATCGACAAGAACGGCGTACCGACGATCGGCATGTGGGGTCGCGACATCTCCGCTGCCTCCGACATCGACTCGGCGCGACAGAACCTCCCACTCATCGTCGACAACAGCGTGGAAAACCCGGATCTGGCGACCGACGCAAACCGAAAGTGGGGCTTCACGGGACCAAAGAACAAGAGTGCTGTCTGGCGTTCGGGTGCGGGCATCACCGCTGATGGCCACCTGATCTGGGTCGGCGGCCCTGGCCTGACCATCGATTCGTTGGCTCAGACCCTGATACGGGCCGGGGCAATTCGAGGAATGCAACTCGAGATCAACCAGGAGTGGGTGCAACTCAACACGTACAGCACCAACTCCGGTGGACACACCAACGGCAAGCGGCTGCTGCCCGGCATGCAGCACACTGGCAACCGCTGGCTCACCGAGGACACACGCGACTTCGTGGCCGCGTTCGTGCGCAGCGCATGAAAAGCGAGATGCGGCCCGTGGATCTGGAGACCTACCAACGACGGCGCGCCCTGTTCGTCGCAGTCTCGCTGTCGTCAGTCGGTGTTCTCGCGCTGACTGCGCGCGAGTCGGTCGCCCATCCCGGTCGAGCCAATCCGCTGGCCCTGCTGGCGATCGGGGTCTTCGTGTACGTCGCCCCGTTCGCGTTCGTCGTCAATCGGGCGATGCGACGTGGAACGACCAGAATGGCGGCGGTCGCTGTTGTCGGCGGCGGTGGAGGACTTTTCATGGCAACTCGCTCCGTCGGCAGTTTCAGTCAGGTGTGGCCCGTGTTCACCATCATCGTGACGACGGTGGCCCTGCAGGTGATCGCTCAGTTCATCCGCGCCGGGCTGATACCCGGTATCGCCATCGGTGACCGCCCGTAGAGCCTTTTATCTTCTTGAGTGCAGTCGTCTCCCCGTCTCGGATGTCGCGCTGGTGATCTTCCAGCGCACGTCAACCCCTACCGCCGCTAGTTCAGCCGGGCACTCTCCTCGCGTTTGTGTCGTACGGTGGCGTCGTGCTCGAGAACTTCTCCGTCGGTGCTCAACGTGTCGTTTCACTGGCGACGACGGAGGCGCGGCGGCTCGATCATCCACACGTTGGCACCGAGCATCTGCTTCTCGGAGTGCTATCGGACGATGACGGTGAGCCGGCTGAGGTGCTGCGAGCGGCTGGCGTAAGTCTCGCCGCTGCGCGTCACAAGGTGGTCGAAGCTTCGGGAGCCGGCACCGGATTGTCGAACAGTGAAGCGTTGCCGTTCACGCCCCGGGCCCGGCGGGCTCTCGAACGGGCAGGTCGGTTCTCGCGCAAACAACAAGAACCAGAGGTGAGGGCCGGGCATGTTCTGCTCGGAGTGCTCGACGTCGAGGGCTTGGCGTGTCAGGTGCTGCGAGGACTCGGCGTGGACATCGATCACGTTCGCGACGCGTTCGTCACCACGCCCGTCGATATCCCTGCTGTGCTCGTCGACGACCAGCCGTCGGTCGAGCAGGTGCGGCCATGGTGCCCAAACTGTCGTGCACCGCTCGATGACACGTTGAGCGAGACGCTGATCTCGGCGCGACGCGACAGCAACCCGACGACGAAGATCAGTGTCGCGTTTTGCGCTGCGTGTGGTTCGACCCTCGGTGTTGTCCGGCCAGAGTCGTCATAGGCGACTGGCGACACCGACCTCGCCGTGGTGCGCAGCGGACCCGTCGCGCACATCAGATGGTGGACGAACACGTTGGTCTGGCCCGCGACCGAGTAAGGCAGGGGCGATCGCGGCGCCGCTCTGGGCTGTGTCACGGCGTGCTCGCGGTGCCGCGTTCGTCGCCGGCTGAGCGACGCACTGGTCGTGATGGCCACGGGCGCCGCCGTCGTCGGGCTCGCAGTACGGTTCGGGCATGGACGAAGGCGATGTGGAGCTACGAAACCTGACCTACCGGCTGTTCGTCGAACTGGGACGCGCGCCAACAGTCGAAGACACCGCTGCCGCTCTCGGCTCGACCCCTGACGACGTGTGGGTTGGCTGGGAACGGCTGCACGATGGGCATGCGTTGGTGCTGCAGGCGGGCGCTCGCGAGATTCGTATGGCCAACCCGTTCTCCGCCGTGCCGACCGCGTACCGAGTCTTCGCGGACAACCGATGGTGGTTCGCGAACTGCGCGTGGGAAGCGTTCGGCGTCGGCGCCGCTCTTCGCACCGACAGTCGGATCGAGTCATCGTGCGCCGATTGCGGGGAACCAATGAGCATCGAGGTGGGCAACGAGGAACCCGACGATGACGGCCTGCTGTTCCATTGTCTCGTCCCCGCGAT
>JANMQX010000168.1:0-17662 GCA_031370745.1 Ilumatobacteraceae bacterium
CTATCACAACCCCAGGGACGGTGCTATCTATCGTGTACCGCGACCGCGGCCCCGAGAACAGTGCAGTGTCGCAGTTGGCCGACGTCAGAGTCGCCAGGAACGTTGTTGGGCTGCAGTCGGCCGCGGGAACTGACGGTGTCAGGATTTCGCGAACGGCCACGATGTTGCCCGGGTCGACCAAGCTGGCGAACACTGCCTGCTGCAGTGTCATGCCATTCGTGCCGGCACCGAAGTTGCCGCCGCTGCTGGCCGGGTGCTCGAATAGATCAGTGGTTCCGATCTGCGTTGCCGGGCTGGCCGGATCAGTTCGCACACTCAATCTGACGTTGAGGTACATGTCGCCGTCGATGATGTCATCTGCACCACGACCCTCGATCAAGTCGCTTCCGCCGCCTCCGAGGAGGATGTTGCCCTGGCCCCAGACGGGTCCAACTAGCGGGCAGTATTTGGTCACCGCAGCGGCGATGATCGGTGCCGAGTCGACGGTCAACGGCGGAACCAGCGGATCGAGACCGGAAATCCGGTCGAGACCTGCCTGGTCGAGCGCGTCGCACCCGACGAAGCCACCGCCGGCCCTGGCGCTGGGGACGATGTCGTCGCCGCGCAGGATGTCGTTCAGGTTCCAGCCCGAGAGGGCCTCGACCTCGTTGAAGCGGTCACGGACCGTGAGCGCCGGAAGCCCGACTCCGAGGATGGGAAGGGCAAGATCGGCATCTTGCGGCTGAGGATCGCCGACACCGATCTCCCAGTCGTAGCCAGCGGCACCGGCGATCTTCTCGATGCCGGGACCGGCGACGCCGATGTCGTCGCCGCCTTCCATGTCGTAGTCGTCGTCGCCAGTCTGACCGATGAAGATGTCGTTACCCGGCAGGTTGTGGTCGTCGAAGAACAGCGTGCCACTGTCTCCCTGCAACAGGTCGGTTTGTTCGCCGCCCTCCATCCAGTCGTCGCCGCTGTCACCAATCACTTCGTCGGCACCCTGTCCAGCGAGGACGAAGTCGTCGCCGGGTCCGGCGAAGTGGGCGTTGGTGTTGGCACCGCCGGCCATCAAGTCTTTGCCGTCGCCGCCCATCAAGATATCGAGACCGATACCTCCGTCTATGGCGTCGTTGCCGGGGCCGCCTTTCAACGTGTCGTCGCCGGCGGTGTCGGTGATGATGTCGTTGCCTTCGCCGCCCAGAGCAACGTCGCTTCCGCCGTAGCCCTCGATGATGTCGTTGCCAAGGCCACCCCAAAAGGTGTCGTTGTCGTTGCCGCCGCCGAAACGATCGGCGGCCGCGGTTCCGTTGTAAACGCTCTGGCCGTTGATGCCGACCGGATTGACGCTGTTGACCGGCCGGTACTTGATCTGGCCGTTGGCCATCTTGATCAGCAGGGCGTTCTCGTCGCACTGCGAGGAGGGATCGTCGTTGATCGAACCAACGCCGGTGAGGCCGCTGCTGGCGGTATTGGGCGAGGAGATGTTGGCCAGTTGGAACTTGCAATCAGCCGTAGCAAACGAGTCGGCTTTCAGACCCGTTGCGGTCGTGTTGCGCATGACCAGTTCGGCGAACGAGTTGCCCTCGAGCTGGGTTCGCAGGTTCATGCCCGGCGTGCGGTTCAAGTAGTACAGCCGGTCGTCGTCTTGCAATTGCGTCAGCTGGAGCTCGAACACGTAGTTGAACGTTGTGCCGAGCAGGCCACCGAACAGATTGGTCACCTCGGCCAGACCGCCGACCCACAGGTCTACCTGATCGAGGCCCGTGATCGACGTCGTGCCGACGTTCGCCCATGATCCGGTGCTGAACATGAAGTCAGCTGCATCAGCAGGTGCGACGTCACCGGGCTGCGGATCGACGATTGCCCGGGCCGCGTTGCGCTTACCGATCAGCGTGGTCTCGGCAAGGATGCTCGGGTGCTGTCCGTAGGCAGCAACGAAGTTGACCAACGACTGGGGGTGTTTGAGGCTCAAGCCGAAGTCGACCCAATCCGTGTACGGCGTCATTTGACCGTCGTTGGTCGCCGCGAAGATCTGCCGGCGGACGTTGTTCAACGACGGGATGCCCTCACTGCGGGCACGCGCCATGTTCATCGACGGCAGGTCGAGCGGCAGGCCGAGCAGGTTGTTGCGCAAGGTGTTGGCGACGAACTCGTCGAGCTCGTTGCCGACCTGATCCGACAGACCCATCACGATGGCGCCGGCGCCCGCGCCGCCCATGTCTCCGCCTGCAGCGGCGAGGTCGCCGGCGGTCACGTCTTTGAATGCTTGCGGGTTCAGGAACCCATTGAGGAGGGGGATGTCGTTGGACGTTCCGTCGACATTGATGCGCGGGATGTCCTCGTCGAGCATCGAGTGCCCGAAGCGATAGACGGCGTGAGCAAACTCGGCCTTGACAGCCGGGTTGGTCGCCGTCGAGTTGAACGCGAACAGGTTGAACGGGTTGATCCCCGGCTGCACCTTGCGGGCGAACTCCTCGAAGACCAAGTGCTGGTACTCCATCTCGGTCACGAAGCGGGCCGCTTGGAACAGGCGCTCGCCATATGTGAACGTCGTCGGCAGGGTGGGGTCGCTGGTTGCACAACCGCTGGCGCAATTCGTGCTCTGGTAGGCGGCCAAGAGCGTCGGGTCACCGTCGAGGACGTTCTGCTCGTAGGCCGTGAGGCGGTTGTGTTCGTGTTCGAAGATTGTGTGAATCGAGGTCAAACCAATGTTCTCGTTGGCGCGACCGTCACCGGCGATCACATGCAGGTCGAGCAGTTCGTTGTCGTAACACGGTGACGGGCCGGTGCCACAATCGGCCGGAGTGATGCTCGTGCCCGCCGCGCTGTCTGGATCGGGCGCACCCGTCGGGGCTGCGCTGTGGGCGATGTCGTTCAAGAACGCCGTGTTGATTCGAGTCACGTCGGCCGGCGCTGCGACCGGGTTGGCGAGGTCGCCCTCGACAAGACCACTAGCGGTCACGTACTGAGGCAGCCCGCGCAGCGGACCGGGGAGGAAGTTGCCGTAGGGGTCGGCGGCGATCATCGGGATGTTGCCGACATCGGTGTCGACCAGCTGCAGGCCGAGCTTGTCTGCCGTCTGGAACTTGACGTCGCCCCAATTTGCCATCGAGCCGTCGCTCGAGCTGAGCAGGCGGCCAGTCGACTGCGGGTGGTTGTTGGCGTCTTTGTTGTATTCGCGAAGGAAGACCTGGTGAGATGGGTGCGAGGTATAGGCCTGGCTGAGATCGACGAACGGGGAGTCGGTGTTGAGCGCCTCGTGGGAGGTGTCATCAGCTGTGCCGAGGACACCATCGGGTCCTGGGCCGGCGACGTTTGTGCCGCGGGTCACCACCATGAACCTTTTCTCCGCAGGGACGAACTTCGGATCGCCGGGTTGGGGATCGTCGGCCGTACCAGCGATGCCGTCAGCGCCAACGATCAGCGGGTCGTCGGCGTGCAGTGGCACGAACACGGCGCCATTGCCGCCGTTGGTGATCTTGTCGAGGCCGTGGTCGAAGAACTGACCGAAGATGGTGAACAGCGAGTTGTAGGGGGGTGACAGGCCGACATCGGTCGTCACGTTGGGGATGAACAGCGTGTGACCAGCCGGCACACAGCCGGGCGGCAGTCCGTCGTTGGCCCCAGGTGTGGTTGGCTCCGTCGTGCACGGCACGACACCAATGTTGCCCTGGGTGCGCACCGGCAAACCGGCGGCGGCGACCGCGGCGGGGTTGGTCGAGGTCTGATCGACGATCAGGTTGCTGATCAAGCGTGGCTGACTGTCGAAGACGGAACCGGAGGTCTGGGCATACGACGTCGAATGCGATGGGCCGAAGGCCGGGTCGCTATCTTCGGCCGGCCTGAAGTCGGGGGTCGTCAGACGCGGAAATATCTGGTCGGCGGCGCCGTACTGGGCCTGGCCCGGCTGGAGGTTGTTGCACGACCCGTCCACGGTCCGCAGACCAAATGCGAGTAGCGGGTTGGCGATCTGGTTGGGACCGGAGCCGACGAGGCCTGCGCAGGGGTCGGCTGCAGTAGCGAGCGGGGCGTGATGTTCGGCGATCTTGATCTGCTCGAGGATGTAGGAGAGGTCGGCTGGCGTGACCGTGAAACCGTTCCCCACAGGAGCCGCAGTCACGCCGAGGCTGCCGACCGTGGTGACCAGTAGGCCACCGATCACCGAGACCAACGCTGCCGTCGCCCCAAACTTGGTTCGACGGCCCCCCGTGGCCGCCTCGCGCCGTGTTACACGGCGCGCTGAATACAGCACCTTCGCAAACATGTGTCCGTCCCTACAGTGAAGTCCCGCGCCCGATGGCAGGAGCTGGGTATAAAGATTGTATAAATCCAGCGAAAGTCAAAGGAGTCATTAGCCATCAGCCCTAGGACGACATCAGGCGGCGAATGCTTACGATTAAAGGCTTACGACTGCATCAACAATATGACGTTAAGTGGTTTGCCCCCCCCACTAAGCAGGAGCGACGCCAGATTCGATTTGGGCCGATAGTGCTGAGATATGTGGTTTTCTTTATTCCGGCCGTGTTCAACGGGCCGATCCTGACCGCGGGCGTGGCAAGGTGGAGCCATGCTACGGATCATCGACGGAGCAAAGTTTGGTGGTGCCTACGTGTCCCGACGACGCGGACTGCTGGTGGGTGTTGCACTCGTGCTGGCTACTGGGCTGACCATCTTTCCGTTTCGTCATTCCCACTACGAGCTCGAATTCTTGCTGATACTCCCGGTTGTATTCGTGGGCTCGGTCGCTGGGAGGCGCGTCGCCCTTGCGACAGCGGTTGTGGCGGTGCTTGTCTTTCACGTCGTACGGCGACCAGAGGCTTCGAGGTTCGAGGAAGATGTCATTGCCCTCGTGACATTTCTTGGTTCCGCGCTTGCGATTGGCGCGGCCGTCGGTGGAGGCGCGGACCGCTTGAGTTCGGCGAAGCAGCGAGAACTCGAGCAGGCGCGCCTCCACCTGCTCAACCAGCAGATTGCCGAGCACGCCACGCGAATGGCTATTCTCGAGCAGGTCGACCAGCAGCGTGTGGCGCTGTTGCGTTCCGTTTCACACGATCTGCGCACGCCACTGGCCACGATCCGGGCCGTGGCGACGGACCTTCGCGATAGCAATCTCCACGATGACTCCACCCGTGAGGAGCTACTGAAAAGTGTGTCGGACGAGGCCGAGCGCCTTGACCGCCTGGTGGGAAACCTGCTCAGCATGAGTCGTATCGAGGCCGGCTCGCTGCGAATAGAAGATCAGGCCGTCGACCTTGCCGAGTTGGTGCAGTTGACCGTCTTACGGCTGGCACCCGGGTACCTTCAAGTTCACGTGGAGGTTGAGGTTGACCCGTCCCTTCCGTTGATCACCGGTGATCCGGTGTTGCTCGATGAAGTCGTCACCAACCTGCTGGAAAACGCTGTTCGCTACGCTCCCGTCGATTCGACCGTTTCAGTGCAGTTGACGCGCGCCGACACAGACGAGGTGAGTTTGCGAGTGTGTGATCACGGCCCTGGTATCGGCCCCGAGAATTCAGAGCGTGTGTTTCAGGCGTTCTGGAGAGGTGACGACAGTCGTTCGAGTGGCCTCGGTCTGACCATCGCCAAAGCGATCGTCGAAGCTCACGGCGGCTCGATCAAACTGGTCGACACGCCCGGAGGAGGCGCCACCGTCGAGGTCAATCTGGCGGCGCGCGACGCTGCGAGATCGTGATGGCCGAGGCCGCGGTCACCGTCCAGAGGATCCTGGTCGTCGACGACGAGCCGGCAATCTTGCGCGCCCTGACGAGTGCCTTGACGGCGCGCGGCTATGGCGTCAGCCAGGCGGTGACCGGGCAATCGGCTATCGACATGGTCGCCGTCGATCCGCCAGACGCGGTCGTTCTCGATCTTCGACTTCCCGACATCGATGGCGTCGAGGTGTGTCGTCGGGTCCGCGCGTGGAGCAACGTGCCGATCATCATCTTGTCGGCTGACGGTCTTGATCAGCGCAAGGTCGACGCGCTTGACGAGGGGGCCAACGACTACGTCACCAAGCCGTATTCGACACCGGAGTTGCTAGCGCGCCTGCGCGCCGTCCTGCGCTCGACGGCCGCGAGTCGTTCTCCGATCGAAGATGGAGTGCTGGTCGTCGGCGACCTCCGGGTCGACCTAGCCAGGCGGACCGTCACTGTCGGCGAACGCACTGTCGTGTTCACGCCCAAGGAGTTCGCCTTTCTGTCGCTGTTGGCGCGCTACCCCGGTCGGGTGTTGACCCACTCAGCCATCCTGCGCGAGGTGTGGGGGCCGGACTACGGCACCGAAACCCAATACCTGCGCGTCTACGCGGGTCAGATCCGCAAGAAGCTCGATGACGACATGCGCAATCCTCGCCTCGTGACCGACCTCGGCGTCGGCTATCGCCTGCAGCCCCGGTTCGAGGCTGAGACTTAGCTCAGTGGTGACGAGCCCATGTCGGCCCGACCAGCCGTCATGATTTCGTGCTCGAGTGCGCCATCAGGTCGCTTCGTCATGGTTTCCTCCGACGCCGTGACCGACGCTGGGCTATGTCGCGTTGACAGTGAATTCCGCGGTGTGAATGGCTCCGGCTGCTGCGAACTGGAGGAAGAGCCGGTGCGGGCCGGCTGATGCGACCTGACCGACGAAGTGCACAACGCCGTGGGCTTGCTCGGCGGAGTCCGGGTGAATGTGCGTATACGCCAGATCAGCTTTGCTGAACGCAACGAGATGCCCATAGGCGCCGAGATACGGCTCGAGCATCGCCGGTTGACCTCTGCCGTCGACGATCGTGTATGTGAGTTGTGACTCACTGGTACTCGTGAGATCGCCATCGAGCTGCACCGAGTAACCATCCACCTTTGCCGTTGATGACGGTGGCGGGAGCGGTGTGTCGCTGCCGGCACCGCTGACCATGAGATCGGCCGTGATCGAGGTGCGACCGGTCGCTGTGCCGTCGATGACCGGAACGAAGTCGGCGACCATTCGGTAGCTTCCACCCTTCGAGAACGTGACCGGGATCGTCCAAGTACCGTCTGCGCCGCGGGTTGGGTGCACATGCTGGTAGCCGGTCAGATCTGATCGCACCAGCACGAGATGCAACTCCTTGGTCTGTTCGACCTGATAGCTGTTGACCGTAGACCCGTCCCTGGTGACGACTGCGAACGACAGATCACTGCTTTTGGTCGATTCGAACGTGGTCGTTGCAACGTCGAGGCGTAGGCCGGCGGCAGGTGCGCCATGATCCATGGCCATCGTGTCATTGGGGCCCATCTGCATGGTGTTGCCGGTTGTTGTCGTCGAGTGCCCCATATTGGGCATCGACTCGGTGTCGGCGGCAGCGGCCGTGGCGGCCGAACCGGCGGCGGGGGAGGTGGCGGTGTTGCTGCCGCACGCTGCTATCAGCAGCGACGAGGCGAGCGCAAAGAGGCCGAGTGATTTCTTGTAATGCATAATCGAGGTTCTCCTGTTTGTGTTGGGTCTGATGAAACGAGCGCGACGAATCGGTCGTCTCAGCAGCGCGCCACACACAACACGGTCAAACCCGGTGGTCTGAGTTTCAAAACAGTCGGACGTACCAATGCCGTAGCACGCTGCCGTATGACACCTGGCGACCAGCGCCACGCGATCACCACCCGAACAAAGATGCCGACGATCGTCGCGACAACCAGCAGCTGACAAATCGTTGCCATGCCGCCTCCACCGGTTTCTTGGCCATGGTTCGCGGGCCCGCTGACGGCGGAGTCGCCCGCAACGGCAATCGGATGCGTCTGATGGGCATCTACGTCGAGCATCGTCGATCGGATGTTCATGGCAGCGACAGCACTGACCCCAGGTGACATCAGGTGGTCGGAATGGTCGCCGATTCCAACGTGGACCGCCATCACCACGAATAGACCGATGATCATCGAGTACAGGGCGATCGGCGATCGGCGATGCATCACACCCCAAGGCTACGAACACGAACGGAAAAACTGATGGCTGGTGTGATGATGGCCGGATACGGGACCTGGTGGCTTGGAGTCGACGTCGTCGTCATCGGTGGGGGTCCGGCGGGGTTGAGCGCTGCGCTCGTGTTGGGCGGTGTCGGCGCAAAGTGATCTTGATCGACAGCGGCGAGTACCGCAACGCCGTGTCTCCGGCGATGCACGGTTTCTTGTCGCGTGACGGGTTGGATCCGTCGGAGCTTCGTCGGATCGGTCGCGAGCAACTCGAGTGCTGTCTTTCGCTATCGGGAGGACATGCCGCCAGCACGTGGTTCATCTGGCACGGTGATGATCAGAGCCGGCTCACCCGGACCATGTCGTCCGTCGAGGCCGCCACAGCGATCGCTGGCAGGACCCAGGGTTCAACGTCGCTGGATTGTGCCTGGCTACGGATCGACCCCACCTCGAACAGCGCGCGTCGATAGGGTGCGGGCCGATGAAAGTGGCAATCGTAGGAGCCGGCGGAATGGGCTCGTTTCATGCTCGATCGTTGGCCACCATGCCCGATGTCGAGATCGTCGCCATCGCCGATGTACGCGAGGCCGCAGCGCGTGCGCTCAGTGACGCGGTCGGCGGGAAGCCCACAACCGATGCCCTCGGTGTTGCCGCAATGGCCGACCTCGACGGTCTGGTCATCGCCTCGCCGGAAGACAGTCACGAGGCGTTGGCGATGGCCGCGTTCGAGCAGGGCACGAGAGTCTTGTGCGAGAAGCCGTTGGCAGTCGGAGTCGACGCGTGCCAGCGGATCGTCGATGCCGAAGTAATGATGGGCCATCGGTTGCTGCAACTCGGCCTGATGCGCGTCTACGACCCGGCCCATGTTCAGTTGGCGACGGAGGTCGCCGAGTTGGGCGAGTTGCATCACGTCCGCTGTGTGCACCGCAACGTTCACGAAGTACGACGCACAGCTCAGCTCATACTCAACCAATCGCTCGTGCACGACATCCACTCCCTGCGTTGGCTCGCCGGTCGTCAAATCGTGCGCGTCACGACCCTCGCCACGCCGAATCCTGAGCATGTCGACCACCTGTTGGTGACGGCCGAATTCGATGGCGGCGGACATGCCACCATCGAGTTCAGCGAGCACAGCTTTGCCTACGAAGTCACCGTCGAGGTCGAAGCCGAACTCGGCGGCGCCGTGATCGCCCCGGTGATGCGCACGACGGTTCGACGCGATGGCGCCTCGGGCGTCAACATCGGAACCGATTGGTTCGGACGGTTCGCCGAGGCGTACCGGATCGAAGACGCGGTGTGGCTGCAATCCGTCGTGGCCGGAACAACCGTCGGCCCGTCGGCGTGGGATGGTCTGGTCGCCGAGCGGGTTGTTGAATCAGCGATCGAGTCGTTGCGCAGTCGACAGCCCGTCGAAGTCCCGACGCTCGACACGCCCGATCTCTACCTGTGACCGAAAGTACGTTCTGCGCCGTACGGCGATAGCGTTTTCATCGCCCGCTGCATCTGGCGGGCAATTTGATGAGATGAGAGACAGTTGACTACAGGTACCGTGAAGTTCTTCAATGCCGAGAAGGGCTTCGGATTCATTGCGCGCGAGGGTGGCGAAGACGTCTTCGTTCACTACTCCAACATTCAAGGTGACGGCTACAAGTCGTTGCAAGAGGGCCAGAGTGTCGAGTTCGACATTGCTCCCGGCCGAAAGGGCGAGGAAGCACAAAACGTCAGGCCTCTCTGACACCAGCTGATCGCTTTTGAATGAACCGCTGATCCTTCGGGGTCGGCGGTTCTTTCGCGTCTGGGGTTGCGGTGCACAGAAGCGGGCGACGTCAGAGGACGACGACTTTGGTTCCGATCTGGGCGAAGTCCCACATGAAGTTGGCGTCGAGGTCGGCCTGACGCTGGCAACCTCCCGACAACCGAGTTCCCAGCTCGGCGTCGGTCATGTAGCGCGAATTATCAGCGACGTGACGCGGGATGCCGTGAAAGCCGATTGCACCGATATCGGTCTTCAGCCATCGGATCATCTTCGGTAAGTAGGCCTTGCCGTTCCATGCCGTAGACAACTCGCTGCGGCTGTACACCTGATGTACACCCGGCTTCTCGTTGTTGTACTTGCTACCGGCGACGAGCCACGATCGAACAACCCGATCATTCTTGTCGATCGCCCACACACGTTGTCCCGAACGGGAGTAGACGACGCGCTTGCCACTTCCCGTTCCGGGCGGCAGCGGTGGTGCATCGGGGCCGCTCGTGGCGACCAAGGACAACGGAAAGCCGAGCAGGTCGACGGCCCCGGCTGCCGGTGGAGGGGTGTGCACGACCAAGGAGGCCTCGTCAGGCCAAACGCCGAGTGCCAACGCGGTCTCACGGCCGACGACCCCGTCGACGAACAGGTCCTTCGCCTTCTGGAGCTTGTTGACGGCGCTGAACGTGTTGCTGTCGAACTGGCCGCTCGCCGAACCGGTGAGGTAACTCCCAGCGATCAGCGCTTGTTGCAAGCACGCGACTGCGGCACCCGTATCGCCTTGGCGAAGCTCGCGCTTGTCGATCTTGCAGGCGGCGCTCGTGGCGGAGGGTTCGTCGCCGGTGATGTCTTGGACGGATCCCCGGGTGAGCTGGTCCGCAACCACAGTCGTCGGGGTTGCACCGGTGACGGCACCGGACTGCGAGGCCGCGAGTGTCGACGCCGTTGCGGAACCCGCCGCATGCGAATTGGGAGCTGCCGCCGTTGCCTGCGACGGCGAGCCCTTGACCACCGACTGAGCGAACGAGATCACGCCGATCAACGCCGCGCCAGCAGCCAGGACAGCCAAGGCGCGCCGGAGATCGCGCTGAGAGCGCGATGTAGGGCGGCGAGTTCGAGAGCTGTCGTGTGTCATGGGGTGGAGTCGGGTCGGGACGTACGCGGCATGGCCATCCAATTGTAGCGAGCATCGCGGGTGGAACCCAGACATCGACGTCATTCGGACGACCTGGTGGCGGGTGCTGTGACAAGGTGGGGCTGTGGCGAGATGGGTCGTTTTGCTTCGCGGAGTCAACGTCGGGGGAGCCAACAGGCTTGCCATGGCCGACCTCAGGGACGTGGTCATCGGTCTGGGCCACACGGAGGTGTCGACGTACATCCAGAGCGGCAATGTGGTGCTGAGCTCCGACCGGAAGGATCGCGTCGCGATCGGTGAGGAGATCTGTGCGGCCGTCCGCACGACGTCGGGCCTCGCAGTCGCAGCGGTGCTGCGCTCCCCGAAGGAGCTGCGCGCCAGTCTTGCGGCCAATCCCTTCAACGACGTACCCGACGGAGCAAGCGCGCTGATCACGTACCTCTCGCGCGTTCCCGCGGCCGATGACCTGTCCCGGTTGGAGCCCGATCGCTTCCTGCCCGATCGGTTCGTCGTGTCGGGCAGCGAGCTCTACGGGATGTACCCGAATGGTGCCGGCCGTTCGAAGATGACCCTCGACTACTTCGAGAAGCGTCTGCATGTTCACGGCACGTCTCGCAATCTCAACACGGTTGCCAAGCTGATTGAACTGTCGAGCGGCTGACTACTGTCAGCTCATGACAGCGATTGCCAGGCTCACCGTTTTCGCACTCGACTGCACCGACCCTCGCGGCGTGGCCGAGTTCTACTCCAAGATCACCGGATGGGCCGTGGAACGCGACGATGGCGAGTGGGTGAAGCTGCGCAGCGAGGGCGGGGCGACGCTGGCATTTCAGCTGGCGCCTGATCACGTGCCGCCAATCTGGCCGAGCGCCGACCATCCTCAGCAGGCTCACCTCGATTTCGATGTCGATGACCTCGATGCCGGCGAGGCCGCGGTCATTGCGATCGGTGCACGCAAGGCCGAGGTGCAACCGGAGCCGGATGCATTTCGGGTCTTCCTCGACCCAGCGGGGCATCCATTTTGTTTGTGCTCGACGACCTAACGAGTGTGAACTGCTCAGGGCAGTTGGCCGACGTGGCCCAGTGCGAGTCGGATCAGACGATCGTGACCGCCGGTCATATCTCGACGCACCGGTTCGCTCATGATCTCGGTCGGGGTGTACCAGCCGAGGTCGAGCGCCTCTTGCGTGGGTTGACAGTCGCCGTCGACCGGCACGACGAATGCCAAGCTGACGGCGTGATGACGCGGGTCGTGGAATCCGCTGACATCGGGATCTGGGAAGTACTCGACCACGGTGAAGGGGGCGACCTCCGGGGGGATCCGCGGTAGCGCCACGGGTCCAAGATCTTTCTCGAGATGTCGGAGCAGCGCGTCGCGGACTCGTTCGCCGAACAGCACGCGGCCGGAGACCACCATCCGACTGATGCTGCCGTCGGCAGCCTGGCGCAACAGCAGGCCGACGTGGGTGACCAGGCCTACCTCATTGACCCGCACCGGAACCGCGTCGACGTAGACGAGAGGCACGCTGGCGCGGATGTTGTCGAGCAGTTCTTTGTCGAGCCAGCCAGTTTTTGTGTCGGTTTGTTCGCTCACTGGGTTCCTGTGAAGTAGCCGTTGATATCGATGATGACATGTGTGGCTACGTTGACGAAGGTATTCAACGTTCCGGCAGCCTGCGTATGCCGTGACGAAGCCCGTTCCGGGTGCGCCGTCGGATGTCAGGTTCATCGAGATTGCTGCCGCGCCGACCGGCACCCAGCCCTCGCCGGAACATTGTCCTATCGTCGTTTGCTGGTGCCTCGGCGTCGTCGTCGGGTGGGCCACGGATCAGATCGTGGCTGCGGTGGGGCGACGTCCGACATGCTGTCGTTGACGGGCACGATGATTCCCTCGTGATCGATGTCGACGGGTTCGTCGGCAGCTGCCATCACGATCGGAGCTTCCTCTTTCGGCTTGCGACCAAGGGCTTGGTCGAGGCCGAACATCCCGGCCGCCATGATCGCCCCCGCCGCTCCGTGTCGGCGCCGCGCGGCGCGCACCGGATCGAACGACCGCAACGGCTCGATCTCACCACCATCGTCGTCGTCGTCGTCGTCGTCGTCGGGCCCCGCCATTGCAACACAATACCGGTGAGCATGCCGCGCCGTCCGCGACGTCACGGCTACGATGCGACTGTGCCCGAGGGGGAAGCGATTCACCGCACGGCCGCTGCGTTGCGAACGGCCCTGGTTGGCAGGGCCGTGCTGTCTTTCGAGGCACCCCATCTCGACGGTCCGCTACCCGCGGCCGGTCGAGTCATCGAGCTTGTCGAGAGCCACGGAAAGCAGCTCGACATGGTTTGGGACGACGGTCTGACCCTGCACACCAACCTGCTGCTCAGCGGCGTGTGGCATCTGTACCGCACCGGCGAGCGGTGGCGAAAACCGTCGTCGCAGCTGCGCGTGGGGATCACCGTCGACGGCTTCGCAGCCGTTTGCTTCGGTGCGCGCACGGTCGAGACGTACCGCGAGTTCGATACCCACCGCCACCCTGGTTACGGCAGGTCGGGGCCCGATTTGTGCGACGCCTCTGCCGATCTGGACGCGGCCGTCGAAGCGCTCTGCCGCTACACCGACCTCGACGCCCCTATCGCCGAGGCCCTGCTCGATCAGCACGTCGCATCCGGAGTCGGGAACGTGTTTCGCAGCGAGATCTTGTGGGCATCGGAGCAACATCCGTTTGCGCCTGTCTCGATGCTTGCTCGTGCCGACGTGGAACGGATCATCACGGTGGCGACGCAGGTTTTGCAGACCCACCTGAATCCCGACACGACAGCGGATCCCTCACGTCGCTCGAGCCTCGCTGTCTATGGTCGAAACGGACAACGTTGCCCGCGCTGCGGCGACACGGTCGAAGTCCGGCGCCTCGGCGAACACGCCCGACTGCTGTATTGGTGCCCGGGTTGCCAGGTGTACCGCGGCCCACGAGCGGCAGCCCCCGCTGCCGACGAGCAACGCCCCATGGACCCGCATCCCGCCGCGGCGAAGTTCCTCGCCGAACTGCCCTGGCGCCGCCGGGGCGACACCCTCGCCGGCTGATACGCGGCGGCGGGTTGCCCGCCTGATCACTGCTGAATCGTCAGTGACGAAACTCGCGCTCGAGCGCCAGATCGCCGAGGACGGTCGGGCCATCGCGTCACGGACGATTCAGGAGGAGTTGAAGTGGGGCTGCAGGCCTGGGAGGTTGTCGATGACGGTGATCCAGCCGGCTTCCAGCTGCGTGGGCTGATCGAACGCAGGGTGCGGCCGCCCGACCAGATGCTGGTAGGCGTTTGTCGCCAACGCGATTGCGACGACGTCACCCACGTCGAGGGCGCGCACCACGGCGGCCTCGATCGACAGGGTTGCTTGCGATTTGTCGTTGAGTTGGGCATGCGCACTCGCAGCACCGATATAGGCGAAGACCTCGTCGAGATATGTCGCGCCGGCGGCGTGAGCAACCTTGTCGGCATGCTCGAGAGAGTCGACCGGCGCACACAACGTCGCATACAACAACGCAGCGGCGGCGCTGGTGAACGGGTGGGCAAGCGCCACCGGCTCGAGCTTGGCGAAGGCGACCATTGCTTCGTCGACGCGACCGAGTTGCATCAAACCGACGAGCCGGGCGACTCGGGGTTCGAAGGCCGAACCATTCATCTCGTCGGTTTCCGCGAGCGCTCTGTCGGCGATTGCCACGGCCGTTGCGCCGTCACCGCGGTGCATTGCCGCGCCGGCGACCGCCATCAACGGGAACGGGCCCTGCACCGACATGTCTGCGAGCGTGAGCAGTTCTTCGGTGCTGCGTTGGGCGGCGCCAGCTTGACCGAGCGCGATCTGGGCACGCAACAGCGGCGCGGTGGCTTGGATCAGGCCGAACTTGTCGTTGAGCCGCTTGAACTTCGAGCGCGCTTGATCGGCCAGGTTCGCGGCCTCACCCAGATCGCCCTGCCACAGGCGTAGATCGGCGAGCAGCGTCTGCATCATGCCGACGGCCCATTCGTCGCCGCGTTCGTCTGCTTCGCGGATGACGAGCTCGGCCAATGCCTCGGCCTCGGCGAAGTGGCGCTCGAAGAACTCGACGAATGCCAACAGACCAAAGGCCCAGCCGACACCGCTGCGGTCGCCGAGCTTGTCGAGCGCGTCCGCGGCATGGTTGAGCCGATCGCGGGCCACGGCCATGTCACCGGACAGGAACGAGATCCATGCCCGGTGCTGCTCGAGCCAGGCCAACCCGCGGTGATCATCGAGCAGGCGGTAGAGCGTGTCGGCTTCTCCGAAGAACCACTCGGCGTCGACCAGCGATCCGCCGAACAGTTCGATGAAGCCGCGGGCGCGCAGCGCGCGCGCCAGTCGATCGGGGCGATCGACGGTTCGCAACAAATCGACCGCCTGACCGAGCTCCGACCGCGCGTCGTCCAATCGGCTAGCGGCATGATGCATCGTGCCAAGCAGGCGCCGCGCATCGCCTTCTGCCGCGACATCGCCGCGAAGAGTAGCGCTGGCCAACACGTCGTCGAGATCGCTGCGCGCTGATTCGAAGTCGTGTAACTCCAGCAGTGCGCCCGCTCGGATCAGTTGCAGTTGCACGCGACGCTGCTCGTGGTCCGGATCGGTCGGCAGCAGCTCGAGCGCCCTCGACGAGTGGCGAACGGCAACGCGCATGCTGCCGTTGTCGTCGGCGCGCTCGGCGGCAGTGGTCAACAGCTCGACAGCATCGGCCGCGATGGTACGGGCCACCCCGTCGACGGGTCCGAGTTCGCGAACCAGCTCAGCCGCGGTCGCCGTGTGGTGGGCCCGGTCGTCGAGTCCGGCGGGGAAGTTGGCCATTGCCTTGGCCACCCCCGCGTGACGGCGGGCGCGTGCTGCCTTTGTCAGCGTCTGATACGCGGCGTCGCGCACGGAGTCGCTGCGGAACTCCCATCGCCGACCACGGATCTCGAGCAGGCCGAGGTCGTCGAGCTCACGGACCTTCGCGGGGTCGAACGTCTGGTTCAGCTCCTCGGCGAAAGTCTGCAGCGACGCGATTGATCCCGATGTGCCGAGCGTCGCCGCGTTCTCGATGATCTGTCGTTGCGCCGGCGAGAGCTGATCGAGTCGGGCGATGATCAGCGCACGGAGCGAGTTCGGCAACTCGCGAATTCCGCCACCTGCTGCGGCGAGCGCCGCGAGTTCGTGCAAGAACAGCGGGTTGCCACCGCTTCGTTCGTACAGCGCAGTCAGCAGCTTCGGATCGGCGCACTGGTCGGCGAGCAACTGCGCAGCGAGCTCTTCTGTTGCATGCTGCCCGAGAGGTTGCAAGTTCAACGAGACCACCGTGGCGCGTTCGGTGTGGGGCGGCCAGGCAACGTCGCTGCCGGGGCGCATTGCTGTGATCAATGCGAATGGATGGCGGCTGAGTGATGTAACGAGGTGTTGCAGCAGTCCAATCAGCGCCGGGTCGGCCCAGTGCAGATCGTTGATCGACAACACAACGGGTCGCTCCTGCGAGCGGAGCTCGAGCACGCGCGTGACCGCGCGGTGGATCGACGCGCGAGCGGCCGGAGCTTCGAGTTTGTCGATCGGCGAGGAATGGCCGAGGAGGTGAACGAAGACGTCGACCATCCGCTCGACCTCGGCGTCGTCGACACTCGACAACAGCTGCGTAGCTCGAACGCGAGCAACATCGCGGATGTCCTCGACCGGCAGTGTCGGGTCGAGATCGAGGTATCGGCACAGCGCATTGGCGATGGGAAACCACACGTTGGCCTCGCCGTACGGGACACAGGCACCCTCCAACACGGCGGCGTTGACCGAATTGTGCAGGTAGTCGATGAGCTCGTCGGCCAGGCGCGACTTGCCGACGCCGTTCTCTCCCGAGATCGCCAGGAGGACGCTGCGATTGGAATTGGAGACGAGGTCGAGCGCGGCTCGACCGATTGCCAGTTCGGGCTCGCGGCCGATCAGAGGTCCGTTGCGTCCGCGCCGCGACCGGCTGCCCGGTGGCGCGGTTGTCTCGACAGCGAGCCAGGCCTTGATGCTCTGGTCGCGTCCCTTGGTCTCGAGTTCGCCTGCAGGCTCGAAACGAATCGCCTGCGAGGCGAGCGCGTAGGTGGTGTTGCCCACCAGGATCCCGCCGGGCGTTGCCGCACTCTGCAACCGCGAGGCCGTGTTGACGACGTCGCCCATCGCTGTGTACTCCGTGCCGGCCAATGTCCCAACCAGCACCTCGCCGGTGTTGATTCCAACACGCATGCGGATCCCGGCGCTGCCCGCAACGCCGGACGTTCCCACGAAATGAGCGAGTGTGGCCTGCATCCGCAGCGCTGCGCGCACCGCACGTTCGGCGTCGTCCTCGTGGGCGACCGGAGCCCCGAACAGGGCGAGGATTCCGTCACCGAGGATCTTGTCGACGCGGCCGCCGAAGGAGGTGATGTCGTCGACGAGCAGTTGGAAGCAGGAGTCGATCAGTCGTTTGACGGTTTCGGGGTCACGATGTTCGGCGAGGGTCGTGAAGCCGACAAGATCGGCGAACAGCACCGTCGTGATGCGCCGTTCCTCCGCCTGTGTGGCGGTGATGGCGAGAGTGCGGCTGCCGGCTGCCGCTGGGCCGCTGCTGTTGTTGTCGATCTGATAGTTGGCGCCTGAGTCCGCTCCGCTGGCGGGAAGCAGCGCAGTGGTGGTGAGGCGAATGACTTGGTTGGAACCGTTCACTGTGGCCAGGCCGAAACCACCGCCGTCCGTGACGGTGAAGCCGGAATTGATGGCAATCCCCGCCGACTGTCCGGTGAGTATGATGAGACCCGCGCCGACAGTGGGCGCGCTGGCATTGGCCCCACCCGCAGTAGTGTTGAAGTTCAGCGCGGACCTCGCCCCGGCGCTAAGCGCCCCGAG
>JANMQX010000220.1:0-9925 GCA_031370745.1 Ilumatobacteraceae bacterium
CAATGTCCGCGGCTGCGGCAGCGGCGAGTATCAGGGGACTGGCGAAAATGCCGCAAACGGTGATCGCCAGCATCGTCGGGATCGTGCGAACCCGTCGCTTCCAGCGCGACGCGAATGGCTCGGCAGTGATGCTGGCGTGAGCCATGGCGTTCAAGTCTTCTCCTTCAGCCGACGCGGTGCAGGCGCGATCGGCGTCATTGTCGCTCTGAAGTCTCCGACGCGGCACCGACCCGGCCCCTCGTCAGGCCCGTCGGGGTCTACGAGGCTGACAGTACCCTACGCGGCGACTCCCCCTTGGGCCGATGCCCGCCGCGCAAGACGCCACTGCTCACCGTGTGACATCACCCACCGAGCTGTCCGTATCCGACCGGAATGGGCAGCATGCCAGGCCCAACTAATCGGCGAACACGTCGCGGCTGAGTTGGACGAAGAAGGTGTGGTCATGACCCTTGTTGGGATCGTCCGAGTTGTACTTGGCTGTAGAGGCCGAGCCATCCGGTACGTGCTCGTCGGAGTAGATCGCGCCGACGGGACATACGTCAGGCTGATAACACGCTGTGCACGAGGTGCACTCGTCGAGATTTACGTACAGCAACGTGTCGCCGAAGATCGCTATCGAGTCGGGATTCGGCGCATGCGTGGTCTCGATGACCCCGCTACCGGCCTGTTCCTCAGAGAACAAGATGTTCTTGGCGGGATCGAACTCGTAGATGCACTGGACAGGGCACACGTCGACGCACGCCCGATCCTTCACGCCGATGCAGGCCTCTGTGATGATCGCGATACCGGCCACGAGTTGGCCCCTTTCGCTAGTGAGCGTCTCAGAGCAGCCGAGACGTCGCGCGGCAGAGACGGGTGATGGTTCCCGTTTCCGACGTCGGTGAAACGCGGTGACTTACTGCTGATACCCCTCGACGGCCCGACCCGGAGGTAGGCGACGTCTTCATCGGACGGATTCAAGCCAGCATCGCGACGTGCGCGCCGCGGACGCAACAGCTCCCACGGCGTCACTCTCCATCGCCAAGTCTCAACGCGGGGCGTCGGGACCGAGCACGATGATGACGTCGCCACTGCCGTCGGAGTTGGTGATCGGCTGGGCCAGGTTCGTTGGAAACGCAACAATGGTCGCGTCGGGAACGCCGATGTCGGTGGCCACGAACGCTGCTTCGTCGTCGAAACCCGGTCGGTAGTAGATGACGGTGGCGTCGACGCGTTTCAACGTGTCGCCGACGGCGATGACGTAGCCGAGCGGCCGGATCCGATCGGCCGTGATGCTGGCCAGTCGGAAACGACCGTCGCCGTTGGCGATCACCAACCGAACCTGTTCACGCGGCGAGGGGCCGGAAATAGTCGAGGTGGTGGGCGCTTCGGTCGTGGTCGGCGCTACCGACGTGGTCGGCGCGGCCGACGTGGTGGTGGTTGCCGTGAGCGTCGTCGAGGCCTCCAGAGTGGTCGTCGCCACGAGCGTGGTGGCGATGAACGGCTCGGGGACGGACGTCGTGGTGACAACCACCGAGGTCGAAGACTTCGGTAGGGCGGCCGTGATGCTCGGGTCGAGCACAAAGGGATCAGTCGGCGCCGGACGCCCGGCGATGGCCGCACCGGCTATTGCACCGACGACGACCACAGCTAGTGCGAACGGCCATGACCTACCCATCAGTCAGTCAAGTTACCGGCGCAGTCCGCGGCGCACCGCGCAACCGGCTCAGAGACGCGGGGCGGTGGCTTGTATGTTCGAGTACACAGTCCCCGTTTCGTCGGAGGCCGCGAGCCGATACGAGATGTCGGTCGAACCGTGTCTCATGTGAGACTCGATGAAGCTGGTCGTTGACAGGTCCAGAACGGCGATCGTGCGGAACGAGGTACATCCTGTCCCCTGACAGCGCTCGAGGATGAGCGACGTCGCCGAACTGACCGGGTCGGTCCACGTCAGACGATTCCTTCCGCGAACCGTTGTCAGGCTCAGGTCGCTGGGAGCGACGAGAGCGGACGACGTCGGACCGGCCGTCGCCGCGTCATCGGGCGTCTCCGTGTCATCGACCGGCAACGTCGTGGTCGTATCGGGCGGCAACGTCGTGGTCGTATCGGGCGGCAGCGGGGTACCAGCCGGCAGGTCAGCGACGATGGACACGAACACGAGCGCGAAGGAATGGCACACGAGGCGAGAGCTGCCAGCGCATACCTCTCCCATGTCGAGCACCACCTCGTACGTGCCCGGCTGAGGGAAACTCATCGTGAACTGTTGGCCTTGGCCGACGATCACGCCACCGAATCGTGCGATCCCGATGTCGGGCCGTCGCCACGTGAGCGAGCACGCAATGGTGCACGGGTTCGTCGACGTGAAGGTGACCGGTTGGCCAACCAGTGCAATCGCCGGATTGACCGACGCTGCGGCCGTGTCGACCGTCGCCGCATCCGACACTCCCCAGAGGGTGGCTACTCCAATCGGAATTACGGCAAGGATCATCACAAGGATCATCAATCGCTTCTTCACACATGTCCCCAGTTCCGTCGGCTGCCTAGCGGTGCCATCCTCACAAAGGGTGAGGGCAGTAGATATTGTCCAGATGTATTAAGTCTCAGCAACAGCGTTGAACGGCGCCGGGCGAGGCCGCGTAGAGTGCGTTATGCGGACAGATGGTGGTTCTGACCACGATGTTCATGGATGAATGATTCGAGCCTGGTTCGCCGAAGACCATGATGCACTGCCCGGGAAGGAGCGCGTCGGGTCGCGTCGTGGTGACTCTTCGTGAGAATTGGTCGGTCAGCCTTAGTCCACTCAGGTGATCGAGCAACCGGGGGTGAGTGAGTTACCTGGTGAGAAACGGCGAATTCTGACCGCTCCTCGTCGATGTGCGCCGGGCCCGAAGGCGCCGATCAAGACATCTCAGCGGAGAGGCGACGCGAGGACTCCACAGCGTTCAAGTCGAGATGGTTGCGCATGTACTGTCCCGATGCGTCGTCGATCGGCTGATGATCCCACGACACGTGCCGACCCTTGCGCAGCGCCGTATCCACGGTTCGTCGGGCGTGCTGGCTGGCGATCACCGCTGCTTTCAGCTGGGCCGGCTGCCACCGTCGCCTGACTTCGGCCTCGAACTCGGCGACCGTGGTCGAGTGCTCGTCGACTTTGGCCAGATTGACAAGCTCGTCGGGATCCGCAGCGAGGTCATACAACTGCGCCGGATCGGCCTCGCAGAAGATGAACTTGAGGGTGCCGCGTCGGATCATCAGGATCGGAGCGATGGCTCCTTCGCCGAGATACTCGCCATACACCGTGCGTTCCGGCTCGCGCTCGCCACTGAGCAGCGGCACGAGGCTGGTGCCATCCGCCAATTCCGGTGGTTCGACTCCCGCGAGCTCGAGGAACGTCGGCATGAGGTCCAGCAGCGACACATTCTCCGGGGCGTCGCCCCGGGCGATGCCCGGCCCAGCGACGATCAAGGGAATGCGGCTGGCCCCCTCGAAGAAGTTCATCTTGTACCACAGGCCGCGTTCGCCGAGCATGTCGCCGTGATCAGCTGTGAACATCACGATCGTATTGTCGGCCATGCCGCACGTCTCGAGCGTGGAGACGAGTTGGCCGACCCAGTCATCGACGTAGGCGATCGACGAGTAGTACGCGTGGCGAGCGTTGCGGATCTGCGCCTCGGTGATCTCGGTCTGGTCCATCGCCGACACGTTGCGCAGTCGGCGACTGTGTGGATCCAGCTGGTCGACGGGCAGCGGTCCCACACGTGGCAAGTCGATTTCGTCGTGGTCGTAGCGATCCCAATAGCACTGGCGCATGGCGTACGGATCGTGCGGATGGGTGAACGACGCGGTCAACATCCACGGGCGTTCGTCAGAGCTGCGCGCCAGATCGCGCAGCTTGCGGACAGCGCGGAATCCGACCTCGTCGTCATAGTCGAGCTGGTTGGTGGCCTCCGCCACTCCGGCGTGGACCACGCTGTCCATGTTGTGGAACCACCAGTCGAAACGTCCGTCGGCATCGTCCCAATTCGGCGTCCATCCGAAATCAGCCGGATAGATGTCAGTGGTCAGACGCTCCTCGAAACCGTGCAGTTGGTCTGGACCGACGAAATGCATCTTGCCCGCTAAACACGTCTGATAACCCGCGCTGCGGAGGTGGTGGGCGAACGTCGGGATCGACGCGGCGAATTCCGAGGCGTTGTCATAGGCGCCGATCCGTGAGTTCATCTGGCCCGACATCATCGAAAAGCGGGCAGGCGCACACAACGGACTGTTGCTGTACATCGACGAGAACTGCATACCTCGGTCCGCAAGACGCTCGAGCGCCGGGGCCTTCACAACCCGGTGGCCGTAACTCGGCAGGAACGAGGCGGCCAGTTGGTCCGCCATCAGAAACAGGAAATTCGGCTGCTGACTCATAGCCGTGCAGATTAAGACACCTGCACCCCATCCGATGCTGTCTCCGGCTGAGAGATCAAGTGGGCTAGGAGAACAAAACTTGGCTGCCTCGGGGATGATCTTCTCGCCGAACAGTTCGAAGGCAGCCGGTGACGACGCGTCCTTCACACCGGTATGGGTGTGGGTGCGACCGAGTGCCGCCAGCTCCTGAAGCTAGGTGAGGATGGCGTCGACATTCTCTCCGTGCTCACCTGGATCGAAACCCGTCATCACGGTCATTTCGATGTCGTCGTAGTCGCGGCCGAGGTCTCCGCAATGCCCACGCAGCACGTCGAGCTTGCGTTCGAGTTCGGGCCCGGGGAAGAGGTTGCAGGCCTGGGCGTACTGTGCCAGGGGTCGGAACGATCACGCGATGGCCGGCGGGGCAGAGCCGCTGAGTCCCTCGTCCAGATCAAATGCGCATGGGCGCACCGAGCTAAGAACACGAGGCTCTGAACGCCGATTCACCCAACAGCAGACAAGGTGTGCGCTGCCGGATACACAATCACGTGAACAACGGTCCCCAGGGTTCCCGAAGCGTGGGCTCGTAACCGCTTAGAGTGCGATAAGGTCTGTCGAAAGGGCCTCATTCAGGTCAAATAGCCCTGAATGATTATTTCCCGATTGCTCGGCAGGGATACAACGCTTAGTCTGCATTCAGACATAATGGAGGATCAGGATGGGGACGAAGTCTGTCAGGTTCTGTGCTGCCGCGCTCACGCTTGTATTCGCGCTGGTGCAGGTGGTGGTCCAACCGGTGGGCGGCGCCGTCGTCGCAGCCGCCGTAGCACCACCACAGTTCATCGTCGGGACGCCCACTGACCTGACATCGGGATTGTCCTGCACGGCGGGGACAGCGACGGCGTCGTGTTCGTTGCGCGCCGCCGTCGCCGCAGCGAATGCGTCGAGCGGAGCCACCATCACGGTCCCGGCAGGAACGTATCTCCTCAACGGTGGATCCGGTTCGGACACCGGGGACCTCCTCCTCATCAAACCCATGAGCATCGTCGGGTCCGGCAAGCCGAGCGGGTCGGCGGCGACCAGCATCGTCGGATCAGGGGATCGCGTCTTCGATCTCGCATCCACGGCCACCGCGGTGACCATCCGTGGCGTGCGGATCTCAGGCGGTAATCCCGGCGTCAACGGCAGCGGCGGCGGCATCCGCACCGCAGCCAGTTCCAACCTGACCCTCGTCGAGAGCACGGTCACCGCGAACAGCGCGAAGGAAGGCGCCGGTGTGCACAACTCCGGCACCCTGACCATCGAGCGCACCACGCTGTCGGGCAACACGGCATCGGGCAAGGGTGGCGGTCTGTTCAACGCCGGCACGGCCACGGTGCGCAACTCGACGGTGTACGGCAACACGGCCAGCGGAGGCGGCGGCATTGCGAGCAGCGGCTCGGTGCTGATCCTGCACTCGAACGTGACGAGCAACACCTCCAACAACTCAAACGGCGGCGGCATCTATCGCGTCGGTGGCGTGTTCACCTTGAAGAGCTCGATCATCGCCGACAACAACGCACCGACAGCGCGGGACTGCTACGGAACACCGACCTTCCAGGGCGTCAACCTGGTCGAGAGCACGCCTGGTTGCAACCCGGTCGGCACCGTGATCCAGCTCGATCCTGCGCTCGACCCACTCGCCGACAACGGCGGTCCGACGCTGACGCAGTTGCTTCGTCTCGGCAGCCCGGCGATCGACGCCACGCCGTGCGACGCGACGGCCCCGACGGATCAGCGCAACGTTGCCCGTCCATCGGGCGCGGCGTGCGATCTCGGCGCCTTCGAGGTGGCACCGCTTGCGTTCAGCGTCGCGCTGGCCGCCACATCGGCGCAGGTCAACGTCGGCGTGCAGGCCGTGCCGATCTCGAACATCCCGACGTCGGTTCTAGCCACTGCCTATCCGTCAGCCTCGACAAGCTCAACAGCCGATACGGCGCTCGCGCGCATCGCCCTCGCGCGCATCGCCCTCGCCCGGATCGACGTCAAGAACTCGCCCCTGGCGCGCATCGCACTGGCGCGCATTATGATCGACGACCTCGCCCTGGCGGGCATCAGGCTCGCCGACACCGCTCTGGCGCGCATTCTCATCACCGAGGTCACGGTGGAAGGTGGCTGGCAGGCGTTGCTGCTTGGGACGGCCTTGGCAGGCGTTCCGCTGCAGACACTTACCCTGGCCGCTGTGCTCGCCGATCCGGTCGCCGGGCCGAAGTTGCAAGCGCTCGACCTCAGCAAGCTCGACGTCAACTCCACGCTGCTCGGCGAGATCCCGCTCGTCTTGTTCGCCTTTGCCGGACAGAAGTTCGACACGCTGCCACCCGATTCGTCGAGCACGGTGCCGGCGCTCGACCAGTGGGCAACCATCCTCGGTGTGTCGGCCGCCGACCTGGCCGGCAAGACACCGTTGTCGACTGCGCTCGCCCGCATCGACGTTTCGGATGCCGCGCTGGCGCGCATCGCCCTTGCCCGAATCGATCTGCTCGCATCTGCACTCGCGCGCATCGCACTCGCCCGAATCGATGTCGACCAAGCGGCCCTCGCACGTATCCCACTGGCCCGAATCGACATCGCCAACACAGCCCTCGCACGCATCGCCCTGGCCCGGATCTCGCTCGACAGCACTGCGCTCGCCCGCATCGCCCTGGCCGGCATCGCGCTGGCCCGCATCGACATCGCCCGCTCCGGCCTCGCCAACATCTCACTCGGTGGACTGTCGGCCGCCAGCCTCGCCACCTTCATCGACTGCACCAAGGTCAACTGCACGACCGGAACGCTCGGTCAAGCGGCGACGACCCCGGGCGGCATCTTGTCGACCGCGACCCTCGCAACATTGATCCTGGCGTTGGAGGGCACGACCGCGAGCGCGCAGGTCGGTGACCTGCTCACCGCTGCCAACCTGGCAATGACCGCCGCCACGCCACCCATCGAACTGGCCGATCTGTTGCGCTTGCTGGCCGGGTCGCCCCTCGCCGGTTTCACGCTCGCCGACCTGTTCCCCGCGCTGTTCGCCGACGCGGACCTGCCGTGGCAAGACATCGATCTCGAGGCGACACCGTTGCAGAACCTCGGATCGCCTCTCGTCGCGCCCGCCACGTTCACGACCACGATCACGGTGGCCAACGCGACACCGACCGTCTCTGTTGTCCTAACCCTTCCTTCCGGATTCGCAGCCGTCCCCGGCAGCGCAAGCTTCGACGCCAACGGATCGGATGCCCCGGCCCCGGTCGCGTTGGCGCTTCCCGCCGTAACGGTCGCAGGCGCGACGCTGACGTTCGGCCTCGGCGCCGTGTCACCGGGAACGCACACACTCACGGTGCAGGCCCGCGCCGGCATTCGCACGGGCACAGCCAAGGCGACGGTGAACGGCACCGCCACCGCAGGTACCGTCACGAAAACCTCCTCGTCGACGGCGCAGGTCGAGGTCATCGAGAACCCCGACAACTCGTTCGGACCGCTCAGCCCGGACTCGCTCTATGTCGGCCACCTCGTCTCTGCGGGCGACAACGACGTGTACACAACAACGTTCCAGGTCACCCCGCAGCAGGCAGCCGACGGACGCAAGGCGAGCATCTACTTGTCGAACCTCGCTGCAGATTACGACCTTGCCGTCTTTGGCCCGGTTCCCGCGCCGCTGCGAGCACAACCGATCGACGGTTTCATCCCCGTCGACGACCACCAGATCGGTGCCGACCCCACATCCGAAGCAGTCGCGCCGGATTCCCAGTTCGACATTCCTCTCACGGCACCGGCTGGCTCCGGGCTGCTCGGTGTGTCCGCCAACCGTTCGAACACGGCCGAGCGCGTCGACCTCGGCGACCTGCGCGCCGGCACCTACACGATTCAGGTCTCCGGCTACAACGGGGCATTCTCCGATCGTCCGTTCACCCTGCGCGTCCGTTCCCAATCGCTCGGACTTCCTGTGTGCACGGCGTCGAGCTTTGCCACAAAGCCGACAGCGACGAACGCCCCGACGCTTCCAGCAGGAATGGACACGCTGTTCGTGGTGCCGACGAACCGCCTTCGTCAGCTGTGGGGTGACGCCGACACGACGGCGCTGATGAACAGATTGCAGACCTTCATCACCGCCCAGCCCGGTGGCGTCGTCGCCGGGATCTTGCCGGTCGATGCGTCATACGACACATGGGACCTGAATCGCTGCTCACCCGACGCCGCCAATGACGTCGCTCGGCAACTCGGCGCAGCGATCGACTCGGTGCACGCAACCACCCCGACGCTGCGGCACCTCGTGCTCATCGGCGACGATACGGCACTGCCATTCTTCCGTGTTACCGATGGCACGGCGACCGCCAACGAGTCGAACTACGCCGAGGGTTTCGCCGGCAACAATCGCTTGGTGGGCAGCCTGGCCCGCAGCTACATCCAGACCGACGATCCCTATGCGACCGCACGCGGCATTTCGCTCAGCGGCCGCGAACTGTTCGTGCCCGAACTCGCAGTGGGGCGCCTCGTCGAGTCGAAAGCCGACATCGTCAAGGCGCTCGACACGTTCACGCTGTACAACGGTCACCTCGATCCGGCCACCACGAGCTCGGCACTCGTCACCGGCTACGACTTCTTGACCGACGGTTCGCAAGCCGTCGGCGACGCGCTGGCCGCGCATGGTTTCCCGACGAACAGGCTGATCAGCGAAACGTGGACCAGCACGGACCTCACGAACGCATTCGTGGTGGCCAACCCCAAGGTTGCATCGATCAACGCCCACTTCGACCACAATCGTGCCCTGCCGGCCGCTCAGAACGCGGCGGGGACGCAGAACGACTTGTTCACACTGACGAACTTGCCGGCGGACGACCGCTTCGCCAAGGGACTGTTCTTCAGCATGGGATGCCACGGTGGTCTCAGCGTGTCCGACATCGAACTCGGTCTGTCCAACTCCGTCGATTGGGCGCAGTCGTACTCCGGACGCGGCGCGCAGTGGGTCGCCAACACCGGCTTCGGATACGGCGATACCGAGCTCGTTTCCTACTCCGAGCGGTTGATGGCGCTGTTCGCCAAGGATCTCGCTGTGGACGGGTCGTTGACCACCGGCCAGGCGCTGTCGCTGGCCAAGCGCGACTACGCCAAGACCACTCAGGTGTGGAGCCCGTACGACGAGAAGGCGTTGCAAGAAGTGGTGCACTACGGCCTGCCGATGTATCGCATTGGCGCTCCGACGCCCGTCGGCGCTCCTTCGGTCGCCGCTCCCTTGGTTGCCCCCGCCTCGGCAACCCAGAGTCTCGTCACGACGCCGGATCCGATCACGTCCGTGCCGTCAGCGGCTGTGAACTTGAACATGACCGGCGTCGCCCGCACCGACGTTGGTACGCAGGGCTCGTTCTACTCACTCGATGGAAACACGCTGCAGGTCAAGGACCGCCCGGTCGAGCCGCTCTCGGTGACCGACGTGCAGGTTGCATCCACCGATCCTGCAGCCGGCCTTCAGCCGCACGGCGCGCTCATCAGCGCGCTCACCTCGCACGAGGTGCACAGCGCGCCGGGTGTCATCGAGGCGTTC
>JANMQX010000272.1:0-4307 GCA_031370745.1 Ilumatobacteraceae bacterium
ACGATGCGTCCAATTTCGGGCGGTTCCTCGTCAGTGCAGGTCGAGGGGGTGACGCTGGCCGACGTGCTGGCCAACCTCGAGACCGCGCACCCTGGCTTCCGCGAGCGGTTGTTCGATGACACAGGGGCGCTCCGCAAGTTCGTCAACGTGTTCGTTGCCGACGACGATGTGCGCTACCTCGAGGGTGTCGACACGAAGGTGCCCGACGGTGAGACCGTCAGCATCATCCCCGCTGTCGCCGGCGGCTGAACTGCCCACCGAGATCTCGCCGTGAACGTCGAAAGGGGCCCGCATCGCTGCGGGCCCCTTTCACGTTGTGCTGAAATGTTGCGTTCTTGCTGGAAGGACTAGAAGTCTTCCATGCCTCCGCCGCCCATACCGCCGCCGCTGTCCTTCTCGGGCTTGTCGGCGACGACAGCTTCCGTGGTGAGGAACAGAGCTGCGATCGATGCTGCGTTCTGCAGCGCCGAGCGGGTGACCTTGGCGGCGTCGATGACGCCGATCTTCACGAGATCCTCGTACACGCCGGTTGCCGCATTGAGGCCCTCGGCGCCGCTGAGGTTCTTGACCTTGTCGACGACTACGCCACCTTCCATACCGGCGTTCTCGGCGATCTGCTTGAGGGGAGACTCGAGAGCCTTGGCCACCAAGCGAGCGCCAGTTGCCTCGTCACCGTGCAAGGCATCGGCAACGGCGTTCACAGCGGCCTGGGCACGCAGCAGGGCAACTCCACCGCCGGGCACAACGCCCTCCTCGATGGCTGCCTTGGTGGTCGAGACTGCATCTTCGATGCGGTGCTTCTTCTCTTTGAGCTCGACCTCGGTAGCTGCGCCGACCTTCAGCACGGCGACGCCGCCACTGAGCTTGGCAAGACGCTCTTGCAGCTTCTCGCGGTCGTAGTCGCTGTCGGTGTTGTCGATCTCGGCCTTGATCTGGTTGATGCGACCCTTGATGTCGTCTTCTGATCCGCCACCTTCGACGATTGTTGTCTCGTCTTTGGTGATGATGACCTTCTTGGCCTTGCCCAGCAGATCGAGCGTGGTGTTCTCCAGCTTCAGACCGACTTCCTCGCTGATGACCTGACCACCGGTGAGGATGGCGATGTCTTGCAGCATGGCCTTGCGACGCTCGCCGAAGCCGGGTGCCTTGACGGCTGCCGACTTGAAGGTGCCACGAATCTTGTTGACGACCAGCGTGGCCAGAGCCTCGCCCTCGATGTCTTCAGCGATGATCACCAAGGGGCGACCACCCTGCATGACCTTTTCGAGCACCGGCAGCATGTCGCGCACCGATGAGATCTTCGACGAGACGAGGAGGATGTACGGGTCCTCGAGCGAGGCTTCCATACGCTCCATGTCGGTGGCGAAGTATGGCGAGATGTAGCCCTTGTCGAAGCGCATGCCCTCGACGAGATCCATCTCCATGCCGAAGGTCTGGCTTTCCTCGACGGTGATGACGCCGTCCTTGCCGACCTTGTCGATCGCCTCGGAGATCATCTGACCGATCTCGTCGTCGGCTGCCGAGATCGACGCGACCTGGGCGATCTGATCCTTCGAGTCGACTTCCTTGGCGAGTTCTTTGATGGAAGCAACTGCGGCGTCGACCGCAGCCTCGATGCCCTTCTTCAAGGTCATCGGGTTGGCGCCGGCGGCTACGTTGCGCAGACCCTCGCGGACCATGCTCCACGCCAGAACGGTTGCCGTCGTGGTGCCGTCACCGGCAACATCGTCGGTCTTCTTGGCGACTTCTTTGACCAGCTCTGCGCCGATCTTCTCGTATGGGTCCTCGAGGTCGATCTCCTTGGCGATCGATACTCCGTCATTGGTGATGGTGGGCGCGCCCCACTTCTTCTCCAACACGACGTTGCGGCCTTTTGGTCCGAGGGTGACGCGCACCGCGTCGGCGAGCTTGTTCATGCCAGCTTCGAGTGCGCGACGAGCCTGCTCGTCGAATGCGATCATTTTCGCCATTGCTTGTGCCTCCACGATGAGGGGATATGTCATTCGCACTCACAGTGCGAGAGTGCTAGCACTCTAGACCGTCGAGTGCTAAACCAGCAACCGGAGGCCGCGGAAAACAGGCCTCAAGCTATCGTCGAGCCGATGGATGTGGCGGTTGTCGGTGGAGGAGTGGCCGGTCTCGGCGCGGCATTGGCGCTGGCCAGGCATGGTCACGACGTGGTCGTGTTCGAACGCGACGACACACCGATGCCCCATTCCGCGGATGAGGCGTTCCACTGGGATCGCCGCGGCGCACCGCAGGTACGGCACAGCCACGCGTTCCTAGCTCGCCTGGTGGGCCTGCTGAAGACGGACTACCCCGACATCTATCAGCAACTGCTCGACGAGGGCGCGACGGAGATGCGCTTCGGCGACGATCTGCCGCCGACGATGGTCGGCTTCGTATCCGAGCCGGCCGACGCTGATCTGGCGATGCTGGCGTGCCGTCGCACCACATTTGAGTGGGTGTTACGTCGAGCCGCGTTGGCAGAAGGTCGCGTCGAGTTTCGCACGGGAGTGGCCGTTACGGGATTGACGGCCGACGAGACGGACACCGTGCCACGCGTCACCGGGGTTCAATTGGCCGACGGTACCGAAACCTCCAGCGATCTCGTCGTCGTCGCCGCGGGTCGACGCAGCACGTTGCCCGACTGGCTCGCCGAGATCGGAAGTGCGCCAATCGAAGAAGCCGTCGATGACACCGGGATCGTCTACTTCAGCAGGTTCTACCGGCTGCGTGACGGTGTTGGCTATCCACAGCGGACTGGACCGATCGGCGGTGACCTCGGCTATCTCAAGTACGGCGTGTTCGTCGGCGACAACAAGACCTTCTCGGTCACTCTGGCAACGCCGACCGACGATCGAGAACTGGGCAAGCTGTTGGCCGCACCCGAAGTGTTCGACTCGTGTGCGCGACAGCTTGTTGCAACAGCGCCATGGCTCGACGGGCGGGCCGAACCGATCACCGAAACCGTTCATGCGATGGCCGGGCTGATCAACCGGTGGCGCACGTTCGTCGTCGAGGGACGAGCCGTCGCAACGGGGTTCATTCCGATTGGCGATGCTGTGCTGTGCACCAATCCGCTCTATGGGCGTGGTTGTTCGACTGCCTTCTGGGGTGCACACCTCATGGTGGCCGCGATCGAAGCGAACCCTGGCGATATGGAAAAAGTGCTTCTCGACTACGACGCGTCGCTGCGCGCCGAGATCTACCCGTGGTACCGGGCGAGCGTGCAGCAGGATGCCGAAGCCCGACGTGTGGCAGCCGCGCTGCTTGCAGGCGACGACCCAGACGGGGATGTGTCCGACTCGCGCACGTTCATGCGCGGGGTGTTTCGGGATGGTCTGCTTCCGGCCCTTCGACGCGATCCGGTCGTCCTCCGCGCCTTTTTCCGGTCCCTCAACCTGCTGGCAGCACCTGACGCGATGGTGAAAGATCCCGATGTTGGTAGCCGGGTGCTTGCCGTATGGCAAGACCGCGACAACCGCCCACCCGAAGCGGCGCTCGGCCCCAAGCGCCGCGCCGAACTGCTCTCGTTGTTCAGCTAGATCCTCCGCCCGGTCAGTCGCCCAGGTCGTCGATTCCTTTGGAGATGTTGCCCAGCACGTTGCGCAGTTCTGACGCACCCGGCAACTCCACCAGGTCGGTGTCCTCGAGTCGCGAGTCGTCGAGCATCAGCCAGATCACCACACCAACGACGGCGCCGGCCATCGGGAAGACGATGAACGCCCACAGCTGCGAAATCGCACCGGTGTGGCCATCGGCAAACAGGGCAGTGCCGAGGCTTCGCGCCGGGTTGACCGAGGTGTTGTCGACCGGGATCGAGATCATGTGGATGAGTGCCAACGTGATGCCGGCAACCAAGCCGCCCATGCCAGGTGCGAACTTCTTGGTGTTCGCGAACAGCATGACCATGACCAGGAGTCCGGTCAGCAACACCTCGACCACGATCGCCGAACCCAGCCCGTAGTACCTCCCGGACCACAGGTTGGCGTCGAACTGTCCGCGCTGGAACCCGTCGCGGCCACTGGCGATGCCGTAGATGATCGCCGCTCCGCTGATCGCACCCACCACCTGCCCGATCCAGGCGTAGACCGCGTGAGCAGTGTCGACCCTGCGCGCCAACAACATCCCCAACGTGACTGCCGGGTTGATGTGGCAGCCCGAGATCGGCGAGATCACGTACCACATGACGAGCAGCGAGAAGCCGAAGCCCAAGGCGACGATCAGGACCCTCAGCAGGCCCGCACCTGTTGACGCGTCGCCTTCGGGAAGCAGCCCGAGCGCCGGCAGCAGGATCGCAACGC
>JANMQX010000288.1:0-4001 GCA_031370745.1 Ilumatobacteraceae bacterium
CGAGGTGCAGAACATCGAAGAAGTACGCGCCTGTGCTGGCCAGGCCGCTCATCGTGTCTTGGAAGATCAGCGGCTGACCTTCCTCGTCGAAGCCCAACGCCTCGCCGTCGAGTACAACTGATTTCACCGGAAGTCTCCCGACGAGATCGACGACTGCCGGCAAGCCGGCAGTGATGTCGTTCAGACCGCGGCTGAAGAGCCGAACCTCGTCACCAAACTTGTGCGCCTGCACGCGGATGCCGTCGAGCTTCCACTCGACACTCGCCAGGCCGATCTCGGCGAGGGCATCGGTGACGCTGGCAGATGTGCCGGCAAGCATCGGCTGCACGGCGGTCAACGGCGTGAGACCGACGTCGAGTGACTGGCCGGTGAGCGCCCGCACCGCCGCCGCGCCGAGATTGCCGAGCAGCATGGCTGCCCGGCGGACTGCCACAATCGGTTGACCGCTGGCTTTGGCGACGGCGTCGGCGACGACTCCCTCGTTCGCGCCCTGGCGAAGTTCACCGGTGAGCACCCGGCGGAGATGGTTCTGCTCTGAATCGGTCGCCGCGGCCCACAGCGCAGTCATAGCCCGGTGGCGTTCACCCTGCGAGCCGGCGCCTTCCATCGCCGCGAGTCGAGTGAGCGTCGTGTCGACGTCGTGAATCATCAGTGACGAGTCATCGGCCGGTGTGACCTGCAGATTCGACACTGTCGCCCAACCGACGCCGACCCTGCCCTGTCGCGGTTCGCCGATCAGCAGCCCGATCGCCGCGTCGATCTCGGCAGGCGGGGTGACCCGGAGCAGCTCGGCCAACTCGCCAACCTTCTGGGACCGCTTCGAAGTTGCCGCTGTCCGTTGTGAGGCAGCAACAAGGTCGCCGTACAGCATGCCTACGCCGTCATTGGCCGAAGCTGAAGATCTGCCGCGCCCTCAAGATGTCGACGAACGATTCTTCGTAGGCCTCACCAGGCTTGGCGCGGACCAACTCGTCGAGAGCGAACGCGTCGTCACCGACGAGTATCCGCCACTCGTTGGCACGAACCCCGGCCAGGATCACCGCTGCTGCTTCGGCGGCGCTCGTGGGCGCATTGTCGCGGAACATCTCGCCGCGTAGCTGCATGCCGAGGCGAATGTCTTCGTCGCTGGCACCGGCAACATCGATGCCGCTGCGTTGCAGCCTCGTGCGCAGGTCGGTGATCTGCTCTGCAGTCAGTTCCTTTGGTTCGCGTCCCAACACCTTGCCCGAGTTGATCACGATCGACGTGCCGATGTGACCGGGCATGACGACCGAGGCCCGCAGGTGCGGGGCGTTCAGCCGGAAGTCGGTGATCAGCGCCTCGGTGAAGCCCTTCACCGCGAACTTTGCTGCGCTGTAGGCGGTGTGCGGGATTCCAAGTCCCAGTGATGCCCAAAAGCCGTTGACGCTGCTGGTGTTGACCACGTGTCCTTCCGTGCTCGCCAGCAGCATCGGCATGAACGCCCGCGTGCACATGTAGACGCCGCCCCAGCAGATGTTGAACGTCTTGTCCCAATCGTCACGTTCGTCGAGCACAAAGCTGCCACCGCCGCCGATTCCGGCGTTGTTGAACAACAGGTTGATGTGGTCGGTCTGGTGTTCTGTCGCAACAGCGGCGGCGAACACTTGCAGGGCGGACTCGTCAGATACGTCGGCGACGAACGTCGTCACTCGGACGCCTGTCGGCGCGTCCGCCTCGGCGAGCTGTTCCGTCTCGGCGAGGTTGTCGGGCGACACGTCGCACGTCGCAACATGACATCCATCGGCAGCAAGCTGGCGCACAAGCTCGCGCCCCATACCGGAGCCGCCACCGGTGACTACCGCGATACGTCCCTCGAAATGTTCCATCACTCAAGGCTGCCAGATCGAAGGCGTCGAGGTCTCAGTCTGCACGATCGACGGCCAGTCGGCGATCAACCCCAACACGGCCCATCAGCTGTCGTCGCCGGCGTGTGCATTTCGGCAATTCGGCGCCGACGTTCGTAGCCGGCGTCGAACGTGGAATCGGGGTAGGTCGGATGGATCATTCGCCCGCACCGACACCGGCCGTGGACTGTGCACTCAGTGACGGCGGGTCACGCCAGGCGGTGAGTGGAAAGGAAGCATTGTCAAGGCGCGGGCGGCTCTCCGACGATGGTTCGCCGCCTCGCGGGTCTCCTTGACGGTGCCTTGCGGAACCCTTGGGCGTTAGCCACCTGTACACGAATGCACTTCGGCTCTATACCTACCGATGTAGTGCGCAGGTGGACGGCGAACTCCGCGCTACGAATGACCTCACGCCGGTCGAAGAGAGGCATACATGAAATCCATCACTCACACTGCAATGCGGGCAGCGGCGACCATCGTGACAGTGGTTGCGTTGATCTCAACGGTCGGCGCCCCCTTCAAATGGTCGATCAACCCACGGTGATGACGATTGCTTAGCTCATGCCGGCCGCTTCGCGTTGAGCGCTCCGTAGGGCCTCGACATCGAAGCCTGGCTGTTGCGCGGCGGTGATCACCACGCGCTCGCGACGAGCGATCAGGTTGGCCGCCTGTTTGACCTCGCCACACACCTCGTGCGGAATCACGACCGCCCCATGCTGGTCGGCGTGAATCAGATCGCCGTCGGACACACGCATGCCGGCGACCGTCACTGGGCGGGAGTAGTCGACAACATGGACGAAAGCGTGTGACGGGCCGACCCTGTCGGCCAGCATCTGGAAGCCTTCAGCAATGTCGGGCAGATCACGCACGCTGCCGTTCGTGATCACGGCGTGACACCCGAGACCCTTGTGGATGTTGCTGTTGACCTCGCCCCAGAAGGAGCCGTAGCCGCGCTCCTCGTCGAGATCCTGTATCACGACGATGCTCGGCTTTGGCCCAGAGTCGATGTAAGCGTAATACCCGCCGCGTGCATCGACCTGCTCGGTGCTTGGGTCACTTGGATGAGCGGCGCGAATCGTGGCGGTCCTTGCGAGACCAACCAGCGGACCGAGCCCAGGTCGAGTGCAGACCAGCGGCTTGGTCGTGAAACCGTACCCTCGCCGATCGGGCACGAGGATCTCGAGAGCGTTGCAGACCGTCGGCGTGTCGAGTGATTTCAGCTGGGAGAGCAGGTCTGGGGTCAGATCGAACATCGCGGCATCCTAGAACCGACAGTTCGCATCGCTCGCCGTTGCGCACAGATGCGACCTGCCCGGAGCCCTGTTGCTCCGCAGGTCACTGACAAGATTTCCTCAAGTCCAGGCGGTGGGCGCCGATCCTTCGGTGTGTGAGGCGGATGACACTTGGCTACGTGCTGCTCACTGCAGCGGCGGCGGTTGCCTACTTCATCCTGCCCACGACCCCTTTGTCGAAGCTTCTCCTGTACAACGGGATCGGGCTGTCAGCAGTGATCGCCACCCTCGTGGGTATTCGCCACAAGCGCGGCGAAAGCCGCAAGGCGTGGATGCTCATCGTCGCCGGACTGATCTCGTTTCTCGCCGGCGATGTCTGCTACTACGTACTCGACGCGCTGAGCCCCAGCGCTCCGTTCCCGTCGCCGGCAGATGCGCTGTACCTCGGGATGTACCCGCTGGTCATCTACGGATTGCTCCGGCTGATCCGGCAGATCTCGCCGGGCCGCGACTGGCCCTCATTGCTCGATGCAGCGATCGCCGCCGTCGGAACCTTCGCAGTCCTCGGCGTTCTGGTTATCGACACCTACGTCGCCGACGGGTCGATGCAATTGGCCGGACGGATCATCTCGGTGAGCTACCCCGTGATGGATGTCGCCCTCGTCGCCGTTGCGGTACGGCTCGTCGGTGTCGTGCACCTCCGTCGTCCGGCATACGCTCTGTTGGCAGCAGGGCTGTGCAGCTTGCTGGTCGCCGACACGATCTACGGAGTTCTCAACTCGGCCGGCACCTTCGAAACGGGCGGGTTCGCCGACCTGTTCTGGCTGAGCTTCTACGTGTTGATCGGCGCAGCTGCGCTACAGCCCGCCGTGCCAGACACGGCACAGATCCAAGGCTCCACGTC
>JANMQX010000300.1:0-4101 GCA_031370745.1 Ilumatobacteraceae bacterium
GGCTCGACCTCGTTCTTCCAGAACGGAGACTCCCAGGCGATCACGTCGGCCTTGGGCGCGTAGTGATCCGGTAGGTCATCGATGCGCAACCCGAATCCCACTCGATGCACATCCGGATGCCTGCCCATGACATCGGCGAAGTAGTCGACGGCGTCCAACGGGCAGTCGTCGTCGGGAACGATGTCGGGATCCGTCACCACGTACGGCTCGTCATGGGCGAAATCGAAAACTGCGCCGCTGAGCCACGGCGACCGGTGGCCCATGTTCCATCCGCATTGCACCACGACGTGAGTTGTCGTTGCCAAGTAGTCGACCATCGGGGCATAGGTGGATGCGTTGTCGACGAGGACGATGCGATCTTGCCCCGCACGTTCGAGCCAGCCGACCAGTTGCTGCAGCGGCGTCAACAGATCTCGCACCACGACAAAGATTGGCGGGTGCGTCATTGCGAACGACTGCGCCGCACCACGCGCCAGGCCTTCAGCGGCATGCGCCCGAATCGAACTGCTATCGATCGATCAATCGCACCAAGCCGTGCATCGAGTGATTCGACTTGTTGATGGAGTTGATCGACGGTTGCCTGCAAGCCGTCGCGATCCGAGGCAAGGCGGTTGACGAGTCGTGCCAACCGAACGCGCTCTTCCACCTGGCTCTCCGCAAAGTCGGTCAGCACGTTGCAGCGTTGGAGGTAGGCCTCGACATCTGCGATGAGCTCATCGACGAACGCTCTGTCATACGTCGGAGACGTCATGGTTGCGCGATCGTAGTCGGATCGGGGTGATGCCCCACCCGCACTCCTAGGTCGACACGGAGGGAGATCTGCGCCAGGCCCACAGGGCCTCGAGCTCCTCGTCACTGCCACCTGCGAAGCTCGGACGGCGGGTCAGTTCTGCTTGCCAGCGGTGCAAGAACACCGAACGGTTGTGGTGCCACAAGGCCTGCGACACGACAGGCGTCACCGATCCACCACCGAGGTGGATCACCCGGCTCGCCGGTTCGGCCCAGACCTGCAGGCCGCGCTCCCACAAACGCATGCACAGGTCGACGTCCTCGTAATACGCGAGCCGGTAGGCGGGGTCGAAGCCATCGAGCGATCGGAACACCTCGGTGCGCATCAGCAGACACGCGGCCGATGCGTAGTCGACTGCCGTGCGGCCCGTCGGGGTCGGCACGGGTTGACCGAATCCGCGCGTTCCGATCGGCCCCGTGTAGCCCCAGTGATCCACCATTGCGCCGGCCTCTTGTAGTGCTCCGTCTGCCCCGATCAGTGCCGGCGCAACAGCACCGACTCGTGCGTCAGCGAGAACGGTCACCAAGGGATCGAGCCAGCCGGCGGTCACCCGTGCATCGGGGTTGAGCATGCACACGATCGGCGCTCGCGCTGCGCTCGCCGCTCGATTGTTGCCGCCGCCGAAGCCGAGGTTCCTGTCCTCGACGATCAGCTTCATCCCAGCAATCCCACCCCGAACAACGGACACCGAGTCGTCTCGACTCGCGTTGTCGACAAGGACCACCTCGAACGGTTGCGGTGTGTGCTCGACGAGCGACGCCACCGCGTCGATGGCAAGTGCGCCGCCGCCGTACACGACGATCAGCACCGAGACTGCCGGTGAATCTGTCTCAGGGATCACCACCGGCACGGCAGAACTATAGGCAGTCCGCCTGATTTCGACCGAGGATCGAAGTAGCGTTCGACCTGATGGAGGATCTCTCGATTGCAGACCTCATCACGGATGTCATCGCCAATCCGACTCCTGACCGGGTGTCGTGCCAACCGCCCCCACCGAGTTCGCCGACTCCCGCAGTGCATTCCTTGAGAACGATCGTCCGTCGAATCACTACTCGTCTGCGCTGAACTGCCAATCCGGCCGCAGCGTGACCAATCCCGACGACTCGTAGGGCCTGCCGGTCGTGACATCGAAGCGGGTCGCGAGATGCAGGTGGTCGTATTCGTGTTGGCGATTGAAATCGTGCACAGAAGTGTGCACGTCGTAGGCGCCGGGCAGCAGGCTGATGTCGCGCATCACGACGTCGATCCAACCCTCGCCGTCGACGGTGTCGGGAACCAGACCGACGTCGCGCGTGCAAGGCGACGACACGGTCGCACCGCCGAGCGTGTCGATGATCAGACTGAAGATCGGGCGAGGGACCGCTTTGACGGATGTGTAGAACATTCGGAATCGCACCGTGTCGCCGGTGTGGAAGCGGGCTACGGGAGCCGGATCGTCGCCGACGAACATCTGCACGTTGGTGATGATCAGTTCGCCGGAGCCGCGCCGAGTGCTGCCCGTCTCGTCGTGCGAGATCGAGCCGAGCATGCTGTCGGTGTAGGCCCCGACCAAGCTCTTCGGGTCGCCTTCGCCGCTGACGAGGCCCTGCTTCAGCCAGATCGCTCGATCGCACATGTTGCGCACGCTGGTGAGGTCGTGGGTCACCAGCACGATGGTGCGGCCGTCGTTGCGGAACTCGACGAACTTCTCGAGACAACGCTTCTGGAACGTCACGTCGCCGACGGCCAGCACCTCGTCGATGATCAGCAGCCGAGGGTCGACGTTGATCGCAACGGAGAAGGCAAGACGCACATACATCCCCGAGGAGTACGTCTTCACCGGCTGATCGATGAACTTCTCCAATCCGGAGAACTCGACGATCTCATCGAATCGTTTGGCGATGTCGCGCCTGCCCATGCCTAGGATCGCGGCGTTGAGGAACACGTTCTCGCGCCCCGAGAGTTCGGGATGGAAACCTGCGCCCAATTCCAGCAGTGCCGACATTCGGCGGTGAACACGCACTGCACCCTCGTTCGGCTGGAGGATGCCGGCCATGCACTTCAGCAACGTCGACTTGCCCGAGCCATTGTGGCCGATGACGCCGAACACTTCGCCCTCTTGAACGTCGAACGTGACGTCCTGCAATGCGACGAACTCGTCGAAGCGGTTGCGCCCTTTGGCCGCGATGCGTTGCTTCAATGAGTTGGCCCGTTCACGGTGAATCCGAAACAGCTTGGTGAGGTGGTCGACCTCGAGTACGACTTCGCCCATGCCTACATCTCCTCGGCGAAGCGAGGCGAGAGCCGGCTGAAGGCGAACGTGCCGAACCAGAAGGCGAGGCCGGCGTAAACGATGAGGATGCCGAAATCGCGCAACGACGGCATCTTGAGGTCATACATCACGTTGCGGACCGCGGTGATGAAACTGCCCGTCGGACCATGTGATGCGATCAACCGCAGCGATCTGGGGATCTTCGGGTTGGTTGCGTCGTAGATGATCGGCGTCGCATAGAACAGCAGTTGCGAGACGATGCCCCACAGGTAGTTGACGTCGTGGAAGAACACGTTGGCCGCGGCAAGTGTGAGGGCCACGCCGGTCGTGAAGACCGCCAACAGCATCAGGATCACGAGCAGGACCGGTATCCACGGCAGCACCATGTTGTGGCCGATGAGCAGCGCCACCGACAGCACCACGAACTCGATGAGCATCGTGACGAACTGGGCGATGACCACCGAGAAGACGAGGTGTTCGTGGGGAAACTGGACCTTCTTGATCAGTCCGGCGCCACCTTGCACGTTGCCCATCGACACACCGACCGAGATCGAGAAGAAGTTGAATGGCAGCAGGCCACACAGGAAGTACAGCGGGAAGTTCTCGAGGTGACTCGGGTTGCCAACAGGCGGTGGTTGGCGGAACACCTTCAAGAAGATGATCGAGAAGATCACCATCTGCGAGATGGGATTCAGCAGGCTCCATGCCCATCCCATGACCGACTTCTTGTAGCGAGTGCGGAGCTCTTTCAGCGAGAGCAGGTACAGCAGGTTGCGGTGCGCCAACGCGGATCGGAGAGCCATGCCGGCCAGAGTGTACCGATGGGTCATCGCGGCTCAGGGCCATGTCGTCGTCGGTCACATCACCCGGCCCGGCGGCGAATCACTAGCCTCGCCGGGATGCCGACCGCCCTCATCACCGGGATCACCGGCCAAGACGGACGGTTCCTCGCCGAATTCCTCCACAGCAAGGGCTACACGATCTACGGCTTGATCCGTGGACAGAACAACCCGAAGGCGGAGCTGATAGAGCGCAACCACCCGTACGTCGAACTGGTCAA
>JANMQX010000306.1:0-3477 GCA_031370745.1 Ilumatobacteraceae bacterium
CCTGGCCCAGGGTTTCCAGCAACACGAAGCGCGGTGCCCCGCCCTCGGCCTTCTTGTCATGGCCCATGAGCGCGATCAGCCCGCTCGCGGCCAGCGGCGGCAGGCGGACCGGCAGGCCGGCGCGCTCGATCAGCGTGGCGACCCTGCGCGCGCTCGGCGGATCGATCAGGCCGAGCCGGGCCGAGAGATCGGCCGCGAGCACCATGCCGCAGCCCACTGCTTCGCCGTGCAGCCAGGCGCCGAAACCCGCGGCGGCTTCGATGGCGTGACCGAAGGTGTGGCCGAAGTTCAGAATCGCCCGCAGTCCGGCTTCTTTCTCGTCGCGCGCGACGATGCTCGCCTTCAACTCGCACGACCGGCTCACCGCCCGCGACAGCACGTGCGTGTCTCGTTGCAGCAAAGCGTCCAGGTTCGCGTCGATCCATTCGAAGAAGTCCGCATCGGCAGCAGCCCCGTACTTGATGACCTCGGCCAGCCCGGCGACGAGCTCGCGCTGGGGCAAGCTGACCAGCGTCTCCAGGTCCGCGACGACCAGGCTCGGCTGATGGAAGGCGCCGATGAGGTTCTTGCCCAGCGGGTGATTCACGGCGGTCTTGCCGCCCACCGAAGAGTCGACCTGCGCCAGCAGCGTGGTCGGTACCTGGATGTAGGCGATGCCTCGCATGAAGCAGGCTGCGGCGAAACCGGTGAGATCGCCGACCACGCCGCCACCCAGAGCGAACAGCGTCGCGTGGCGATCGGCTCCCGCTTCCAGCAGCGCATCGACGATCCGTTCCACCGCCGCCCAGGTCTTGTACTGTTCGCCGTCTTCGAGAACGAGAAGGCTCACGGCACGAAAGCGCTGGCGCAGACACTCAATGAGGCGATCGGCGAGCAGGGGCGCGACCGTCGAATTGCTCACCACGACCGCGACCACGCCCGAGCGAAGCGCGGCATAAGTCTGCGGACGCGAGATCAGCCCCGAGTCGACCAGGATGTCGTAGCCACGGTCCGCGACATCGACTCTGATGCGCATCGCCTCAGTCACAACACGGCCCGCTTCTCGCCATCGACGAAACCTGCCGGGATCGGGAGCGCGCCGACGATGGCTTCGACGAGCATGTGCAGCGACTTGCCTCGTGTCTCGATTTCGATCGTGGCGGCCTCGCGATAGAGCGGGTCGCGCTCGGCGCTCAGCTCCCGCAGACGCGACGCAGGGTCGGCCACCTGCAGCAGCGGTCGTTTCGTGTCCCGCTTCAGGCGCTGGACCAGCGCGTCGGGGTGCGCCCTCAGGTAGACACAGATCGTCCGATGGCGCAGCAACTCGCGATTCGCGGGACGAAGCACAGCGCCGCCGCCGGTTGCAATGACGGTGTCGATACCAGCGGCGAGCTCCTGGAGGAGGGCGCTCTCGGCATCACGAAAACTCTCTTCGCCTTCGGTCTCGAAGTAGCCTCGAATCGGCCGTTGGAACCGCTGTTCCAACAGCATGTCGCAATCCGCGAGGTCCAATCCCAGACGGCGCGCCAGTCGGCGACCCACGGTCGACTTGCCGACACCCGGCAGGCCGATCAGGCTGATCAGCCGCCGAGCAGGAACTGCAATCGATCGCGAATTCTCATTCAACGCGGGTTGCTGCAAGGCGATACCAGCGCCAGCGGGTTGGGCGAAACGAAGCCATCAGGATACGGGTTGGGGACGAGTTCGTCGTCGATCGAGAGGCCGTACGGGCTGAAACGAAACGGCGGAGACGAGGTATCGCTGAGCGCAGCGGCCGGAACGGGAAGAATCTCCGTCCAGATCGCGCGGCCTTCGGTGCCGGCGACGCCGGTGGCCGAGACGAGCAGCTTGATCTGAAGCCACGACGCGACGTTTTGCGGGTATTCGATCTGCACGACGGCGGTGCCGTCATCCTTGGTCTTGGAGCCACCGATCAACGACACGGCCGCATCCGACTTTCGTGGTTCGAGACTGCCGCTGTGGTTGATGTCCTCGAACACCGGGCCGGTTTCATTGATGGCGTTCCTGTTCAGATCCTCGTTGATGCATCCGAACGGAAGGCGCGCCGTCGCGACGCCATTGACAAGGATGCCGGGGAACCAGGTCGAGCCCCGCACGTATTGCCCCTTGAAGTAGAACGGCAAGTCGATGGACGGGACGATATCGACGTTTCCTTTGGCCCGACCCGAGGCGTCCACGACCAGGATGACGAAGCGACGCTGATAGGTAAGGTTGTCAGGGCCGGGAATGATGAGCGCATTGCTGCCGATCGTCACCGAAAGCGGGTCCGCCACGACGGTGATCGATGCCACTGCCGCATTCGGGCAACCGGTCGCGAAATCGTTCGTCGAATAGCAGGCGCGAATGGTCACGCCGTTGGTCGGGCTCGCCCGATCCGCGGGGATGTAGGCCGTCGTCGCGATGCCGTTGGTGTCTGAATAGATGACGGCAGTGCCGGTAGAGAACGATCCGCCGATGGAGGCCGGGTCGCCGTTGAGATCGAACCGCACGCGAACATTCCTTATCGGAGCGTTGTTTGCTCCGACGAACAGGGCCCTGATCTCGGTACGATTCACCGTGGAACCGATCGAGTTGGTCGCCACGACGCTTGGATTCGCTGCGACGGACGCGGACAGAATGGGCCCGACGGCCGGGGGAATCGCGGTCGCGCTCGTCTGAACCACGACCGTTTGGGTCTTGGAAACGCCACCTGCCGTGGCGACGATGTCCAGCGCGCCCACGGCGGCCGGCGCGGTGAAGGCGAACACGAAGTCGCCGTTGATGCCGGTCACCCCGGTAGCCGTTCCGGCAGCGCCGGCCGCCACGCTGATCGGCTGGTTGGGCAGGGCGACGTCGTTCGAATTCGTCAATCGAAACTCGATCGATCCCGTTTCACCTGGTGCCAGGATGGCGGCGCTGGCAGTGGCGGCGAGCTTGGACCCCTTGACGGCGAAGGAAGACGTGGCCGTCAGGCCATTGCTTGTCGCCCTGACCGTGATGATGCGATTCGAAGGATCGGCACCGATCGACACGGTGGCGACCACTTGGCCGCTCGACCCGGTCACCGAGCCGGAAGTGGTGAACGTCGCGTTGTTGTCGACCGAAAATGTGACCGGGATACCGCTCGCGGCCTGACCCGTCGATGTGGTGGCGGTTGCAGTCGCGGTGATCTTTGCAGATCCGTCGTTGATAAGGCTGGGGGCGCTCAGCTGCACGACGAGATTCGCTGCAGTGGCACAGGTGGCAACGCCAGACGCGGCCGATGCGGCAGATGCGGCCGAGCACCCTGCGCTACCGAACGGCGAGGTGCCGGCACTGCCGCCTCCGCCGCCACAAGCCACCACCATCGAGACGGCCATCGCCGCCAAGGCCCATTTCAAGGTCTTCATCACAGTGAGTCTCACTCGATTGGTTGCGCTCAAGGCATCGATCAACGGGCGGCCGTCCGGTCGGTCACGACCTTGGGCGTCAGGAAAATCAGCAACTCGGTCTTGGTCG
>JANMQX010000347.1:0-2533 GCA_031370745.1 Ilumatobacteraceae bacterium
CGCTCACTCGCCCACCAAGCCACACCCGCTGTCGCCTACACCACCCGACCCAAAACGGCACCAGGGCACCACGACAACAACCCCCACTACCGCGTCCGCCACGACCGCGTCGACCAAGGCGGCTCCATCAGCCTGCGCGTCAACGGGCGCCTTCACCACATCGGCATCGGACGAACCCACACCGGAACCCGCGTCATCCTGCTCATCAACAACCTCCACATCCGCATCATCCACGCCGCCACCGGCGAAATACTCCGCAACCTCACCCTCGACCCGACCCGCAGCTACCAAGGCACCGGCGCACCCAAAGGACCAACCCGCCCCAAAACGAAACCATCCGAACCCAGTTGAGGGTTCGGATCGTCCGGGATGTCTTGCGACATCACACTCGTCGGGCTGACAGGATTTGAACCTGCGACCCCTTGTCCCCCAGACAAGTGCGCTAACCAAGCTGCGCTACAGCCCGCTATTGCGGATGACCGCCCGGATCGTAACGCGTTGGGTGTCGTTTGCGTCCGTGGCGGAGCAACTTCCGGCCTGAACACGGCGTGGCGACCATGATTCCTTGTACAGGAGTTGGGTGAGTCTGCCGCCTCCGACCATCGGCTTCGTGCTCGGCGAGGTGGGCTACGAATTCCAACTATCAGGCCTCGGTCGCTCTCGGGGCATTCTGCACCCTTGCCGGAGGCGTTGCGCCCCATGGTTCGACGCCTACCGATCCGATGTCGTCAAACGCTGTGATCGGCGTGTACGCATCCGCATCCCGCCGCAAGGCGCATGTCCGCGACGACCACGACGAGCACGAGAACAATCACCAATCTGGGCCGTATGTGCAGGTGTCGCGGCTCGGCAATCCACTGTTCAACGAGGTCATCGTGCCGATGGGCGACAAGGACAGGTGGAACAAGGTTTCGCCGGCCAAGGATGCGCAATTCGCCAAGTACGTTGCCCAGCCCGAGCTGGCCAAGCTGCTGCCGGTGCTGTATCCGGGAGTTTTCCCGAGCCTTGCCGCATACAGCGCCGACAGAGCTGACCTCCTGGCAATCCTGCTGACGGGAATTCCCGCCGGAATCATCCCCGGCTTCCAGAACTTCACCGGCGCCACTCAAGCTGATCTTCTGCGCTTGAATGTGGCAATCCCGCCGGCGGGGAGCCAGAACATCCTCGGGATTCTCGGCGGCGATCTTGCCGGCTTCCCCAACGGACGGCGGGTGCAGGACGACATCACCACGATCGAACTGCGTGCCATCGCCGGAGTGACGATTCCACTCGTCGATCGCAGCTTTACTCCCGACGGCGCGGCAGGCGCGATCTCAGATGGCACCGGCGGCCCCGTGGTGCTGAACGGTACGAACCCACCGACCAACGTTTCCTACCTCGACAGGTTCCCCTACCTGGATCACCCGAAGAGCGGCTACGAAACCGTGCCACTCAAGGCCGGCGCCCTATGACGCGCTTGGCAACCTCGGCCGTCGATGCTCATGAACATGCCCATCGCAACGGCGTGGCCCACACCCACGAGCCGGCCCCCCGAGGGGGGCCGGTGGTGATGGACATCGGTGGCGACATCGGAGGCTTGATCGTCCGACTCGACGACTCTTTGGAGGGCACCGAATTGCCGATCGAGTTCGACGAGGATCCACGACGCGATATTCACACCGGCGTGTGGCGCCGATCCCTCGGCGAGGAGACCGTCGTTGTCGCTGTCTACCCCGAACTACGCGAGGGCAGCTACCGCATTCATCCGGGCAACGATCACGCCGGCGCACAACTGGAGATCATTGGCGGGCAGGTCGCTCACCTCGACCTTCGTCACTGACCGACTGTCCTCGGTTGCAGCGCGGGCTGCGCGGCTCTGGCCGAGGCCAGCCCCAACGGTCGCCAAAGCATCGCGTGAAGCTCCCCGGAGCCCATCTGACCGGACCTTGACAAAGTCAGTTTCGATGTCCACACTCCCACCGAGGCGACCTAGGTTCCAGGGGGAAACTGTGAGAAGTTCAAGATTTAGTCGTGTATCAGCGGTGGGGATTGTGCTCGCTGTCGGCTTGGCCGCATGCGGCAGCGATGCCAAGAGCTCGTCGGGCTCGACACCGGCAGGAGGTGGTGGTTTCACCAATGGCGGTCTCACGATTGCGATGATCACCCACGAAACGCCAGGTGACACGTATTGGGACATCGTCAAGGCAGGCGCAAAGGAAGCTGCGAAGCAACACGGCATCACGCTGAAGTACTCCAGCGACCCGGACTTCACCAAGCAGGCGGTCCTCGTCCAGAACGCCATCGACTCCGGTGTTGACGGCATCGCGATGACGGCTGCAGGTCCATCGGCGCTGGGCGATGTGGTGAAAGCCGCGAACGCCGCCAAAATCCCTGTCGTCATGTTCGACTCGGGCATCGACGACTGGCAGAAGCTCGGGGCAATGATGTACTTCGGATCCGATGAATACCTGGGCGGCGTAGCCCTCGGGGATCGCATCGGAGCAGCTGGCGGTAAGCACATCCTGTGCGTCATCCACCAGGAAGGCTCTGTTGC
>JANMQX010000378.1:0-11690 GCA_031370745.1 Ilumatobacteraceae bacterium
CATTGCGCCGACATCCTGTCGGCTGAACGCGCCAGATCTGGTTGCTACGACCCGCTCATCGTCACGTCGCGGATCGCCAGGGTGACCCCCGCGGCACGCATCGGCAGCCAATCGACGTCGTTGCCGATCTCGACGACGTCGTGCAGCATTCGTTGCAACGTCGACGCGATCGTGAACTCGCGGATGGGGCCCCCGACTTGGCCGTTGGTGATGGTCAGGCCGGAGGCACCGGCCGAGAAGTCGCCGCTGATCGCATTGACCCCCGAATGCAGGCCGCTGACGGATTGGATCAACACCCCATCGTCGATGTCGGCGATCAACGCGTCCTGGCCGCGCTCGCCGGGCAACAACTGCAGCGCCAGGCACCCCACGCCCGGCGTTCCTTTGAACCCACCTCGGATCGCGTTGCCGGTGCTCTTCGTGCCGACTCGACGGGCCGAGTACGACGAGTGAACGAACTGCTGCAGCACACCGGCGTCGATCAGCACGTTGCGACGGGCAGCGAGTCCTTCTCCATCGAGATCGGTCGCAGTGTAGGCCTTCGGATTCGTGGGGTCGTCGACGAGCGTGACGATCGAGTTGGCCACGTTCTCACCGAGGCGGTCTTTGAACAGGCTTCGCCCTTTGGCCACGCTCTCGCCGTTGAGGGTGCTGGAGATGATGCCGAGGAAGCTGGCCGTGACGTACGGATCGAGCACCACGGTGGTGCGCTTCGTGGATGGCTTGGTGGCGCCGAGCAAACGTGTTGCCCGATCGCTGGCTTCCTTGGCCGCCTTCGCCAGATCGAATTCGATCGGCGACCTGCCGACACTGAAACCGAATCCGGTCTGCGTCTCGTCGCCGTCGTCGGCGAGCGTGCTGACGACCACGTAACAACCATTTTCGCGGCCCGTTCGGCGAATGCCGGTTGTGGTTGCTACCGCTGACTCGGCAGCGACGTCGGCATAGTTGGCATCGTCGACGCGAATTCTCGAATCGACGCCAAGGGTCAGCCGCTCGAGCTCCTTCGCCAACGCGATCTTGCCGTCCGTGGAATATTCGGCCAGCGCGTCGCTCCACAAGTCCTGCTCGATCACGCCGACTCCGTCGGGCTCGGCAAGGCCTGCCCACTCGTCGGGCGTGCCGAACTGCACGTTGTCACGGGCCTCGGCCAGTACGTCGGCAACCGCCGTTTCGTCGAGTACGCCGGCGTAGGCAAATCCGGTGCGGCCATCGCGGATCACCCGAATGCCGACGCCCTCGGTCCGGGCTGCGACGAAGTGCTCGACCTGACCCTCGTAGATGCGGATGTCGGTCTCGGAATCGCGCGACACGAAGGCTTCGATGTGCTCGCCAGGTTTGGCCCTTGCCACCACTCGATCGGCGATCGCCTGGAGCTCAGCGACGCTGTCACTCATGCTGCTGTGCCCCCGATGGTGAGGGCCTTGACTCGCAGCGTCGGCTGGCCATCGCCGACCGGCACTCCCTGGCCATCCTTGCCGCACGTGCCCGGGTTGCCCATCGCGAAGTCGTTTCCCAGCAGATCGATGTCGCGCAGCACTTGTGGACCATTGCCCAGCAGGTTGCCTTCGCGCAACGGTTCGGTGATCTCGCCGTTCTCGATCAGGTAGGCCTCGGTCATGCCGAAGACGAAGTCGCCCGTGGCCGTGTTGACGCTGCCGCCGCCGAGCTTGGCGACGTAGACACCGTGTTCGGTGTCGCGAACGATGTCGTCGGGTTCTTCGGCCCCGTTGAGGACGAATGTGTTGGTCATCCGCACCATCGGGAGATGCATGTAGCTCTGGCGCCGACCATTGCCCGACTGCTTGCGTCCCTCGTTGCGGGCCCGCAAGTAGTCCCACATGTAGTCGGTGAGCACACCGTTCTCGATCAGGACGTTGTACTGACTGGGGTGGCCCTCGTCGTCGATCCCGATGGCTCCCCATTCGCCGCTCATCGTGCCGTCGTCGACCAGCGTGACGAGTGGCGAGGCGACGAGCTCGCCCTGCTTGCCGCGATACACACTGCCGCCCTTGGCGATCAGGTCGGCTTCGAGACCGTGGCCGCACGCCTCGTGGAACAAAACGCCGCCACTGCCGCGCTTGATGACGACCGGCATCGTACCGCTGGGTGCAGGACGCGCACCGAGCTTGACCAACGCCTGACGAGCGGCATCGCGGGCAAGTTCTTCGACGTCGATGTTGTCGAACATCTCGAACCCGAAGGTGTGGCCGGTGCTCTGGAACCCCGTCTGCATACCGGCGTCACCGTTGGCAACGACGCTGATGCGCACCGTCTGGCGGACCTGCTCGTCGGCGGCGAGCAGGCCGTGGGTGTTGGCGATCATGATGCGCTTGCGGCTGTCGGCGTAGCCCGCGCTGACCTGAACGATGGCGCCTCCGCTGGCGCGAGCAGCCTCGTCGACTCGCTGCAAAAGCCCGACCTTGTCGGTCTTGGACACCTCGTCGGCGTAGCGTTCGATCGGGCTGACCCGATGCTCGGGTTGCCGAGTGAGGGCGACGATGTTGTCTCCGCCCGTTCCTTGACTGGCCGCCGCAGCTGCAGCCTCGGCGGCCGAACGCAGACCGGCCTCGCTGAGGTCAGCTGTATGTGCAAAACCGGTGGTGTCGCCCTTGACGACGCGGATGCCGGCGCCGCGATCGCGACCGCTCGTGACTTGTTCGATCCGGCCGTCATCGAGCCCGGCCATCGTCGAGCGCTTGTCTTCGATGAACACTTCGGCGAACTCGCCGCCGGTGCGCATTGCAGTGCCGAGAATTCGCTCGAGCACGTCGGATTCAACGACATCATGTCCGGTCATAGTGGGCTCCAGGTCATTCCGGCGGTCATCTGGCGAGCCTACCGACAAGGTCGTCAAGGTCCTGCGCGTGGTGACTTCGCCGGCTGCGCCTCGCGAAATCTTTGCTCATCGCTGACCGGCTTGCGCCGATACAGAACACATGAAAATGAATCGTTGGTCAACGGCAGCCCTCGTCGTTCTGGTCGTTGGCTCGACGACGGCCTGCAATCCTGCCCATGTGGCCAGGCAGGCCAAGAACGACGTCGACTCCGGCAACGCCGCGGCGTGTGTCGAGGAGCGGGCGATGATCGACAAAGCGGTGCAGGCATACACGCTGCTGAACCCCGACGCGCCGGTCACTGAAGCGGCGATGGTTGCCGACGGAATCATCCATCAACAATCGGTGCTGATGGACGTCGGTTCCGACGGAACCGTTGTCGCCGCGCCGGGCACGGTCTGCACCTGATTCCTGTTCACAGAGCGTGACGTCGCCAACCCGGGAGTGGAGGGAACACTCGTGTGGGGTTAGCCGAGGTTGCCTAGCCCAGGTTGCTAGTGCGCGGGTAGATGTCGGCCGGCTCGGTCACGACGTTGACCAGATACGGCACGCCCGAGGCGAAGGCGCGATCGAGCGCCGGGCCGATCTGCTCAGGATCCGTGACCAACTCGCCGCCGCCGCCGAGCGCTCGCACGACCTCGTCGTAGCGGCAGCCGGGTTGCAGATCGCAGGCCACGTCCCACCCGTAGATCATCTGCATCGGATGCTTCTCCAAGCCCCACATCCCGTTGTTGCCGACGATCATCACGACGGGCAGATCGTGACGAACCATCGAGTCGACATCCATCAGGCTGAAACCTGCTGCGCCATCTCCCATCAGCAGCGCGATCTGGCTCGACGGGCGGGCGACACGCGCCGCGATCGCGTAGCCAGGTCCGTTGCCCAGGCAGCCGTAGGGTCCGGTGTCGAGCCAGCAGCCCGGTTCGAAGACCTCGACGAACTTGCCTGCATACGAGGCGAAGTCGCCACCATCGCAGATCACCACAGCATCACGCGCCAGCCGCTTGGCCAGCTCGCCGTAGATCCGTGACGGGCGAATGGGCGCATCTGCAGCCGACAGCAACATCTCGTCGGCGGCCCGAGCAATCGACTCCGTGTCGCGCAGTTCCGCAATCCAATCCGCGTGGTCGACTCGAGATCCGGTGTACTCGGCCAGCGAACGCAAGACCTGAGACATGTCACCGGCAACTGTGGTGACCTCGACATGCTCGGCGGTCTGCGACGGTGCATCGACGACATGGGCAATCCGAGCGTCACCGAATCTGCCGAATCCCAACCGAAAGTCGAGCGGGGTTCCGAGCACGACGACGAGGTCGGCCCGTTGCTTCAGCAAGCCGCGAGTGCGTAGAAACGCGAGTTCGTGATCTGCAGGGAGCACACCGCGGCCGAGCCCGTTGAAGAAGCATGGCACTCGCAGCAACTCGACTACGGCGCGCAGTGCCTGCCACGCCCCGCTCCAATACACGTCACTACCGACGATGAATGCCGGGCGTTCGGCATTGGCGATCGACGCCGCCAGGTCGCCAACTGCGTCGGGATCGGGTTCCTCGCCGCGACCAATGGATTCGTCGACGAAGTCGAATTCGCCGGCCGACGGCCCGAAGACGTCGAGAGGGAAGTCGAGAAACGTCGGTCCGCGATGCGGCGTCAATGCCAGACGTGCAGCGCCATGGACCATCGCCCCGGCCGAGCTCGCCTGCTTGACGGTTGCGGCCGACTTGGTGATCGAAGCAACGACTGGAACGTGGTCCATCTCCTGGAGCGATCCGGAGCCCCATCGCAACTCGGGTGCACGCCCGCCGAGCACGACCAAGGGTGAACCGTTGAAGTGCGCCGTCGTGATTGCCGAAACACCGTTCGTGATTCCCGGTCCAGCGGTGAGAACCGCCAAGCCGGGTCGGCGGGTGAGCTTGGCCCAGCCCTCGGCAGCGAAGGTCGCTGTCTGTTCGTGGCGCGTGTCGACAACGCGCATTCCCTGATCTCGGGCCGCCTCGTACAGAGGCCACACGTGGCCGCCGTTCAGCGTGAACATGACGTCGGTGCCGAACGCAAGCATCGCCGCGATCGCCTGCTGGCCGGCGTGGCCTTCGATCTGTTGGGTCAACATCGACCCAGTGTTTCAGACGTTGATCAGGTGTCGCCCTGTTCGTCGTTGTAGCCGGGTTGGCGACTGGTGCCGCGATGCGGAGCTTCGAAGCGAATGTCGCCCAGCGACATCGGTCGTCCGAGGTGCAGCACGCCGAGCTGAGCAAACACCGCCAACCAATCGACAAAGCGGTGAAATGTCACTGTTTTGGAGCGCAGCACATCGACGAGGTCTCCGCGCACGCTCTGGCCGGGGACCTTGCTCTCGACCAGCGTCAACCCCGAAACAGAAACCTTGTTGCCAGTCGCCTCGATGAACGTGTGACCGAAGCCGGGTATCGGGCCGGTGTGCGTACCGTCGAATCGCCAGCGAAGGGCGAAGAACTCGCTCGTGTCGCTACGCCAGGTCGACTGACCGATGGTTTCGTCGAAGCTCAATTTGCCATCAAGGAACTTTCCAAGCATTCCAGCGGTGTCGAGCTCCACCGCGGCGCGGGCAACATCGAGGTCGAAGATCGGATTCTTGTCGTTCATGGCGCCACATACTCCGGCTTGTACTCGTCGATTCCGCCGCTGCGAGCCGCCGGCTGCACGGTGACGATGTCGCAGAAGTTCTCCGGGGCAATGATCGGCAGCAGCGGCGGACCCCATTCCAGATAACTCGACGGCACCGAGGTGTCGAACACACTCAGCTTCTTGTGATCGCGGTGCGTTACCACCCATACACCCTGATGCGGCTGGCCATCGGGGTCATCGGCGGGCGCGGTCACGGGTTCCTCGCGAAACTCGCCGTCGTTGCGCAACGTCGGCACGTAGTTGTCTTTGTGATCGCCGTCGGGATCGATCGGGACCGGGTGATCCGAGACGGGATGGTTGTGGCCCGGCGTCGCAAACATCACCGTGACCTGACCAGCCGCTCGCCGGTTGACACTGTGGCACTGCCACGTGACCCAACCTTCGAAGAACGGCTGCTGGCACTTGAAGAAGAAGTAGATCGGCCAGCTTCTCGGCGGTGCCCCTGTAGGGATTGCTGCACCATGATCGAGGCCGAGTGAAACCTCGATCGTGCGGACAAGCGTGGTGGCAACGATTCGTTCGACGTTGCCTTGATAGCCGTCCCACATCCCGGTCGGTTTGTTCGGATGCCGGCTCGTGTCGAGGCTGCCATCGGGTCGAATCCGGTAGCCGAACCAGTTCTCGGCCATGATCCGCGAGATCGGGAATCCGACATCGCCATCAGCCATGAAGCCCGGCCACATCAGCAGGCCGTCGGTTTCATCCTCGCCTGTCCTGAGGTCGCACGGGCGAGCGACGACCTCGCGCATGTGCTCCAGCATCGAATACCTGCGCGCCAACCCGGGAAATGTGATCTCGTCGTCATCGTCGACGACAGCCTCAATGCCCTCGTTGAGCGTTGCCTCGATCAGGAGGAGGTAGTGACCCTTCTCCAGGTGGTAAGGCATGATGCCCACTGTTTGTCCCCTCTCGGTGGTGATCGCATGTGAAGAGCCATGACGACGAGTCCCTGATACTGCTACAGACCGTCCACTTGGACCAGTTCGAAGATCTCGACAGGATTCGGCAAGCCCTTTAACAGGTGTACGCCCACGGAACGGCCGAGAGGCGCGTCCAATCCGTGGTCGATCACGGACTGCGAGACGTACGTGTCGCCCGGGCCGGCGGTCGACATGACCCTCGCAGCTTCGGCTACAGCCATTCCCGAGGCGTCGGAACCCAGATCAAAGACCGAGCCGCTGGCCAATCCGACCCGCACCCTCACCGATCCACCGGGAACGTGCAGTGCCGCGTGCTCGATCGCCTTGTGCAGCACCCGGGCAGCCTCAGCGGCATCGCTCGGTTGCTCGAACCAGGCTGAAAATCCGTCTCCAGTTGACGTCATGATCGAACCTCGGTATCGGCCCACGACCGAACGAACGAGCCGGTGGTGCTCACCGAGAACCACCGCCCAAGCGGCGTTGCCGGCGCTCGACATCAACCGCGTCGAATCGACGATGTCGGTGAACATCACCGTCCGCAACCGGCCGGACGGCATACCGAGCCGACCGACCACCGATGTGAGACGTTCACGTTGGAGTCGGGCGAGCAACGGTGCGCCCAAGCCGTCGAGAGTCTCCAGCGCGCCACGCCCGAGATCCAACTCGGCCTGACCACCGCCACCGCCGGCAAACGCCTGCCTTGAGCGATAGACCTCCGAAACAGCCTGCTCGAGAACTGATCCAGACGCCGCCGCTCCGCTGTAGGCGCGCTCGATCCACAAGTCGGCGGAGTTGTCGCCCATCTCGATCGCTGCGCCAGCCATGTTCACCGCGACGCTGGTCGGCCAATCGTGACTCGCTCTGACGCCGCGCTCGTAGACGCCGCCGAACAACACGAACAGGTCATCGACCACCTCGAGGTTGCCGGCCAACACCGCTGCCTCGAACTGAGCCACGTGAAAGCCGAGATTGCGAAAACTCAAGCCATTACGCGGGGTCGTCCAGCGCGGCCTGACATCCTCCAAGGCCTCGTCGACCCCGCTCAACAACGCAACTGCGATGAACTCGGCGAAAGGGAGGTACATCTGATGCTGTCGGCCGATCTCGCGCAGCGCGGCGACGCCTGCCTGGTCGCCGCGCACGGCCCTGCGCCAGACGGCGCCGGACAACGACGCAAAGAACGGGTCGCTGGTATCGGCGCGACGAGCACTGAGGATCGTCGATTCCGTGTCGTTGTCGGCGTCGGCAAATCGTCCCAAGCGAGTAGAGGCGACCGAACGAACGGCGAGCGCAGTGCCATGCTCCGCCCAATTCGAGGAACGTGCCGAAGCGTCGGCAGCCGACGTCGCGTCGGTCATCGCCGTCATGGGATCCCCGCCTATCAGCGCGGCGAGGGCTCGACGAGAAAGGCTGGCACTGAACCACCAGGGATCGGGCTGGGCGTGTGATGACTGGTCGGCGAGCGTAAAGAAATTCGTCGCAGCGTCGACCTCCAGCAGGGCCAACTGATGCCAACCGGTCGCAACATGAACCAAGAACTCGGTGAGCGGCTCGTCGACGCCGTCGGCCAAGCCCTGGGCGGTATCGACGAGCCGCTGACGTTCGTCATGTGTCGGCGCCGACCAGGAGATCTCGGCAAGGATCGCCGCTGACCGCGCTCGCCAGTGGCGAGCGATGGATTCGTCGGTGATGAGGGTGCCGACCAGTTCGTCGAGTTCGGGATGGCGGCGTTGTCCGCTTCGCGTGAAATCGGTGCGCAGGGCCAGCAGGAGGCATTCGGCTCGACCGTTGCGGAAGGCAGCGACGGCTTCGTCTGAGGAACCGACAGCACAGGCCTCGTATAACGCCGCGGCCTCGATCAACCGACTTGTCGCCTCGTCACGGTCGAGCTCATTGAACCTGGCGTTGCCGAGGCGGTGCGTCCAGTGCGCTCGATCTGGAGCGTCGGACGCGGTCTCGACCAGATGCTCGGCGAGATCGCCCGCAGCGGACCACGAGCCGTGATCGACGGCCTCGGCATAGGCCAGCCGCACCAAATCGCGGTGATGTGTGCTATCGGTTCGGTGCGCTGCGTCCGATAGCCGCACCAACGTGCCGGCGGCTGTCGATCCACCCTCCACGTCGAGCTGATCGAGCAGGTGCCCCGCCACCTCGACAACGAGATCGGGAGATGCAAGATCCAGCGCCGTCGTGCGCAACAGCGGATGCGTGAACGCCACACCTCCGCCACGGCGTTGTACGGCGCCGATCGTTTGCAGCTCGTCGACTGCCGCGTCGATTCCCGCCAGTAGACCGGCATCGCCCGGACCGCTGCTCAGCACTGCCTGTTCGGCGAGCGCAATCAACACGGCCGCGCGCAAGGCGTCCTCCGACAATGTTGCCAGACGGGCCCGCCAGGCAACCTCGACCGGAATCGTTCCGGTGGTCGACGCCGGCGACGGAAGCACCTGGCCGAGGGCAATCGAGTCGGCGAGCGCGGTGAGCGTCAACGGGTTGCCTCCGCTCAGCTCGGCGAGTCGCGCCAGGGTTCGCCCGTCAGTGATGCCCGGGGTGATCTGTCTTGCCAGTTCGCGGGCTTCGCGATCGTCGAGCGTCGCCAGGCTCATCCTCCTGGTGATCGGTTCATCAACAAGATGAGCGATCAACCGCGACGACGCTTCGGAGCGGACCACCAACAACAGGCAGACCCGTGCCGGTCGGCCAGTCACCGCTGCAGTCCCGAGTCGAAACGCGAGGTGCTCGACGAGGTGTTGCCCGGCGTCGTCGAGCCAATGGGCGTCGTCGATCACCAGCAGCTGCGGTGCCCCGCGACGCATCTGTTCGTCGGTCTCGGAGATGGCTGCGCCAAGGTCGTCGGCCACATCACCGCGCTCGGGCACGACGACGGTGCGAGTCGTGGCGCCGGCCCTCGCCGCTTCAGCGACGAGCCAGCTCACCAGCGTGGACTTGCCGACACCGGGCGACCCATCGAGCACGACGACCGCGGGTTGCCCGCTGAGGGCGGCGAGCAGCCATCGCGTCAATTGGGCGCGCTGGGGAATTCGCCCGACGATCTCGACCACTGCCTTGACCTCCACCACTGAGACTACGCCACCCGCTGCGCGCCATCAGCCTCGGTTTGTGGCAATCGCACTGCCTGTTGATGAGCCCTCCGCCCGAAGCACGGGCCTGGGTGAGTACCTGCACCCGCACGGCGCGCAGTAACGTTCACGTCCGTCATGTCGCTGCACGAGATCAGTCAGCCTCCAGACCTGCGGGCCTTGAGTTACGCCCAGCTCGATGAGCTGGCCGGTGAGATCCGTGACTTTGTCGTCCAAGCAGTCGCCGAAACAGGCGGGCATCTTGGATCGAACCTCGGCGCCGTCGAGTTGACGCTCGCGCTGCATCGAGTCTTCCATTCACCCACCGACGCGATCCTTTGGGACACCGGACACCAGGGCTACATCCACAAGATCGTCACCGGGCGACAGAATCAATTCGACCAGCTCCGTCAGGCGGGTGGCCTCTCGGGCTACCTCAGCCGTGAGGAGAGCGCGCACGATTTCGTCGAGAACAGCCACGCCTCGACGATCCTGTCGTACGCATACGGCATGGCGGTTGCGCGTGACGCCGGCACGAACCCACGCCGTCACATCGTTGCTGTGATCGGCGACGGTTCGATGACGGGCGGCATGGCCTACGAGGCCCTGAACAACATCGGGCACTCCGGTCAGCGCGTCATCATCATCCTCAACGACAACGGCCGCAGCTATGCGCCGACGATCTCCAACCTCACCGCGGGGCCAACGACTCTCGAGCGCTCGATTGCCGATCACCCCAGCCTGCCGGCGCGCATCACCGACCGCCTGTCGCACCGCCTGACCAACATCCGGCTCAATCCGGTGTACGTCAAGCGGCAGCGCAAGCTCGAACAGTTCTTACGCGAGTTGCCCTACGTCGGCCAGCAGGCCGAGAAGGGCGTCGAGGCATTCAAGGCCGCCGTGCGCGAGTTCTTGCAGCCACCATCGTTCTTCGAAGCGCTCGGTGTGCGCTACGTCGGCCCGATCGACGGCCACGACATCGAAGAATTGGAACGCACCTTCTTGAACGCAATCGAGCTGTCGGCGGAAGGACCGATCCTGGTGCATGTTCTCACGCAGAAGGGACGCGGCTATCCGCCTGCGGAGGACGACGACGAGAAGCATCTCCACGATGCCCCCGTGTTCGATCCGGCCATCGGTCCGCCGCCGGCGATTCCCGCCGGATACACCCAGGCGTTTGCCGAAGGGATCATCAAGGAGGCAGAGGCCGATTCGCGAGTGGTCGCGATCACCGCCGCCATGGCCGGGCCCACCGGCCTGATCCCATTTCAGAATCGGTTCCCCGATCGGTTCTTCGACGTCGGCATCGCCGAGCAGCACGCGGTTACCGGCGCGGCCGGGATGGCGATGGGTGGCCTTCGACCGGTCGTGGCGATCTACAGCACGTTCTTGAATCGGGCATGGGATCAGATCGTCTACGACGTCGCCCTGCACCGGCTTCCCGTTGTTTTCTGTCTCGACCGGGCCGGCATCACGGGCGACAACGGCCCCAGCCATCACGGCGTGTACGACCTTGCGCTGCTCGCCAAGGTTCCCGGGATGCGGGTCTTGGCTCCGTCGAGCGCACAAGAGCTACAGGTGATGCTGCACGACGCGCTCGTCCTCGCCGACGAAGGTCCCGTGGCAATCCGCTACCCCAACGGCACAGCACCCCAGGTCGGCGAGCACGAGGTCGGCGTCGCTCTGCACGCGAACAAGCTGCGCACCGGCGACGGCTCGGTGTGCATCCTGGCAATCGGCAAGCTGGTGTCGTTCGCGAACCAGGCTGCGGCCATTCTGGCCGGGCAAGGCATCGAGGCAACCGTGTGGGATGTCAGGTCCTGCGCACCCCTCGACACCTCGATGATCGACGACGCTGCCGCACATCGAATCGTGGTCACTTGTGAAGACGGAATTCGAGATGGTGGCATCGGCATGACCATCGCCGACCAGGTGCACCAGATTGCCGACGATGTGCCGGTCGAGGTGCTGGGACTGCCGGCGACGTTCATCCCGCAGGGCAAGCCTGATCGGATCCTGGCCCAACTCGGCCTCGACGCCGAGGGAATCGCCACCGCCGTTCGCCGCCGCCTCGCCAGCCCGGTTTGATCGGTGGCGAGTCAGCGGTTCGACCGCTACGAGCGGCTGCAGATCGACCAGCGCGAACACGGTGTGATGCTGGTCACGCTGTCGAATCCCGGCAAGCTCAACGC
>JANMQX010000383.1:0-3660 GCA_031370745.1 Ilumatobacteraceae bacterium
CACCACAGCCAGCATTGCCGGCGGCATCGAAGGCCCAGATGCTGCCAGAGTTGGCGCCGCTCACGTATACCGAGCCGTTCGCGACTGCTGGCGCGAAGAAGTTGCCAGACTCAGGGATCAGCCCATTCCAAAGGGGTGCGCATGTCTTCGGCACGCCCGAGCAGTTGGTCTCGCCCGCCGCATCGAGCGCAACGAGTCCGGCGCCCCCGTTTCCGTACAACACGCCGCCGGACACCGCGAAGTTCTCACTCGGCCCGGTCCACGCCGTAGTCAACGTCGACACATTCGTTACGCTGATCGCTGCCTCGAACGGCTGGTAGCCGGTATGTGCGGCATCGCCCCGATATTGCGACCAGCTACACCCGGAGACCAGGAGCACGAGAAGAGCCAGAGCCGCGCACGGTCGGCCTGCTTCGGGCATGCCCGTCGATCTTCGCTCCACCTGCCACCCCCGGCTGCATCTCCCGGCACGTTGTGAGATTCGGCGAATACTTGCCGGCAGCGACCCAACCGATCAATGAGTCGTGCGACCCACCAGACAAAGGCGTCCCCTGCACTTGGAAGGTGTTCGTGGTCGGGGCTAGCAACTCAGAACGATTGCCAGTTCCGAGCCCGTTCCGGTTGGGAATCATTCTCGGTAGAAGCCCGCGTCGAACGGCGCCCTGATGTTGACCGCAACTGGGTCCTCTCTCCTGCCTGACAGGCTTCAGAGGCGCCTTGAGGTATCAACCTCCGCGACTGGAGGTAACTGCGCGGTGTGCGGCTCGGCTGGGGCCACCTCGAGTGAGAGCGCTGCATTCAATCAGCGGCGCAGCTGATGACAAGCGCCTCTTCACGAGCCGTCAGCCCGGTGTGTCGCCCGCCAGCCGCATGTGGCCACTTGGGTGGGTTGAGCGCCAGGAGTATGGGACCAGCCCAGCGCCAGTGATGGGACCACCCCGCCGCTGGTGATGGGACCACTCGGGGTCCACCTTCGTCGGTCTCGCTGACGATCCAGTTGCCGTCTGGTTAGCGAGCCGGAGGCGGCGATGGCGTTCAGGGAGGTCCGAGTGTTCGAGGTTCGAGAGGTGCTTCGGTTGTGGTTAGCCGGGGAGGGGTTCCGGGCGACGGAACGGCTGGTCGGGTTCGACCGCAAGACCGTGCGTCGTTACGTGGATGCTGCGGTCGGGTTGGGTCTGGTCCGCGACCGCGGCGACGAGCAGTTGAGCGACGGGTTCATCGGCATGGTGGTCGAGGCGGTGCGCCCGCATCGCTCGGATGGTCATGGCGAGGCGTGGCGCCGGTGTCAGGCACACCACGATGAGATCACGGCGTGGGTCGCGGATGATCTCACCGGCGTGAAGATGGCTGAGTTGTTGGCCCGGCGTGGGGTTGAGATCCCGTCTCGGACCCTGCAGCGATATGTCGCGGATGTGTGTGGCCGCACGCGTGGTCGAGGTTCGACGGTGCGCGTCGCGGATGGCGACCCGGGCGACGAGCTTCAGATCGACTTCGGCCGCATGGGCTTGGTGTTCGATCCGGTCACGGGACGTGACCGTGTCGTGCAGGCGTTGATCTTCACCGCGGTGTTCAGCCGGCATTGCTTCGTGTGGTTGACGCACCGTCAGACCATCGACGCGGTGATCGCCGGCTGCGAAGCCGCGTGGACGTTCTTCGGTGGGGTGTTCCGCACGTTGATTCCCGACAACATGAAGACGATCGTCGAACACGCCGACGCACTCGAACCCCGTTTGAATCAGGCGTTCGTCGAATACGCACAGGCCCGTGGCTTCGTCATCGACCCGGCCCGGGTCCGTTCACCCCAGGACAAGCCGCGTGTGGAACGCCAAGTGCAGTTCGTGCGCGGCTCGTTCTTCGCCGGGGAGACGTTCATCGACCTCGCCGACGCGCAACGCCGCGTCGAGCTGTGGTGCCGGGAACGGGCTGGGATGCGGATCCATGGCACCACCCAGGCCCGACCGGCCGAAGTGTTCACCGCCGAAGAGCAGCTGCTGCTGTTGGCAGCACCGACCGAGGTCTATGACCTGCCGGTCTACGCGACCGCGAAGGTGCATCGTGATCATCACATCGAAGTCGCGAAGGCGTTGTATTCGGTTCCCGGGAGCTTGATCGGCCAGCGGGTCGAGGTCCGCGCCGACCGGAGCCTGGTGCGGATCTTCCACCGAGCCCAGCTGGTCAAGGTCCATCCCCGCCAGGAACCCGGCCACCGGTCGACCGACCCCGATGACCTGCCCGCCCACAAGACCGTCTACGCGATGCGTGACCTCGACACACTCCAACGGATGGCCGCCGAGCACGGTCCCGCTATCGGCGAGTACGCGTCGGCGTTGCTCGACATCCCATTGCCGTGGACGAAGATGCGTCAGGTCTACGCGCTCCTCGGGCTCGTGAAGAAGTGGGGTCCTGAACGTGTCGGCGCGGCGTGCGCGTCGGCACTCGAGCATGAGACCGTCAACGTCGGACTGATCGGCCGGATGCTCTAACGCGGCACCGAACACAGCCCACCGCCGACCGCTCCCGCGCCGGGTGTGGTCGTCGCCGGACGATTCGCCCGCGACCCCGACCACTTCGCCGTCCGAGCCAACGAGGCCGTTCGATGAACGCGCCGACGGTGACACCGGAGTTACGCGCCTTGTTGCGTCGGGTGAAGCTCGGCCGCTGCCTCGACACGCTCCCCGAACGGCTCGCGCTCGCCCAGACTGGCGGCCTCGGTCACGCCGAGTTCCTCGAACTCGTCCTCGCCGACGAAGTCACCCGCCGCGACACCACCAGCGCCGACCGGCGTGCCCGCACCGCTGGGCTCGACCCATCGATGACCCTCGACCGTTGGGACGACAGCGCCCAGGTCACCTACGACCGGGCCATCTGGACCGAGTTGTGTTCTCTGCGGTTCGTCGACAGCGGACACAACGCGGTGATCATGGGACCAGTCGGAGTCGGCAAGACCTTCCTCGCCACTGCGCTCGGACACGCCGCCGTGCGACGGCGTTACAGCGTGCACTTCGAACGTTGTGACCGACTCCTCAAACGACTCCGCGCGTCGCGGCTCGACAACAGCCATGACGTCGAGATCCGCAAACTGCTGCGCGTCGACCTACTCGTCATCGACGACTTCGCGCTCCAGGCCCTCGACGCGCTCGACACCGCAGACGTCTACGAACTCATCGTCGAACGTCACCGCGCCGCTGCGACCGTGATCACGTCCAACCGGGAACCGATCGAGTGGCTCGCCCTCATGGCCGACCCGCTCCTCGCCCAGTCCGCCATCGACCGGCTCCAGTCCGCCGCTCATGAGCTCGTGCTCGACGGCCAGAGCTACCGCCAACGTCAAAAGCCCACCGTCGGCGAGGCACGATCATGACCATGACCCCGGCGGTCGCCGGCGCCCAAACCCCGTCGTGTCACGACAGCGTCACGATGACCTGCCCCCTCTGCCAGAGCTCCTTTACCCCGTTCGGTCGACAGACATACTGCAGCGACGCATGTCGCGCCGCCGCCTACAGACGACGCCGCGACGCCAACCGGGCGCCCGTCGTCGTCCCCAACAGCCAACCGCGAAAGCCGATCACCATCTATCAGTGCGACGGGTGCGGCGCCCGTGCCCTCGGCGAACAACGGTGTGAGGACTGCCAGACCTTCATGCGCCGGGTCGGCATCGGA
>JANMQX010000407.1:0-7418 GCA_031370745.1 Ilumatobacteraceae bacterium
CCGCGTTGACGAAGCGGAACGTGTGCACACCGAAGCCCTCCATGAATCGGAACGACCTTGGGATCGCCCGGTCCGACATCACCCACAACAGCATGTGCGTCGTCTCGGGCATCAACGAGGCGAAGTCCCAAAAGTTGTCGTGAGCCGAGGCGGCCTGCGGGAAGCCTCGATCCGGCTCGGCCTTGACGGCATGGACCATGTCGGGGAACTTCATCGCGTCCTGGATGAAGAAGACGGGGATGTTGTTGCCAACCAGATCCCAGTTGCCCTGTTGGGTGTAGAACTTCACCGCAAAGCCGCGCACATCTCGAGCAAGGTCGGCGGATCCCTTGTTCCCTGCCACCGTGGAGAAGCGCACGAATACAGGTGTGCGTTGCCCAGGTCGCTGGAACAGATCGGCCCTCGTCAGATCCGACAGGCCCTCGAAGGTCTCGAAGAAACCATGCGCTCCAAACCCGCGGGCGTGCACGACTCGCTCCGGGATGCGTTCGTGATCGAAGTGGAAGACCTTCTCGCGCAACACGAAGTCGTTCATCAACGTGGGCCCGCGATCGCCAACCTTCAACGAGTTCTGGTCATCGGAGATCGGTGTGCCTTGCGCAGTCGTCAACAGGGCTTCGCCTTGGTCACGGCGCTGATGAGTCTCGCCGCCTGACCCGACGTCGAAGGCATCGGGTTCCTTGGATTTACGCTGACGCCGGGTTGCCGGGTTCGCTGCAATCGTCGAGGGTTGTGGAGTGGCTTTGGCTGCCGGGCGAGATGCACGGCGCTGACCGGCCGGTGGGTGCGATGGCATGGCAGGAACCTCTTCGACTCGACGATGGATGGGAGTTTCAGCCAGCGATACCCACGTCGTGGCGATCCAAACGATGGAATTGTCGCTTGAACGGGTGAACAGGGCGTCGTGACATCTACCGGTGTGGGTTCCGATCGCCGACGGGCGACCAACACGTCGCGCACTGTCGCGATGCGCAATTGCGCAGCCAACTCCGTTTGATCGCGTTCGACGACGGGTACGAAACCTCCGTGAACGAATGTGGTGTTGAGACCGTGTACCGAAACCTGTTGGATCGATGGAACCGCGGCGATGCCTCCGGCTTTCGCTCGCTCTTCAGAGACGACGCGAGCCTCGTCGGCTTCGACGGCACGACGATCGAGACAGCGGCTCGCATCGAGGAACACATGGCAGCGATCTTCGCCGATCACGAGCAACCGACCTATGTCGCCAAGGTCCGCGAAATCCGACCGCTCGGCGCCGACGCCGCGCTGTTGCGGGCCGTCGCCGGACTGACGCCCACGTGGGGATCGCAGATCAAACCGGAGCTCAATGCGACGCAAACGCTGGTAGCGGTTCGCCGCAACGGCGAATGGCGCATCGCCCACTTCCAAAACACGCCGACATCGCTCGACGGCCGGCCCGAGGAACGAGCAGCCTTGACAGGCGAGCTGCAGGCACTCGTGCCCGCATACGCCCAGTAGGATTGCGTTGGCAGATCGCCTGCTGTGGGTTGTTGCGCAGGTGAGGTCTCGTGGCGAGGCCCGGTCCGGGGTCAGTGTCGACGAGTCAGTGCGACTTGGACTGCGACTGGTGCTGCGTCGACGATCGTCGCTCGGTTCGTCGCTTCGTCATGCCCCAGAAATGCGGTGTGAGCCTCGCCGCCATCGTCGATCTACATGCTGCCGACGCCTTCTGCAGGCGCGGTCGATGAATCGAATCCGCGCAACTCGTCAGGCGAATCGACCCGAGCGGGAGGCGGACGCGTGGCCAGCCAACAGCCTGCAATCACCAGCAGGAACCCGATCACGGTCGCCGCGGTGATGAGCTCGTCGAGGAACACGGCACCGAGAGCGATGGCCACCACGGGATTGACGAAGGTGATGAGCCCGGCGCGAGCCGGACCGACCTCATCGATCAGTTTGAAGAACACCACGAAGGCCACGCCGGTGCAGACGAAGGCCAGACCAAGCACAGCAAGTACTGGATTGATACGCGGCGCCTTGTCGGGCAACGAAGTGGCTGCAATGGGCGCGTAGATCAGGGTCACGAAGCTCAGCGAAACTGCGATGACGCCGAGCGACGGCACGTCGGCGAGGCGTCGATCGGCCAGGAACGGCGCTGTCGCGTAGCAGACAACCACGACCAGCACCTCCACGACACTCCACCACGGTGGCGCGTTGTCGCTGGTGAGATCATGGCCGACAAGCAGAGCGACGCCGCCCAGGCCGAGGCCGATGCCAACGATTCGCACGAAACGCAGCGCATGTTGATCGCCGAGCAGGAAGGCAGCGATGGTGCCAACGATCGGCACGGCGGCGATGATCAATGCGGTCAATCCCGACGCCAGATGTTCTTCCGCGGTAGCCAGCAGGATCCACGGGACGGCCATCTCCATGGTGGCGAAGATCAGCACCGGTCTCCATCGCCGCAGTGCCGGTCGGATCGCGCCCGTCCTGGCTGCCAATACCAAGAGCACGGCGGCGGCGAGCGAGGTGCGACCGAAGACGACAAGCGGCGGGGCGATCTCTTTCACCGCCACGCGAAGGAGGAAGTACGGAACCCCCCAGATGACTGCCATCGCTGCGAACAGCACCCATCCGCGTTTTGTCACGGGTAGATCCTCGGTCAATCACTTCCGGCAGTGCAATCTCAATTCGTCATCGAGTTCAGCACTCGTCGTGATCACTGCGGTTGCCCAGATCGTCTCCGACTCTCGCGTTCACAAACCGCGGGCGGCCGTGGCAACCCGTGGACCGCCACCGTTGGCGGCGTCGCGCTGACGGCTCGGCCCTCAGTGGAGAGGAGCCGAGCCGTCAAGCGCTTGGGGTCAGGGATCTCGTATGGCGCTCAGGCGGTGATGAGGGCGCCGTTGATGCCGGCCAACGGGTTGTCACCGGGGAAGAAGCCACGCTCTCCGGGGAACACGTCGAGCGGAGCCTGGGCCAGAGCTGCCATCCGCAGCACCGCGGCGTGACGAGCCTCGACACCGCCGATGGTCATGATCGTCGATCGCAGCGCAGCTGTGGACAGGTTTCCACCGGCGAAGACGTACGTCTGCGCAGCGGCTTCCTCCAACGCAAGGGCGAGCATGACTGCGTCGGTCTCGGTCTTGGCTGCGGTGATCGCCGGCTTGACCAGAGCGTCGTACACGGCCTGGTTCTTCTCGGTGATCGCCTTGCCCCCCGCACCGGTGATCACTCCGTTCAGCGCATCGAGGTGCATCTGGTGGTGACCAGCGAACATGGTTGCCGCGGCGAGAACTGCCGGTGTCGTGATCAATGCCCCGGCAGCGCCGTACGTATCGACGGCGAGCTTCTCGAGTGACGCCGCGGTGCGAGCCAGCGTCAAGTCCAAGTCACCGGAGTTGGCTGCGGTGGTTGCCGGGCTCGTGTCGGTGGGCTGCGCTGCACCCGTCGTGGACGGCACGGTGGTCGCCGCTCCTGCTGTGGATCCAGGGGTCGTTCCGGCAGCGTTGGTCACCTTCGGTGCGTCTGCGCTGTCACTGCCGCAGGCAGCCAACAGCGCAACGCCGAGGATGGACACGCCACCGAACTTGTACAGGTCGCGGCGATTCGGGGAGGGAACGCCGAGAAAGCTGGCCTTGTCGTCGGTGCTCATCCGATCGTCACCGATCAGTCGATCCAACGCCTCGCGCCAGCGCGGCACTGCTTCGGTGTTCAATCGGTCGACGGCACTCAGCTGACGCCGAATCTCGTCGTTGCTCAGATCATTGTTGTTCATGGGATCGTCCTTTCGTGAGAAGCGATGGTCAGATGGTGAAGACGGCCGGGTCGAGGCCCTTGAGTGGATCGGAACCGTCGCCGAGCGACGCCGACTCGAAGGCGCCCGTCGGGAAGACGGCTGTTACTTCCTTGCCGAGAGCCAGGCCCAACACGACAGCGTGCTGTGCCTCGATGGGCAGGATCGTCGCTGTCGCTGCGGCGTAGGCCGCGTCCTGCAGCAAGGTAAGTGCTGCTGCGTAGGTGTAGGCGGCCTGGTTTTCGAGCATGAACGCGAACTCCAGAGCGCCCATCTCGTCCTTGATCGCCTGCAGCGTTGGTGTCACGGCAGCAATGAGCGTCTTGTTGGGTGCCGTGACAGCCTTCGAGCCGGCAACCGCACCGAATGCGTCGGCGTGTTGCTGGTGATGCTTCATGAACAGCTGAGCTACCGGAAGTGTGCCGGCACTCAGCACCGGTGCTGCTGCGCTGTAGGCCGCGACTGCGGCGAGTTCGACGCTCTGTGCGTAGCCGGCGATGCTCTGATCGTCGAGCCGGGAAGCTGAGCGCTTCGATCGATAGAGGCTGCGGTGGACCTCGGCGGTCTCCTCTGCGAACGTCTTCATCCCTTGCCGGTGAAGTTCGTCGACATCGGCTGCGAGCGATCGAAAGTGACGGGTAGTGATGTGCATTGGGGGGTTCTCCTTCGTTGGTTCAGGATTGACTGAGATTCAGGGTTGACCGACAGATCGAGGTTTCACGTATTCGAGAACTGGCAGTTCAGCCGACGACGACCGTGCCAGCCATGAACGGGTGGAACGAGCAGATGTAGGCGAAGCTGCCGGCCGTCTTGAACACGACCGTGGCCGATGCGCCCGGCTGGATGGTCCCGGCATCAAACGCACCGGTCGACGACGTAGCGGTGTGCTGCTGAGGATCGTTGTTGGTCCACATCACTGACCCGCCGACAGGCACGTGCACCTCGGCGGGCCCGAACTTGAACTGTGCAATTCCTACAGCACTCGCGCCGGTCGGTGCGGAACCGGCCACCGACGTCTCGACCGAAGTGTCAGGGGCGCCTGGCGGCACCGTCGTGATCGCGGCCGGCGCGGCCGAAGCGATTGAGGTAGCGACGGATGGCGTCGATGCCTTGCTGGAGCTGTCGCTCGAGCAGGCTCCGATGAAGGGAAGGGCTAAAGCGAGGAGGGCGAATCGGTGTCTCATTGACCCTTCCTTCGGAGCAATCTCAGAGGCGGATTGGAATATCTTTCGCACGCCGTTCTCGACCAACGATGCAGGCCACCTAGGGTGAGGTTTGATGGCTACTGGGCATGGGAACTAGCAACCCTGTGACAGACCTCCCTCCCCCAAACCTTCCCGTGATCGAACCTGGCGTCGTCCCTGTGGTTGAAACGGCGAAGTCCGGCCTGTCGACCAGCGAGCCGTACTACTCGGGCGAACCAGAGGCGCTGTTCGGCATTTCGTTCGAAGATGTGTTTCGAGCCGAGGAGTTCCTGCTGGCGCTGCGCGGCATGGCCGCTCGCGGCAAGCTCAAGCTGAGTGACGCAGTCGTCGTGTACAAGGCGGACGACGGCAGTGTGCGCGCCCGCGAGACCAAAGACATGCAACCCGCCGGCGCCGCGGTCAAGGGTGCGATGTGGACCGGACTTCTCGGGCTGTTGATCGCCGGTCCGATCGGCTGGATCGCAGGACTCGGGATCGGTGCAGGTGCCGGGGCGATCACCGCCAAGGTTGTCGACATCGGCATCCCTGACGAATGGGTCGAATGGTTCAAGGACGCCGTGCGACCGCACACGTCGACAGTTGTGGCATTGGCCAGCGAAGTCGACCTCACCGCGTTGTATCAAGAGGCGCAACGCTTCGCCGGTGCAGAACTGGTGCACACGACGCTGCGGGCCGGCGCATCAGCCGATCTGGCTGCCGCACTGACAACCTTGCCGCGCAACCACCTCTAGCGACCGGTCAATCGACCACGGCAGGTCGCCCAGACTGTCGCACAACTCTGTCGTCGGCCGCGTTCGAATCGGCTCCGACTCCGATTGCGCCTTCTCCTTGCCAGACTCGCCCGAGCACGTCATGGCCGATCGACATCACGACCCCGCTGATCTGCCCGACCCGGACCGCCACCATGGACGCCGTTCGTACGAACTCGATGTCACCTTCCGGGGCGTGTTGCACCCATTCCTCTCGAAACCGTCCGGGCGCATCCTCGATCATCAACAGCGGATCGTCTTCGGCTACGAACAATCCGGTTGCGGGAGCGCGCTCCGTACGCGGCACGGGTCCGTCGGTGTCGAGTTCGACATGCCAACGAACCTCGCCCTCGGCGATTTCGAATCTCCCGGCGAATGCGCGAGTCGACGAGTAGGGCAGGCCATTGCCCTCGTTTCCGGGCACGGCAACCCTGACATCCACGAACGCGTCGCCAGCTTGGATCCACCATGCCTCACACGGCTCGGTTGGCTCGCCGCCTGGCACCGTGATCGAACGACGCCGCCAGGCGCCGACGAACCAGGAGCGCGTTGGAGGGCTCAATCGTCCGGAACTGCGGCGTGGCCGTCAAGAAGGTGGCGCATCACGCGCCGGTAGAGAATCGCGTTTGCGTCGGAGCGCACGTGGAGATCGAGCCCGCCCGACACTGGCATGCCGCGCCGGCGGAGTGCCGCAGTGATCCACACGTCCTCCTGCTGCACGATCTCCTCCTGGGCGCGCAGGTCGGTCAACTCAGCGGGATCGATCTCAAGCACCCGCACGATGAAGTAGATCCGGGTCTGGCGGTCGTCGAGCGGCTGAATCGCCTGGAAAAACGACTGACGCAAACGTCCGTCCGGCTCCTCGCTGCGCAACAACACCGTAAACGGCGCGGCGTACGTGTAGCGCAGCCATCCCTCGGTGGAGACGTCGTCGTCGCCCAACTTGCGTTGCACTGTCGAGAACCCGAGGTCATGTTGCTCGACGATCTCCTGCTCGCCGATCAACGGGTTGCGCGTGCTCAGCGAGCGGTGCAGGAACGGAAAGTGACTGGCGTCGAGCAAGTTGTCGGTCTGGTACGCGGCGAGCACCTCGCTCGTGTGTGCTGTCGGCGAGAACTCGCCGAGACGGTCGTCGTCGCCATCGAGCCAGCAGACGACCGGCAATCTCGGCGGCTCGAGCGCGACCCACACAATCCCGTACCGCTCGCACACCTCGGCCGGTCGCCCGAGGCGGGCACGCGACGGGATCGTGGCGTCAGGACCGAGCGCCGGAATGCACGTCGCGGCACCATCGGCCCCGAATCTCCAACCGTGAAACCTGCACACCAACTCGTCGTCCTCGTGGCTGCCAAGGCTCAGGGGTGCGCCGCGATGTGGGCACTGGTCGACGAACACCGCCACCTCGCCGGTCGGTCGGCGCACGGCGACCAACGGCTCCCCGAGCAGCGTCGTTCCCACCGGGCGCTCGGCAACCTCGCGCGACCAGGCAACGGGATGCCAGAAGGCCCGAAACTCGGGATGGACGTTGCCTACCAGCGTGGTCACTGCTCGACGACCGTAGTCCGGACCACCGCACGGACGCAGCGTCAGGGCTGGGCTGGTTGGTGCACGACGTGGCGGTGAACGGCGTATGCGGCAGCTTCGGCGCGATTGGCACATCCCGTCTTCTGCAGAATCGATCGCACGTGGTTGGCAGCAGTGTGTTGG
>JANMQX010000421.1:0-2170 GCA_031370745.1 Ilumatobacteraceae bacterium
GTGTCCATTCTGGAAGTCGTTCCGAGCACTGCGGTGACGCGGTCAACGGCTCATACCAACGCCGAAGCGAGCGTCCCGAGTGAAACCGGACGCCCCTTGACGAGCTGATGCGGCAACGCAACGAACAGAGCTGCAAATCCAGGCCGATTGGGCGGCGCGAGACTCTCGGCGATTTCGGCGAAGTAGTGCGTGGCGTCCAAAGGTTCCCGCTCTGGATCAAAGCATGTACCCGATGTCGGAGGCTCCTGTCGGGTAGGCGAACATCGTCTTCTTCAGATCTTCGGCCGTGAGGTCGTGTCGGATCGCCAGCGCGAACAGGTTGATTACCTCGTCCGCGTGCGGTCCGACCAGATGGGCGCCCAGGACCAGATCAGTCTCCTCGTCGACCAGCACCTTGAACCCGTAGACGGATTCCGCAGCCTGGCGAGCAGTGAACCAACTGCTGGCCCTTTTGCTATGCATCCGAAATTTCCGTCCGCTGGTGCGCGCCTCCTCTTCTGTCATACCCACAGCGGCAATCGGCGGAAGAGTGAAAGCGACGCTGGGGACGCCTCGATAGTCGGGGCGGGTGCGATTACCCTTGAGAAGATTGGCTGCTACCACCTTTGCATCGTGGCTTGAGACAGGTGTCAGCGGCGGCCCCGTCTGGGCGGCGTCGCCAGCGGCAAAGACGGCCGGATTCGACACACTCTGCAGGAACTCATTGAGCTTGAGCCGACCGTCCTCGATCTCGACGGCCGCCGCTTCCAGGTTCAAGGCGTCGAAAGCGGGAGCTCGACCGGCTGCATGAATTACAAGGTCGCAATCGACACTGACCTTTGCTCCATCCGCCGAGGCCCAGACTCGAAAGCCACCGTCTGTCTTTTCGATGCGCTCTACCGTCGTTCGGGTCCGGACTTCGATCCCCAGCGCTTCGAACTTCTCCATCAGCCAGCCGACGAGATCGGCATCGAAGTTCTTGAGCATGCGGTCGCCGTGCTGCAGGACCGTGACTTTGGCACCCGCCAGCGCCGCGATGTGCGAGAACTCGGCGGCAATGTAGCCACCGCCGATCAGGACCATGCGACTCGGCAGCGCTTCGAGCGCGAGGAAATCCTCGTTCGTCGCCAGATGCTCCTCACCGGGGATGTTCAGCCTGACCGGCTCGGCGCCGCTCACGAGCACGATGTGCTTTGCGTCGAGGGTTTCTCCACCGACGTCCAACGTGTTTGCGCCGGTGAAGGTCGCTCTGCCGTGAAGAGTGTCGATGCCCTTGTCACGGTAAGTCTGCTCCTGCAGCTCCGGGACAGGATCCGTGAAAGTACGCTTGAACGCCATCAGTTCCGGCCAGGCGATATGGACCTCGCCTGCGACGCCTCTGCTACCCATGCGCCGAACATGATCGAACGCGGGTCGCCACACCCATCGCCGCCGTCCCGGCGCCGATGACGACGAGGTCGTATTGACGAGCCATGGCGTGTCTCTTTCTAGCGACTTTGCGTGGCTCGCCCACGACCGCGGCCGACGTGCGTCGTCAGCGCGAGCAGCAGGAGGTCGCGTCAGCCTGGATGGGCGGGCACTTATGGGTGCCGTACGAGCAGAACACGCAGCAGTCGCCCGCGAGAGGACGCAGGACGGTCTTGCAGCCTCCGCACTCGTAGAACCACTGGCACGAGTCGGCCGGCATCGTTTCCTCTTTGACGTGGCCGCACTCCGGGCACGAGATGGCCGACCGAAGAACGACTTCGCTCATGTCACTGCAACTGCTTGACGGTAGACGGGAAGCCGGCATCGATGGTCGCCTTCGTGAGTACCTCTGGCGTCGTCTTCGTGGGGTCGAACGCCACGACGGCGCGATGCGTCTTGAGATCGACCTTCGCCGAGCCCACCCCCGGAACCTTCTCTAGGGCCTTGCGGACGGTGATCGGGCACACCGCGCAATCCATGTTGGCGACGTCGAGCGTCGCGGTGCGGGTGCCGCCGGCGAATGCGGAGGTTGTCGCCCCGAGGGCAGCCAGGACGAAGGCGAGAAACTTGTTCATGACAGATCCTCAGTAGTTCGCCATCGGTCGGGCCCGACCCCGGGGCATGAAGCGGGGTGAGGTTGCGACGGCGATGGGGTTGGAGTCGTAGGATGGAGCCGGGCGCTGCTGACGAGGTCGGCCTCTCCTTGGTGCCGTGAGCCCGTTCA
>JANMQX010000003.1:0-1981 GCA_031370745.1 Ilumatobacteraceae bacterium
ATCACGCTGGTTGCGTTCATGTTGTTGCTGATCGTGTTCCGCAGTCTCGCGATTGCGATCTCGTCGATCTTGCTCAACTTCATCAGCGTCGCCGCCGCGTTCGGATTCGCGACGCTCGTGTTCCAACACGGCTACGGCGCCAGCCTGATCGGGATCGAATCACAAGGGTTCGTCGACGCGTGGGCGCCGCTGTTCTTCTTCGCCCTGCTGTTCGGTTTGTCGATGGACTACCAGCTGTTCCTGCCCGCCGCGATCCGCGAACGCTACGAAGCCACCGGCGACACCCAAACCGCAATCCGCGAGGGCATCGCCCGCACCGGGCGGCCGATCACCAACGCCGCGTTGATCATGATCGTGGTGTTCATCGCGTTCGGTGTCACCGGCCCGATCCCACCTACCGAGCTCGGTATCACCCTCGCCCTCGCAGTGTTCCTCGACGCCACCGTCGTGCGGATGATGCTCGTGCCATCGCTGATGAAGCTGCTCGGCGACCGCAACTGGTGGCTCCCGAAATGGCTGGCCCGGATCCTGCCCCACGTCCACTTCTCCCACTGACCAGTGAGAGCCACCTCCCTTCTTAAAAGCGAGCGAACGATGATCTTCAAGCAGTACTACCTCGGATGTCTGTCCCACGCCTCGTACCTGATCGGCGACCAAGGCACTGGTCGCGCCGTCGTTGTCGACCCCCAGCGCGACGTCGCCGCCTACCTCGACGACGCCGCCGCGGCAGGTCTGCGGATCGAACGGGTCATCGAAACCCACTTCCACGCCGACTTCCTGTCCGGTCACCTCGAACTCGCCGAAGCCACCGGCGCCGTGATCTCCTACGGCGACGCCGCCGCCGGTCGCACCGAGTTCGCGATCGACGTCCTCCACGACGGCCAGCGGATCGGTCTCGGCGACGTCACCCTCGAGATCCGGGCTACCCCAGGGCACACCCCCGAGTCGATCAGCGTCGTCGTCTTCGAAGCCGCCGATGACACCGCCCCGCACGCCGTGCTGACCGGCGACACGCTGTTCATCGGAGATGTCGGCCGTCCTGACCTGCTTTCATCCGAGGGTGCCAGCGCTGACGAGCTTGCCCGCCAGCTGTACCACTCGCTCCACGAACGATTGCTGACCTTGCCCGACGACACACTTGTCTACCCGGCCCACGGCGCCGGGTCGGCCTGCGGCAAGAACCTATCGACCGACACCGTGTCGACCATCGGTGACCAACGCCGCAGCAACTACGCCCTCGCCGCGATGACCGAGGACGCCTTCGTCGACGTCGTCACCCACGGCCAGGCCGCCGCACCGATGTACTTCGCCTACGCCGCCAACCGCAACCGTCAAGCACGCGACATCCTTGACGAACACGACGAGACCGTCACCCTCGATCTGGCTGGCGTGCTCGGCGCCCAACACCATGGCGCCACTGTGCTCGACAGTCGCGACGCCAACGATTTCGCCGCGGGCCACCTGCGCGGATCGATCAACGTCGGCCTCGGTGGCCGCTTCGCCGAATACGCAGGCGAAGTGATCCCCGCCGGCACCCGGATCGTGCTCGTCACCGATCCCGGCCACGAAGATGAAGCCCGGGTCCGGCTCGCCCGGATCGGGTTCGACAACATCGTCGGCGCACTCGGCAACCCGTTGGCCAACTTCGCTGCGCACGCGGACCTGATCGAACAGGCTTCGCGACTCACCGCCGAGCAGCTTCAACAGCGGCGCACCGAGCTTGAGTCGATGCAAGTCGTCGACGTCCGCGGCCCCGGCGAGACCGAAAGCGGCACCATCGACGGCGCACGCCACGTCCAACTTCCCCAACTGCTCGACCGGTTGAACGAACTCGACCCCACGCTGCCAACCGTCGTCTACTGCGCCGGCGGATACCGCTCCAGCATCGCCGCCAGCACCCTGCGCGCCCACGGCTTCACCGACGTCTCCGACCTCCTCGGCGGCTACCCAGCCTGGACCAACCTCCACCCGACTCCCAACG
>JANMQX010000006.1:0-4178 GCA_031370745.1 Ilumatobacteraceae bacterium
CGTCCGACGATGAAGGCCGCTTGCACGTCGAGAACCTGCGTGACGCAATCGCCGGTTTGTCGGCGGAGGATCGTGAACGGGTGTTCGCGGTGGTCGCCACCTGCGGCACCACCAACGCCGGCGTCATCGACGACCTCGCCGGCGTGGCCGACGTGTGTGAACGGCACGGGCTCTGGATGCACGTCGACGGGGCCTATGGCGGCGCCGGGCTGGCCGCGCCGAGCGTGCGCGATCGCTACGTCGGCATCGAACACGCCGACAGCTTCATCGTCGACCCGCACAAGTGGTTCTTCGCCCCGTTCGACTGTTGCGCGCTGGTGTACCGCGACCCCAACCTCGCCAGGGCCGCGCACACCCAGCACGCGGAGTATCTCGACGTGTTGCACGGCGGCACCGACGACAGCCCCGATGGTCACGAATGGAATCCCAGTGACTTTGCCCACCACCTGTCACGCCGAGCCCGCGGTCTGCCGTTCTGGTTCAGCCTGGCGACGCACGGCACCGATGCGTACCGCGATGCCATCGAGACCGCGCTGACAGTCACCAGACAGGGTGCGCGCCTGATCGACGATGCCGCGCATCTCGAATTGATCATGGAGCCAGAGCTCAGCATCTTGCTGTTCCGACGAACCGGTTGGACCGCAACCGACTACCAGGCGTGGAGCGACCGGTTGCTCGACGCGGGCACTGCGTTCGTCACGCCGACCTCGTGGAATGGTGAGGTCGTCCTGCGGGTGTGCATCATCAATCCGCTGACCTCGGTCGACGACATCCAGATCATCGTCGACTCGCTGGCATAGCGCCGTGTCCGATCTGCTGATCCGAGGGGCACGGCTGCTGGCCACGCTCGACGACGATCGCCGTGAACTGTCCGGTGGATGGGTGGCGACCGACGGCGGGTTCATCACCGCAGTCGGAACGCCGGGTGATCCCGAACCGGCGGCAACCGAGATCGTCGATGCTGCCGACTGCCTCGTCACGCCGGGCCTGATCAACACCCACCACCACATCTTCCAGAACCTCACCCGCGCCTATCCACCGATGACCGACAAGCCACTGTTCGGCTGGCTGCAGTCGCTGTACCCGCTGTGGCGGGCGATCGACACCGAAGCGGTCTACGCCAGCGCGTTCGTCGGCCTCGCCGAGCTCGCCCTCAGCGGTTGCACGACATCGAGCGATCATATGTACCTGCATCCGCGCAATGCCGGTGACCTGTTGTCGGCGGAGATCGCTGCGGCCACCGACCTCGGCATGCGCTTTCATCCGACCCGCGGCTCGATGTCGTTGAGCGAGAAGGATGGCGGTCTGCCCCCCGACGATGTCGTCGCCGACGACGACGAGATCCTCGCCGCGTGCGAGGAGGCAGTCACCCGCCACCACGACCGGTCGCCGGGCGCGATGGTGCGGATCGCGCTCGCCCCATGCAGCCCGTTCAGCGTCACCGAGGCGCTGATGGTTCGTTCGGCCGAGCTTGCCGAGCGTCTCGATGTTCGCCTGCACACCCACTTCGCCGAGAACGCAGAGGACGATGACTTCTCGCTGAGCCGGTTCGGATGTCGTCCGATGGAGTACCTGGAGCGCACGGGATGGTGCACCGACCGCACGTGGTTGGCCCATTGCGTGATGCCGAACCACGACGAGATCGTCCGGCTCGGTGCCGCTGGAGTCGGGGTCGCCCATTGTCCGAGCAGCAACCTGATCCTCTCGTCGGGAATTGCCCCGGTGGTCGCGTTGCGCGCCGCGCTGGTCGCTGTCGGCCTGGGCGTCGACGGTTCGTCGTCGGCCGACAGTGCCTCGTTGTGGCTGGAGGCGCGCCAGGCGATGCTGCTGGCGAAGCTGCGCGACGGAGCACACGCAGGAACCGCACGAATGGCCTTGGAATGTGCGACGTCGGGCGGCGCAGCGTGTCTCGGCCGCAGCGGCGAGATCGGGGTGATCGAGCCTGGCGCGGTCGCCGACCTGGCGGTATGGCGCCTGACCGGACCGGCGTTTGCAGGTGCGCTGGCCGACCCGATCGAAGCCTGGTTGCGCTGCGGCCCCGTGACAGCGTGGCACACGATCGTCAACGGCCGATTCGTCGTTCGCGAGGGCCACATCGTGCACAACGATCTCGACGACGTGTTGCGCACCCATGCCCGGCACGCGGCGCGCATTCAACGCCTCGTCGACTGATGCCACTCGCACTGCAAGCCTTCCTCGTTGCGTTCGGCGTCGTCTTCCTTGCCGAACTACCCGACAAGACCATGTTCGCGACGATCGTCCTGGCGACGCGTTACCGCCGGCCGCTGGCCGTCGTGATCGGTGTGACCGTGGCGATGGCGTTCCATTCAGTCCTCGCCGTCGCCGTTGGCGAGGCGCTGCGGCACCTGCCTCGAGCGCCGACCCAGTTGGCTGTTGCCGCCCTGTTCGTCGGCGGCGGAGTGCTGCTGCTGCGCGGCGGAGGCGGCAACGACGACGTCCAGGCAGCCCCGGTGCACGGGTTGTGGGGTGTCGTCGGCCGCACTGCGATCATCATCGGAATCGCCGAGTTCGGCGACTTCACCCAGTTGGCAACCATTGGCATCGTTGCCGACCGCGGGTATCCGGCAGCCGTTGCCGCCGGCTCGTTGGTGGCCCACATCGTGGTCGCCGTGCTCGCCGTGTTGGCCGGCCGCTGGCTGCAACGCCGCCTTCCGGTACGCACCGTGCAGCGTGCGGCCGGGGGCCTGTTCATGGTGTTCGGTGTGGTGACAGCGGTCTCGGCGATTCGCGGTTGACGCCGATTTGGCAGATGAATCGGCCAGACTGGTGGCATGCGGATCAGCCGGCGATCACTGTTGCGCGCCGGCGCGTCGACGGCGTTCCTCGCGGCGATCGCGGCGTGCGGCGACAACGACGTGCACTCGCAGGCCTCCGACAAGAACGGAACCATCGCCCAACCGTCGTCGCCTTCCGGGGTCGGCAAGCTGCCTGCGGCTGAGGTCATCCGCACGAAGTTCGCGATGGTCGGCGACTCCATCACCAAGGCATCGGCCAAAGTACTGACCGAGGTGCTCGCCAATCAGGGCTTCACCGACATCACCATCGAGGCCGAAGTCAACAGGCGGATCGCTGTCGGCGATGGAAAGGCCGAGCCGCTGTCGGGAATCAAGACCCTGTCGACGATGATCTCCGACGGAGTGAGCCCCGATGTGTGGGGGATTGCGATGGGCACCAACGATGCCGGCAAGTACAAGACCGCCGACGACTACGCCACGTTGATCGACCAGATGCTGTCGATGCCCGCCGCCAAGGTGCCGATCGTGTGGGTCGACGTGTACAACCCGAACCAACTCCCCGGTACCAAGATGTTCAACGAGGTGCTGCGCGAGCGTGCCGCGAGCCGCGCCAACACCACGGTGCTGTCGTGGTTCGATCTGGCCTCGGATCCGAAGGAGAAGATCCTGCGCACCGACCACGTCCATCCCAACGAAAAAGGCACGGTGGTGTTCGCCGCTCTGGTGTCGGCGGCGCTGGGTTGAACCGCTACTGGTAGTAGCCGATGACGTCGACGATGAAGTCGGCGACGGAGTTCGCCAGGACCTGGATCTTGGCGAGCGGCCCGCAACCCGAGACCGTGGTGGTGGCGATGTTCTGACCGGGGTCGAAGTTGATGCTGGAGGTTGCCGGGATCGCCACGCCGTCGGGCCACACCTTGGCGAAGCCTCCGCTGGTCGGCCCGACGATGGTCAGCGTGATCAGCACCCCGCGGGCCAGCGCCGGCACGCCGCTGGCGTTCAGCGTCGGGTCGATGGTCCTGGCCACGTTGATCTGCGTCTGCGCCTTCGGCCCGACAGCAACGGGATCGGCGCCGGGCCGCGAGTCGTAGACCCGCACCGGCGCCGGCAGGATGTGCAACTGCCCAGCGGTGTCTTGCCCGGCCAGCTTGCGCCAGAAACCATCGTTGAGGTCACTGAACGTCGACGCCCACCAGTCGCCGTTCACGTCGACCAACAATGTGCCTGCGGTGCCTGCCGTGCCCGCAGGGGAGTCGACGGTGGCTTGGAACAATGCATTGCCCTTGCCCCCGCGGGCCTCGATTCCCCAAGCCACATCGCTGCTGACGATCAGGGCTGAGTCACCAAGGGTATTGATGATGGTCGCCGACTTACTGTCGTTGGTGTTCCCTAGCAGGACCGGAGGTGTGGCGACAGCAGCTG
>JANMQX010000013.1:0-8040 GCA_031370745.1 Ilumatobacteraceae bacterium
TCTGGTCACTCATCAGTAGTGGTTGACATGGCGGTTTCATCGTGGGCCCCATCGTCACTGCACCCAAAACGACGGCGAGCCGCCGCTTGGTCTCTGTCGACTCGAGCATCATCGATGCACTCCGCGCCCTCCGGAAATCTCGGGTGAGTCCCATCACGTGGTGTAGGAGTCGGTCACCATCCTCGGGGTGATGGTGGTCATCGTGCGATTCTCGAAAGCGTCCAAGCAACCGAGAAAGCCGCACGATGACCAACCACGAGTTTGCCCTATCCGACCTTGCCGCGCGTCTTGCCGGTACTGATGCCACGTTGTCGACGTCGCTGCGCGACATCCTCACTGCAGCGCTCCAGGAGCTGATCGAAGCCGAGCTGACATCGGTGATCGGTGCGGCTCATGGTGAACGCACGAGCGAGCGTGTGAACCAGCGCAACGGACATCGTCCGAAGTTGTTGTCGACCCCAGCTGGTGATGTCGAGCTCGGCATCCCCAAGCTCCGCCACGGTTCGTTCTTCCCCGAGTTGCTCGAGCCACGCCGGCGGATCGACAAGGCGCTGTGGGCGGTGATCATGACCGCGTACATCACTGGCACCTCCACGAGAAAGGTCGACGACCTCGTCAAGGCGTTGGGCTGTGACAGCGGGATCTCCAAGTCGACGGTGTCACGCGTGTGCGCCCAGATCGACGCCGACGTCACCGTGTTGCGGACCCGACGGTTGGATCATCAACCGTTCGTCTACGTCTGGCTCGACGCCACCTACGTCCACGTTCGCGAACACCGCCAGGTCGTCTCCAAAGCGATCGTGATCGCCACCGGACTCCGCCTGGACGGGCATCGCGAGGTCCTCGGCCTCGACGTCGGTGACAGCGAGAACGAGACGTTCTGGCGCGAGTTCCTCACCGGTCTCGTCGACCGCGGACTGGCAGGCGTCAAGCTCGTCATCTCCGACGCCCACTCCGGTCTGGTGAAAGCGATCCGACGCTGCTTCCAAGGCGCCGCGTGGCAACGGTGCCGTGTCCACGCGATGCGCAACCTGATGACCGCCGCCCGTCCGCAACACCGCCAAGTGATCGCCGCGTTGATCCGCACGATCTTCGCTCAACCCGATCACGACACCGCGCTCACCCAGTTGCGAGCGGTGGTCGATCAACTCCGCCCCTACGCGCCCGGAGTCGCCGAACGCCTCGAACAGATGGAAGGCGACCTGCTCGCCTACACCGCGTTCCCCACCGCGCACTGGCCCAAGATCTGGTCGAACAACCCGATCGAACGACTCAACCGTGAGCTCAAGCGACGCACCGACGTCGTCGGGATCTTCCCCGACCGCGCCTCAGTGATCCGACTTGTCGGCGCCCTCCTCGCCGACATCAACGACGAAATGATCGCCGCCGAACGCCGCTACATCGCCGCCGCCAGCGTCGCCGACCTCACCGACAACCCCGGCGAACTAGCCTTACCCGCAGCACCCCGAACCTGACCCACAGCTTCGGGAAACGCACGGTCTTCTACACCACGCGTTGGGACGCAATCATCGATGAAGATGCAGCGCTCATCGATGCTCGCTCGGAGGACGCTCCGCAGCAGATCCAGGAGTTGATCGAACATGCCGCGGACCTCGGGCGCGACGCCTCGCAGCGAGTCGATGCTGAGCCCGGCGATTCCGACGATGGTGAGCCTGAGATGTTGCCTGGCTAGTCAAGCGCACAACCAACTGCTGGTCGCGATGCCGCGATCGGTTCGCAATTCGGTCCGACGCTCGAGTCGAATTGTCAGGTGAAGCGAACTCCGAACGCCCGCTGGCGGCGAGCTACGATCCCGACGATGTTCCTTCGCAATGCGTGGTACGTGGCGGAGTGGGAACGCAACATCGGTGCATCGCCCGTTGCGATCACGATCCTGGGTGAGAACGTTGCGATCTATCGCGGTTCCAGCGGTCAGTACGCAGCGCTGGCCGACGCCTGCCCGCACCGCAAGGTGCCCCTGTCGATGGGGCGAGTTCACGGCGACGATCTCGAATGCGGATACCACGGGTTGGTATTCGATTGTTCGGGACAGTGCGTGCGAGTACCCGGCAACGAGCGCCCGCCGCTAGGCGCGCAGGTGCGGTCGTACCCGATCGAAGCCCGGTACGGGCTCTTGTGGATGTGGATGGGCGATCCTGAACGTGCCGATCCTCGCGACATCTTCGCGGCTGACCATTGGGGCGACCCGGCGTGGGGCACCACTCAAGGCGACGACATGGTGGTTGGTTGCAACTACCTGCACATCACCGACAACCTTCTCGACCCGTCGCACGTCGCCTGGGTACACCCCGGTTCATTTGCGGGCGACGGATCAGAAGAAACCCCGTTGCACGTGACGATCGCTGACGACGGCGTCACGACGTGGCGCTGGATGCTCGACACCCAACCTGCTCCGTTCTATGCCCCGTACCTCCAGTTCGAAGGTAACTGTGACCGCAAGCAGCAATACGAGGTCCGGTATCCCAGCAACGCGCTGATCAAGGCCTACATCTCGCCTGCCGGTGCCGGAGGTGAGGACAAGCCACTACATCCGCAAACGTTCGTGATGGACAGCTTCAACTTCCTTACCCCCATCGATGCAACCACGACGCGGTACTTCTGGTTCCAGATGCGCAATGTCGCGCCCGACGACGACGAAGTGTCCCGACGATTTGCCGCTTCCGTGCGAGGGGCCTTCGAGGAGGACAAAGTGATCCTCCAGGCTTCGCAGCGCGGCATGGCCGCAGCGACAACGCCGCACATCAACCTGCGGACCGACAGCGGTGGCATCCGCTTCCGACGACGTCTCGACCAGATGATCGAAGCCGAGTCCAGTCCGGCAGCCGCAATCAACTGACGCACCGGTCCAGCAGGCGCGAGCACACCGTTCAGCAGACCGGTCGGCCTCACTTCGTAAGCTGTGGCGATGGTTGACAAGATCTCCGCATCGCAGTTCCACGGGCACACAGATCTGCCCGATTGGCGTGTGGTGCTGCGACGAATCGAAGCCGGTTTCCGGGCGCCATCGTTCTACGACGCTGCAACGTTCGTCGGGCAAATCGCTTCCGCCGCAGAACGCGTCGGGCATCATCCCGACATCGACGTTCGATACCCGGGATGTGTGTACGTCTCGCTGATGACACACGCAACCAACAGCCTGACCGACGCAGATGTTGACCTGGCAACCACCATCTCTGAGATAGCCGCCGATGCCGGGCTCACGGCCGAGCCCTGGTCGGCACTTGGTGTCGAAGTCGCGATCGACGCCGTCGACATCGACGCCGTGCGACCGTTCTGGAAAGCGTTGCTCGAGTACGTCGACGAGCCACCCAGCGAACCCGATGGCCAGGTCATCGCCCTCGTCGATCCTCGCCGCATCGGCCCGGCATTTTGGTTCCAGCAGATGGATGCTCCACGGCCGCAACGCAATCGCATCCACCTCGACCTGTCCGTGCCGCACGATGTTGCCGAGCAACGGGTTTCCGAAGCGATCGAAGCCGGTGGCCACATCGTCAGCGACAGTCGTGCACGAGCCTTTTGGATCCTCGCCGATCCCGAAGGCAACGAGGCCTGCATCTGCACCTGGCAAGACCGCGGCTGACGTCGCACCGCCCAAATCCACGACCCAAGGGGACCCGACATGGCGCATGATTCCGAAGCTCAGTTCAAGGTGTTGTTGGTCGGGCCGACGAGCGCGCCGTGGAACACGATCGAGTCGCAGATCCGCGCCGATCTGGCTCGACTTGCCCGGCCCGGCGTCGAGTTGACCTACCGCTGCACGGGAGCTGGCCCGACCGAGATTCGCACCGCTCACGATGCTCGGGCCGCCGCGCCGTTCGTGGTGCAGACCATCATCGACGCAGCACGCGAGGGCTTCGACGCCATCATCGTCGATTGCATCGCTGACCCTGGCGTCGCGCAGGCCCGAGAGGTGGTCGACATTCCGGTCTTCGGCGCCGGCGAGGCGATGCGGTCAGCGATTGCCGCCGCCAAACAGCCGGTGTGCGAACTGACCGGCGACGACCTTCGTGGGTTGGACGTGGCGGCACTCGTCAACAGCCTGCGCGGTGCGGCGACCGTCGCGCTCGGCGGCACCGACTTCTCGCACCTCGTCGAGATCCTTGCGGCGGCCAGCCCCAAACTGGTTGTGCTCGACCCTCTCGAGGTCGCCCTCGATGCCTGCCTGGCCCAAGTCGACAAGACCTAGCGGAGGTTTCGAGGTACCCGGAGGTACGCGTCAAACGACCGATTCGATCCTCCTGCCCCCGTGATTGTTGTGCGTGTGCCGCACGTTTGTCGAAAGTCGGTGCGTATGATTTCGTCGGAGGTGGCTGTTGTGGCCCTCGTGTGGATCGTGTTGTGTGTGGTGCTCATAGGAGTCGAGTTGCATCACCTGGCGTTCTTCGCCATGTTCGGCGCGGCCGGGTCGGCTGCGGCGGCAGCGATCGCAGTTGCCGCCCCGTCCCATGTGCTGGTTCAGACTGTTGTGGCGGTCGGCGTGTCCGCAGCAGGGGTGGCGTTCGTACGACCGCAGATGAGCCAGGCGTTCGCCCGCCGTGGTCCGGGCACAGCAATTCGCGGTGTGCATGGTGGACTCGTCGGTGCACGAGGCCTCACGGTCGACGAAGTCACGGTCGATGCCAGCGGCCACGTTCGACTGCTCGGCGAGACGTGGCTCGCTGTCACCGCAGACGGATCTTTGATACCGCCCTCGACAGCGGTGATCGTCACGAATGTCGTCGGCACAACTCTGACGGTGAGGACCGCAGAAGAATATTGGGAGCTCACATGATTGCGTTGGGTAGCGGCATGATCGGCGCACTTTTTGCCGCCGGTCTCATCATCGTGATCCTGCTCTTCATGCTGCAAAAGATGGTCAACATCGTGCAGCAGGGAGAGGTCGGGGTCGTCAAACGTCTCGGGGAGTATCGCAAGACACACGAGCCGGGCCTGGTGATCATCGGGCCATTCATCGATTCGCTGCAGCGGGTCGACATGCGTGAGATCCCGGTGCCGGGCGACCGGCAGGAGGTCATCACCAGGGACAACGTGGTTGTCACGGTGAACGCAACGATCTTCACCCAGATCGTCGACGCCAAGCAGGCATTGTTCAGCGTGGCCAACTTTGGCATCGCGATTGACGCGTTGGCGCGCACCGCGCTGCGCTCGGTCATCGGCACCCTGTCGCTCGACGAGGCGTTGTCTGAACGCGAGCGCATCAACACCGATGTGCAGTCACAGATGGAAGCCGTCACCGACAAGTGGGGCATTCGCATCGCCCGCATCGAGATCGTGGAGATCACACCGCCACCGAAGATCCTCGAGGCCCTGGCTCTGCAGAAGCAGGCCGATCAGGAGAAGCGAGCGAAGATCCTGCAATCAGAGGGCAACCAGCAATCGGCGATCAACATCGCCGACGGTGCGGCCAAGGCGGCAATCCGCGGTGCTGAGGGCGAACGGGCCTCGGCGATCTTGCGTGCCGAGGGTAACCGGCAGGCATACATCCTCGAGGCGGAGGGTCGCGCCGAGGCCATTGCCAGCGTGTACAACGCGATCCGAACTGCCAACCCCGACCCTTCGCTGATCGCCATCCTGCAGCTCGACACACTGGCCAAGTTCGCCGAAAGCGACAACACCAAGATTGTTGTGCCGTTCGAGAGCGCCGCGTTGTTGGGCGCGGCTCAGGCGCTGAAGTCGGTGCTCGGCGCCGTGCCCGAGGCCTGACCGCAAGCGACACTCGCCAGCCAGCGCGAGGAACAACCGCGCTGGATGACGTCCGAGCGATGAGCACCTGGTGTTCACTCCCTGGTGTCCTCTGCGTTGCCGAGCATCAACGATCCGTGGGCACGCGTCCGTCATACTTCAGCACAGATGTTGAGCAACAGGACGGGCACGGGTGCGGCACTTGCGTCGACGGTTGCGGCGATCACGCGCATGACCAATTGGCAGCTGATCGATGAACTGCCACTGAGGTTCGATTCGTATCACCCGCAAGGAATGGCCAAGGTCGGCTCAGCGTGGTGGATCTCCAGTGTCGATGTCAACGCTCGCCGAGGCTTCGTCATGGGCGTCGACAGCGATGGAAACCTCGTCGAACAGGTCGAAGTCGGCGACGCCCGGCGCTATCACCCCGGCGGGATGGACTTCGACGGTACCGCCTTCTGGGTGCCGTGCGCCGAGTACCGACCCGACTCGACGACGAGCGTCTACCGCCTGCAACCCGGGCAAGCGCCACAACGCGCATTCGATGTCGACGACCACGTCGGCGCCATGGCGCGATGCGGGCCGGACGGCGACCTCGTCGGTTGGTCGTGGGGATCGCGCCGCTTCTATCGATGGTCGATCATCGGTGACCTGCAGACGGTCCGCGTCAATCCCGGCTTCTTCGTCGATCACCAGGACTGCCAGTGGCTCGACACAGGCCACCTCCTGTGCGGCGGCGTCGCCGAGGTTGCCCTCGCCGCGGGGCCTGGATGGCTGGGAGGAATCGGTTTGCTCGACGTCGACAGCATGCTGATGGTGCGCGAAGTCCCGTTCCCGATCTACTCGGCAGGCTCGGCCCGCGTGGCGACGCACAATCCGTTGTGGGCCGAGACTCGCGGTGGCAAATTGATCGTGCACCTCTTACCCGACGACGGCATGAGCACGATCCTGTCCTATGCGACGCCGATTGTCGAAGGCACAGCGAACGTCGATCGATCCGCGTCAGATCGCTTCGATCGCGTCGGCTCCTCGATCACTTCGTCGTAGAGCTGACCGAACGACCGCGCCGACGAGGCCCACGAGTAGTGCTTGCGAACGAACTGCACGCTGCACCGACCACGCTCCACACGCATCGCCCGATCCGACACGGCCTCGACGAGCGCCTCGGCCAGCGCAGCGACATCGTCGGGCGGCACGAGCCAACCGGTCGGATGGTCGGCATCGACGTTGACGAACGACAGTGGTCCGCCGGTGCTGGTGGCGATCGGCGGGATGCCGGTCGCCATTGCCTCGAGGTAGACGAGGCCGAACGGTTCATCGACCGATGGCGCTGCGAACACGTCGCTGCAGTTCAAGATCTCGGACAACTCGTCGTGATCTCGCCATCCCACGAAGAAGACACCTTCGGCACCGAGCCGTTGCACGGTGTCGTAGGGGTGCTCGCCCTCCCACTCGCACGGGAACCCGCCGGTGACGACCAGCACCGATCGGCAATCCGTTGTGGATCGCATCGTGTGATGCGCCTCGATGAGCAGCTGCAATCGCTTGAATCGCATGAACCTGCCGGCGAACAAGACCACGGGAACCGGTTGACCATCGATGTCGGTGAACGCGGAGAGATCAGCAAGGTCATACCGAATCGAACCCGCCGGCTGACCTGGACGCCATCCCCGTGGTTCGTCGACCAGCCAACGCTTCCACAAGGCCATCCGCCTTGCCGCCGGGCGGACCCGCGGCGAGAAGACCTCGGTGTCGACGCCGCTCGCGATCCTGGCCAAACGAGCCTGGTCGACTGGCAGCAGCAGTTGCGCCAACTGCTCGTCGAGCGCGCCGACCACGACCACTCGGTTGGAATCAGCGGCCCACCTCCGCATCCGACCGATCCATTGATCGCCGTACCGTGCCTTGCCGATCGTTCCATCCTGCACTGATGCCATCATCTTCAACTCGGTGCCGTGGAGGTGGGTGATCACGGGCACGTCTTGCCACACGTTGCGAACCGCATCGTGCATCGGCGTGAGGTGATGCAGGTGCACGACTTCCGGCCGGACCGCGCGGGAGGCGAAGAATCGGGTCCAGCTGTCGACCTGTCGGGAATATGCGGCATCGTCGAGGTCGAGGAAGATCCGATCAGGCACACCCGGCTTGTCTTCGTACGACGCGTGCATGGGAACCTCGGCTGCCATCGCATCGCGACCCGAGCGCGAGTCCGCGATGGCGGGCGAGTAGTCGAGCGCTTCGCAGTCGACGCCGCCGAAGAACCGGCGCGCATTCGAACTGTCGTCGAGACCACCGATCGAGCCGGCGAACAGGGTGGGCCTCCAACGCGCGCCTGCG
>JANMQX010000016.1:0-8376 GCA_031370745.1 Ilumatobacteraceae bacterium
TCTGGTCACTCATCAGTAGTGGTTGACATGGCGGTTTCATCGTGGGCCCCATCGTCACTGCACCCAAAACGACGGCGAGCCGCCGCTTGGTCTCTGTCGACTCGAGCATCATCGATGCACTCCGCGCCCTCCGGAAATCTCAACGGTCTCGCCTGACGCCGTCCGCCGGTGCCGTCACTCGGATCGCAGTTCGAATCCTGGACGGTGGCGCAGCGCGAGCACGCTCGTCACCGCACCGGAGATCAGGCATGCCGCAACAACGCCGAGCGCGGAGATCCAGGCCGCGCCGGGCAGCACCGTCTCGGCGATCGCGCCGACGTTGCCCACGAGTTGGCGATCGATCTCTCGGCCGACGATGAAGCCGATTCCTGCACCGATGACGATGCCAGTGAAGGCCGTGAAGATGCTCTGCCACAGGTGCACACGAACCACTTGCACACTGGTGAACCCCAAGGCGCGGAGGAGGGCGATCTCGCGGCGGCCAGACCTGACAGTCAGCACCATCGCATTGAGCAGCGCAGCGATGCCCAACAATGTCAGCAACTGCCCGACACGTCCCGGCAGCCCGCCGAGCTGGCCGATGTGGCCGACCTCCGATGGAGGAGTCACCGGAGCGAACCCGAGAGCCGAGTACCGGCTGACGAGCTTGGCATGATCCGCGCCGGGTGCGAAGCGAACAACGGTGCCTTGCACGGACGCGTCGCCCAACGCAGACAGGCCGTCGACGGTCATCGCGAACCCGTGCCCGGCGACATCGACACCGGGATCGAGGTTGTCGCCCACGAGGGTCAGCTCGACTACTCCGCTCGTGCCGCTTGCGGTGATGCGGTCGCCGATCTTGGCACCGATCTCATCCATCAAGGCACGACCGACGGCCACCTCATCGTCACGAACCGGCTGGCGACCCTTGGTGTGCTTGATCTCCAACGTCCCCTTGATGCTCTCGTACGCGTTGGCGTCGACATCGGCTTCGCCGGAGGGACCAACGATGTGGAGCTTCGAGCCCAGGTAGACCCACACCAGGCCGATTGAATCGACGTCGGGGTCGGGTGCCAGTTGCCCGCCGAGCGCTCGCTTGTCGTCGGCGCTGTCGAGGAAGTTGCTGGCGTCGAAATCGGCTCCATACAGAGCAGGCGTCGCAAGTACATGGTCGAGCGAGTGCTCGAGCGTCAACGCCCCGACGAGACCGGCCGTCGACAGCAGCACTCCGATGATGGCGCCTCGCCCGGGGCCGAGCGCGAGCCTGTTGCCGAGAGCGACCTCGGGGCCGCCGATCTTGCCGGCCGCCAGGCGAGGTTCGCGGTTTGCGCGGGCGGTGATCGTCGCTGTGCCGGCCACGGCAAACGAGACCACGATGACGATGAGCACGCCGGGAACAGCTACCGCCGGCTCCCACCGCAAGCCTGGCGACGGTTCCGCCAATCGAGTGAGACCGACCGGCGCCAATGGCGACAAGGCGTAGGCGACGCCGAGTGCCGCTGCGGTGCCCACAAGGATCGCCGGCGTGATCACCAGAAGGCGACCGAGCCGCCTTTCACGTCGCGTCATGCCGAGCGCCCGACGAGCATCATCACCCGACAACAAGGTGCACCCGGCGCGGCTACTTGCTTGGAACAGCGCCACCACACCGGCGAGCGCCGCGGCCAAGGCAATCAGCAACCAGGTTCGCCGTTGGAGGGCAACCGTGTCGTCGACCCGGCCGGCAAGGTCTTCCGGTGCCTTAACAGCCACGTTGGGGTAGATCTTCTCGAGCTCTGCTGTGACCTGATCGACCGATGCCGGCTCGACGTTGATCAAGACATTGCACAAGCAGCCGCCCACCTCCTCGTGGTACCGGTCGTAGTACGCCGGCGGCAGCAACAGGAACGGATCGGGAGCGTCACTGACATCCTCTGGGCTTCGGCTCACACCGGCGATCCGAGCGTTGATGGTCGGTCCAGCGGGAACCATCGCCGTGTCGCCGTTCAAGGACGCCGCGAACTGGTCGGCGGTGAGTGAGCGGAGCACGACCCTGTCGCCGACACTCTTGCCGAGCTGCTTTTGCATCGACTCGTTCAGGAACACGTCGTCAGCGCGCAGCGTCTTGAAGTCATCGATCGGTTTGCCGTCGAGCAAGAGCGGCCGCGTAGCTTCGCCTCGCCGGTCGATGAGCGCCAGCGCGAAGAAGTTGGGAAAGCCGTCGGGCGCAACCGCGACGAATGCGAACTCGGCCGCACCCTTGACTCCGCCGATCTCCATGACGCGGTCCAGAAGTTTGGGATCGAGCTCGGTGAATCCGTCCTCGCCAGCACCATTGACTGTCAAGTTCGGTTGATGCGTCGCCGCGAGCATTCGACTGAAGGCGGTCTCGGTCCGTTGAGCGCCGGAGGCCGCGGCAAGGCTGGTGCCGCCGGCGATGGCGATCAGCGCGGCAAGCAATGCAAGAGTGCCCCAACGGCGGCGCAGCTCTGTCCGCGCCCACAGCAAGACCCCCGCGTTCACCGACGTATTGAACCCCAAAACCAGGCATCGTGTGAGGGCACGGGCACCCTAATGACGGGGATGCCAGCAACACCTCGGAGCGACGGATCCGGCGTTCGGCCGCACACGAGCCGAGGGTCGCGGCGGCCCCTGTTCGTGGATTCTTGGCGAAGCGTGACCTGGCGTGGGTTTCGATGAGGATGCGCTACGAAGAGCGCAGGCCGAGGCCGCCCGGATCTAGCGATTTCAGGGGACGCGATTGTCTTCGGTCGCTCGCTCAGTCGTTGACGACGATGAGCGTGTTGTCGTCGATCCAATCGACACTCGTGCCGGCCACCACCTCGGACGTCTTGCCGCTGGCGATGTCGAGCACGTAGATCGATCTGCCATCCGTATAGGCGATTCGCGTGCCATCGGGCGACGCAGACGGAACCCAGAATCCTTCACGCGCTTCGCTGACGACCGTTCGGCGTGTCCCTGTTACTGGATCGGCGATCATCAAGCTGTCGGGGGCTTTCGTGTCGTGGACGTAGGCGATCTCTCCGGATGGCAGATACGTGGGCAGTGATGCGTCCCGCAAGAGCATGGTCGGCTTGCCTCCTGTGACCGGTACGGACCACACGTCCCACACCGGGTTTTCTCCGCCGTCGCGGGGCCGGTGGAAGATGACAGTGCGCCCGTCCGGACTGAACTGTGCTGGCATCCACCACCACCACGCCGCAGGCGATTTGAAGTCGGTGATCTGTGTCCGCTGTCCGGTGGTGAGGTCCTCGACAAACAGCGCGCCGAGATCTCCAGGGTCGCCAGCGTCGCGTTGCTGGTACACCACTTTGGTGCCGTCCGGCGACCATTGCACTCCCCAATAACGAGAACCGGGCGGTGCGTGAGTTGTCCGCGCGTTGCGTCCGTCGGCGTCGGCGATCGTCATTGTCGTTCCCGTGCAACACGACAGCAGCGCAAGATGCGTCCCGTCGACAGACGCGGCGTACTCACTGGCCCCTGCAATGCTTGCGGGCAACGCGGATCGCGAACGAGTTCGAAGGTCGTACGTGAACGTGTCGGCGACGATGGTCGGCGGTTCCGTCGAGGGAATCGGGTTGACGACGATCGCGCCGTCGATGATTCGCTGCTTGAACGTCTCGAGCGCCGTTGTCGTCGACGGTTGCAGGTAGCCGCCGGTGTTCGTATAGCCCACCGCCCCATCAGCGAGGGTCACTTTCATCACGCCCGGCACCTTCAAGGTCCCCTTGATTTGAGCGGCGACGACCGCTGCCGCCCCAAGGTCCGTGCGCTTGAACATCGATGTCAGCAGATGCGTCCGTTGAGCAGCCGTGACGTCGAAGAACTGGTCGGTGTCGACGCCGAGGGCCCAGAGCTTGCGCGTCGAAGTGCTCAACTCCGTGGCTGCCTCGATAACGCCGGTCCCCGACGCACCGGCTGCGACGAAGATGATGTCGACACCTTCTTTGTACATGCGAGTCGCTTCGAGCTTCGCCTGATCAGGATTGACGTATCCGCCGAAGTCGTCGCCCGACGACCGGCGCGGTTGGATCAGGTCGACGACAACGTGCACGTTGCTGTCGGCAGCGGCCACACCCTGCTCGAAGCCGGCGCGAAACGACTCGATATACGGCAGTGAGTTCGCGCCGATGTAGCCCACCTTCTTGGTCGCGGACTCGAGGGCCGCTGCTGCGCCGACCAGGAACGAGCCCTGCTCGTGTGCGAAGGCGAGAGCCACGATGTTGTTCGCCTTCGGCTTCTGAGTGTCGTCGATCATGGCGAACGTGATGTTGGGGAAGTCATCGGCCAACGATTTCAGTGCGGGTGCGGTCGCAAAAGTTGCGAACATCAACTTGGGGCCGCTGTCGGCAACGGCGCGGATCTGCGCGTCGAAGTCCGTGTACGGCGGTTCGAGCACCGTGCTGGTGAGATCGAACTGCTTCGCAGCAGATTCCACGCCTCGGGCGACGAGCTCATCGAACGCGCCCTCCGAACGTCGGGTTGCGAGGACGACGGCAATTGACGCTCGTGGACCCGGATCACTTTTCACGAGTGGGTAGGCAATGACGCCGCCGCACACCGCGACAACCCCGAACAACAGCGCGAGTTGCCGACGGGAGCGCCGCCGCAACTTGAGTTGTACGTGCTCTCGCTCTACATCTGCGGCGGCCTCCCGTTCGCGCGCTGCGACGGCGCAAGCGATGAAGTCGTGCTCGGTCGCCGTGAGGCGCAGGCCGGTCGACTGCGTCCAGCGCTCGTAGTCGGCAAGGCGGCTCCCGGTCAGTAGGTAGCCGGCGTCCCGACCGGACTGCTCCCATTCGTTCACGGCGACCAGGAACGACGCCTGTTTGGCGAGGTCGTCACGATGCTGGTCGATCCAGTCGCGCAACCGGTGCCACTCCGCGAGCAGTGCTTCGTGGGCGACCTCGACGGTGGGGCTCCCGGTCGCAGGATCGCGGTCGAGCGCCAGTAGGCGGTATCGGGCGAACGCGTCGATCGCCGCCTGCAGCGCGACGACGTCGACGTCGAGCGACACGAGCTCGGATGCCGGAACCCGGCGACGACCGACGATGTCGCCCGACACGGTGACGATGCGCAGGAACAGCTGACGCGCAGTTTCCTGCTCGGCCGGCCCCAGCTGGTTGTACAGCGATTCGGCACGTCGGGCAACGGCTTTGCGGACACCGCCGATGCGTTCGTAGGTGGCGAGGTCGAGCATCTGTCCTTCGCGTGCATCAAACAGCTCGGTCAACGCGTACTGGAACAACGGCAACGCGTTGGGCTGACCCGCGACGTCGGCGATCAGCCGACCGACGAGTCGCGGCTCGACCGCGATGTCGAGCTGACGAGCTGGAAGCGTCGCCGCCGCCTCCAGCTGGTCCGGCCCGAGCGCCACGACGCTCACGACGTTGTCGGCGAACAGTTGCCCCATGCGCGGGTCGACGAGGGGCCGGTCGTAGAAGTCGGCGCGCAGAGTGACGAGCACGTGGACGTTCGCGTCCGGCGCGACCGCGGTCTCGGCGAGGAGCGCCAGGAACCTGGAAGCCTCAGCATGGTCGACCATCGTGAACAGCTCTTCGAACTGGTCCACGACGAGCAACAGTGGCACCGATCGACCGTCCACGATCGGTGCCACTGCGGCGAGCACACCTCCCGATGCCTTCGACAGCTGCCGCCGGACCAGTTCGCTGTCGACGCCCGGAATCTGGGTGAGTGCGGCTTCCAGCAGTGCGAATGGTTGCGCGCCCGGTTGCATCAGCGCGATCACGATGCCGGCTGGATCAAGGCGCAGCCGCGGCACGAGGCCGGCCTGCACCACGCTCGACTTGCCTGAGCCACTCGGACCGACGAGTGCGGTGAACCGCGACGGCCCCTTGACTCGGTCGACGAGCCTGTCGATCAGTTGGTTCTGCCCGAAGAAACGCGAGTGATCGGCCTCGCGAAATGCGCGCAGGCCGAGGAACGGGTTCTCCACCCACCGGCTCTCGAGCGGCCCTGACGATGCGGCGGATGGCGTCGCATCGAGATCAGGGTCCTGCAAGAGGATCTGCTCCTCGAGGCGTCGCAGACGCGGGGACGGCACGATGCCGAGGTCTTCGGCGAGCACGTCGCGCGTGACCTGATAAGCGCGAAGCGCATCGGCCTGTCGTCCAGATCGGTACAGCGCGATCATGTGCAGAGCGCGCAGCTCCTCCCTGTACGGCTGATCGCGCGTCGCCCGCTCCAGCTGCACGATGACCTCGGCGTGGTTCCCGATGGCCAGACGGGTCTGCATCAGCTCCTCGAATGCCGCGAGCCGCAGTTCATCGAGGCGGGTTGCCTCGGCCTGCAGCGCCGGCTCCTGAAAGTCGTCGAACGCAGCGCCGCGCCACAGCCCGAGCGCCAGCTCGAGGTCCGCGGCGGCGTGCGCAGGATCAGCTGACCGCTGCACCCGTGCCTCTTCGACTCGCGCCTCGAACTCGAGGCTGTCCAGCGTCTGGCGATCGACCGCGATCCGGTAGCCGACACCGTCGCGTTCGATCAGTGGGCCGACGGTCTTGCGCAACTCGGAGACGTAACCCTGGATCGTGTGGCGTGCCGTCTCCGGCGGATCGTCACCCCACAATCCGTCGATCAACCGATCGAGCGAAACCACCCGATTCGGTTCGGCGAGCAGCCGCGCCAGGACGAAGCGTTGTTTCGGGCCGCCCAGCGAAGGTTGCACGAATGGCGCGGTCCCACCGCCGACCGCGACTGCGGCGACGACCCGCAGCGAGCCGAGGACCTCGAACCGCATTGGCACACTGTACGCGTGTCGCTCGATGGCCTCGGTCGATCGGTCGCCAACGCGCGTTTGCCGGTGTCGCATCGACCGATCTTCTCGGAGAGCGATCGGAGATCAGTCGGAACGCTCACAAAGTACGAGGTCAGGGACGTCCGAGCGTTTCGATCGCCTCCGAGCGGTTCTCCGACGAGCACACGTCACGGTGGTCGGAGCAGCCCACGCCGTGGGTCCTCGACAAGGAGAACCGACATGAACGCAACTTCCAACCGCAAGCGCTTCACGCGTATCGCCGCGATCGTCTTCGCCGGCACCATCGTCGGAATCACCGGCGCCGCTCTGGTCGCCGACGCCGGCGGTCCGAGCCATGCACCGTCCAACGGTCGTGTTTACTCCGAGGTCGTCGCCTGGGCGCACGCAAATCATGTCTCGGGCTTGTCGCCCGCGTCGCTGGTGGCTTCCGATCACAGCTTCCGGTACGACGCCAGCTACGCCGCTGGGATGGAGCAGATCGCCAAGTGGGCCAAGAGCCAAGGACTCAGCGGACTGTCGCCCGAGTCGCTGCAGCCCGTCAGTGCCGGCGGCTGAGCTGACGTCGGCCGCCTCGTGCCTGCACAACCTGCCATGTGTTGCACGCTTGCTGGTTGATACCGACGTCAGGTTACGTGCTGAACCAGTTTTCGGCGTCATCGACAAGCGTGGCCAGGTGTCCGGATTTGCCGTCAGCCGATCACCCGGACAACCGGCGTGGGGGATGAGGTGTGCGCCCGGGTTGGCAGTTCGCCCGCGAGGGCTTTCGTGCGGGCTCTAGCACTCAGCGAGTTTTGGTTGGAACTGTCAGTGGATACCGGCCCCGCCGTGCATGCACTTTTGTGCGTGGCTCAGAATGAGGTGTTCGACAGATCGCATCCGAGTCGAAGTTTCCCGCCAGTGATGTAGGCGGCTGGGCTCATGGCGACGTGCTTCGCGGCGGCACGTGCGTCTCTCTCACGCCGTTCGAGCGGAGACGACCGCAGGATGGCGATGGTTCCGGCCATCTCGGTGACCAGATTGATCGCCCAGAGGGCTGATTGGCTCGCGAACGTGCACGCGAGTCGGAAGTCGACCCGGCCCGCTTCCAGGTCTGTGCCGGCTTCGGTTCCCTCGAGCAGAGTACTCATTGTGTGGCGGAGGTAGGCCCGGCTCGCCGCGATTCGCGCCTGGACCTGACCGAGCTGCGACTGAATCAGTTCACGTTCTGCGAACGGGACGCCGTCGCCACGCCGCTTTGCAGAGCGACCCTTGGTAGCGAAGTCATCGATAGCGCCAGCTGCGATGCCGAGCGGCACGGTGGCCACCGTCCACGAAAAGATCGAGCGGGTGGGGAGCCGATAGAGCGTGCCGGGCTGCGTCGGCTCGGGCTGGAAGGTGTGCGCCAAACGGTCAGGTACGAACACATCCACGAACTCGAAGTCGACGCTTCCCGTGGCACACAGGCCTGAAACCTGCCAGTTGTCGTGAAGCAGCACGTCCCTACGGGGTGCATACACGAAGATCACTTCACCGGTGGCTTGCTCGCCGTCCTCGACCGCGCAGATCGGAGCGAACCACGTGCCGTGCGGCGAACCGCTTCCAAATGGCCACCGTCCCCTCACGGAATATCCGCCCGGCACGCG
>JANMQX010000036.1:0-1759 GCA_031370745.1 Ilumatobacteraceae bacterium
CGATCGCCGCGGTCTCCGCGACGTTGGTGTACTCGGCCGGACTCACTCACTTCATCGACACGCCCCGTCTGTTCGGCTGGCACTGGGACGCGCTGGTGGCCCCCGACGACGGGAACTCGCTCCCCGTTGCCCGCGCGGCAGTGGCGCGCGACCCGGGGGTCCGCAGGAGCACCACCGGCCAGTTCGGTCAGGTGATCGTTCGCGGTACGACGATCCCAGCACTCGGCATCGCCGGCTCACCCAACGTCGAGATCGTCGACGGTCGACAACCCACCCACGCGGACGAAATCGCGCTCGGCGCCGCAAGCATGCGGACGGCGCACACGGACGTCGGTCGTCACGTCGTCGTCCACGGCCCCGGCGGGTCGCACCGCTACCTCGTCACCGGAACTGCAGTGTTTCCTCGCCTCGCCCCCTACCCGGCGGCTGAGCCGACGGGGCTAGGTATCGGCGCCACGTTCACGCCCGCGGGGCTCCATCGCCTCGTCCCGAACGCGGAAGACAGGTTCATCCTGGCCGACCTGCGAACAGACCCCACCCACCTCACCGCAGCGCGGACCGCCCTCGGAAGGCGGATCTTCACCACACGAGACCCCGGTCAGGTCCTCGGGCCGCAACGCCCGAACGACGTCACGAGCTACGAACGCGTCGCGCGCACCCCACTCGCGCTCGCTGCACTCCTCACCCTCCTCGCACTCGCCACCACCGCCCACGTGCTCATCACCTCCGTACGCCGCCGCCGCATCGAGCTCGCTGTGCTGAAGACGCTCGGCTTCTCAGGCCGGCAGGTCTCCATCTCAGTCGCTGCACAGGCGACCACGATGATCGGGCTCGCGGCCCTGATCGCGATACCGATAGGGATCATCGTCGGGCTGTGGGCCTGGAGGTCCACAGCCGACTGGCTCGGCATCCCGGTAGAACAGGTCGTGCCGCTCGCGGCCCTCGGCGCCGTCGTCGTGGCAGCAATCGTGCTCGCGAACGCCATCGCGTTCGTACCCGGGCGCCTCGCCGCACGAATCCAGCCGTCCGCCGCTCTCCGGGCCGAATAAGCACCCGGCACCCCATCGCCATCGAATGCCTACGGCGGTGCGGAACAGCAAAGGCAGTATCGAGAGACTTGACCACCCGACTTGGGGCACTGTTGCATTGAGCCGGACCGTGACTGGCGCGACCGGGCCGTCACGGCGTTTGGCGATCAAATTGTTTGGGCGAGTTCGGTAAACGCGTGCGTGACGCGCCGGTGTGATCGCGCGTCGATGCCGAGTTCGCAATGGCCGAGGCGGATGTTCTGCATCAGTACGTGACCGCGGATGATCACGCGTGCCGAATGGTCGCGTTTGAGTCCACGCATGGAGCGCAGTCGGGCTTTGAGTCGGCCATGGTCACACTCCACACGGTTGTTCGCATACTGGGCCGTGTTGTGAAACGCGGCGGGTATAGGCCCCTCGATCGCCGCCCGCAACGCTGGGGTCCGATCCGTGACGACCTCAACTGGTTCATCATGGGTGCGGAGCGCTGTCGCGAAGAACCGTCGCGCGGCTCGGAGATCCCGTCGGGATGAGACCAGCACGTCGATGATCTGGCCGTACTGATCGACGGCGCGATACACGTACCGCCACCGACCGGCGACCTTCACGTAGGTCTCGTCGACAAACCAACGATCGCCGACAATGTGCCGGCACGGTCCGGCCGCGTCGGCGAGGAGCGGTGAATCGTCGCACCCACCGGGTAGACGGTCACGTGGTCAACCACGATCCCG
>JANMQX010000042.1:0-3486 GCA_031370745.1 Ilumatobacteraceae bacterium
CGAGGACGATCCCGGTGACGTGCTCATGACGCAAGAAGCCTTCAAGGATTACAAGATTGCCAACCGGCTGACCGTCGTCTCGAACGGCGAGGACGCGATCGCCTACATGCGCAAGCAGGGTCGCTTCGAAGGCGTCGCCACTCCGGACCTCGTGCTGCTCGACCTGAACCTTCCGCGACGGGACGGACGCGAGGTCTTGCTCGACATCAAAGGCGATCCCCACCTCCGTCGCATTCCCGTCGTGATCCTGACGACCTCCGAAGCGGAGGAGGACGTGATTGCCGCCTACGACCTGCACGCCAACGCGTACGTCCGCAAACCGGTCGACTTCGACCAGTTCGTCGCCGCCGTCCGCGCCATCGACGACTTCTTCATCACCGTCGTCCGCCTCCCGTCCCGTTGAGGTTCCGCGCGATCACGTCAGTACGATCGCCGTCGCACCCGGAGGTCGTTCTGTTGCCGATTCTGTCCCGAAGAAGCATGCTCAAACTCGGCGTGGCCGGCGCCGCCGGCCTCCTGTCAGCCGAGCTCTTGGGCGCGTGCGGCGGAAGCGATGCCCGCCCGACGGTCCTCGACTCGAACGCCCTGAAACCCTTCGACTCGAAGCGCTCGAAGGGCGCAGCCACCGGACTGCCGTCGAGAATCGCCTGGGCGTCGACTGCGGACTCGGAGTTCTTCCTGGCCCTCGGACGCGGTATGCAGCAGGCGGCCGCGGAACGCGGCGTCGACTACGTCACGGCGACCTCAGGCAACGACCCCGCCAAGCACGTCGACCAGATGAACGCCTTCCTCGAGCAAGGCGTCGGTTCGCTGGCGATGCAGCCACTCAACCCTGATGCCGACAGCCTTGTCCTCCAACGAGCGATCGACAAGGGCATCTGCACCCAGGGCATCATCACTGCGCCGAGCACCATGCAGGTCGTCGCCAGCCAGCACCAGATCGGGTACGACCAGGGAAAGGCAGCGGCCGACTACGTCACCAGAGAACTCGGCGGCAACGCCAAGGTGCTGTACTTCAACCTCGACAGCGCGTCGCCTCAGTTGAAGATCCGCCACAAAGGCGTCCTCGACGGACTCGCGACCGGCGGAGGCGGCCTCGAAGTGGTCGGCGATCTGACGGTGGCCGATATCAGCACGACGTCAGGCTTCAACACGATGATGAGCGCACTGCAAACGCACTCGGACATCAAGGTCGTGCTCGGCGGCGACACCATCGTGGTGGGCGCCTTCAAGGCCCTGAAGGACAGCGGCAAGCTCACGGACGACATGTTCCTGTCCGGCGTCGACGGTGACAACGAGGCACTCGAGTTGATCAAGGCCGGCGGTGCGTACAAGCTGAGCATCGCCTTCGCGTGGACCCTGATGGGCTACGGCTTGGGCCAGTTCGGAGCGAACTGGGTCGACGGCAGCGATGTGCCACAACTCGTGGTCGCACGAGGCGTCAAACTCGACTCCGCCGCTGCCGTGGAACAGTTCGCCACAGCGAGCGCTGATCCTGCAAGCGTGTTCGCCGACCGTTCCCGGTACGAGGAGTACCTGCCCTTGTACGGCAACGTCAGCTACGAGTCCCGTCACGATTACTGGACCTCGCCGGTCGACCCTCCGTCAGGGAGCACGGTGCCGGGCTCGACGCCCTAGAGGCCCGGCGTACTCGCCACCGCGAGTCGAGGGCCTGAAGGCCTGCACGTCCCAGATCGCACCCTGCTCGCCGAGGCCGCCGCCTAGGGGAACTACTCCGAGCGCAAGACCTGGGCGGCCTGCTGCCGGACGATTCGTCGCCCGGCCTCAGCCGAGTTCGTTGCGCCACGAATGGCGCGGAGCAAACCCGACGAGGCGCTTTGCCTTGTCGTTGGCGTAGAAGGTCTCATAGCGGCCCATGTCGCGTCGACGCGCGACGCCAGCGTAGAAGCGTTCGTACACCTCGTCACTGGCAATCCCTACCGAGGTGTCGTCGTTCGAGACGTTGAAGATCTCGTAGCCGAGGCCGTCGGTGCGAAGGCAGCAGTCGACCATGTGACCGAGGTCGCGGGCATCGATGTAGGCGAAGATGTTGCGGCGCCGCAGACCGGGATCGGCGACGAACGCGGGGAACATGGTCTGGTACTCGTGCGGCTCGATGACGTTGTTGATGCGCAACCCGTAAATGTCGATACCGCTACGTGCCTGAAACGACCGTGCCGTCGCCTCGTTGACCACCTTCGACATCGCGTAGCTGTCGTGGGGAACCGTTGGGTGCTCCTCGTCGACGGGCACGTACTCGGGCCTGACCTCGCCCTCGGCGAAACAGATCCCGTAGGTCGTCTCAGAGCTCGCGAAGATCACCTTGCCGATCCCCAACTTCACAGCGGCGTCGATGACGTTGTACGTGCTGAGGGCGTTGATACGGAACGTCTCGTTGTCTGGGCACACGAGAATCGCCGGGATCGCTGCGAAATGGACGACGGCGTCGTACCTGGGAACCCCGGTGCCAGGTTCCAACTCGTCAAAGCCGGCATATGCCGAAAGAGCGTTGAAGACCTGCCCGGCGTCGGTCAGATCGATGCGCAGATCCGCGACCCCCGGGTCACCAAGCGGCACCCTGTCGCCGTTGATCACCCGGTGCCCCTGTTCGACGAGATGCCGAATCGCGTGCCGACCCGCCTTTCCGCTGCCACCGGTGAAGAACACTCGCATCCCCACGATCGTACGGACGGATTTTCAAGTTTGCGAGTTGGCCCCGGGGTAGCGCATCCATCGCCGGCCAGCAGCCGACACCGATGCTTCGATCCGCGCTCGTCGGGGCTCATTTCATATCAGTTCGATCGCACTCTGCTCTACCCCGGCATCTTCCAGCGGTTCGAGCACCACCGAAAGGTTCGGACAACCAAGTACGAATTGATCGACGAGACGACAATCCAGCTCGGCGCGACGAATCCTGGCGGTTCCGTCCGGCCGCTCAGGCAGGGTTCGTGCGCGGTGCGACGTACATCGGCACCCCGCCAACGGGCAGGCTGACGATGAGACCAGCGGGTTCAGGCGGCGTTGGTGATGTCGGCAAGAGATCGAGCCGTTGGGCGATACGGGCGACGATGAGCGTCAGTTCCATCTGGGCGAGGGCGAACCCGACGCACATTCGTGGGCCGCGACCGAACGGAACCCAGCCATCGTCCGCGATCGCCCGCTGGACTTCGTCGAGGCCGAGGAAACGGTCGGGATCGAAGCGGTCGGGGTCAGCCCATGTCTCTGTGTCCCGGCCGGCGAGGTAGGGCGACCAGAGTACGAGAGTTCCCTTCGGGATCGAGTGGGCGCCGACGGTCACGTCTGTCGCGGCCTCTCGGGCGCCGACCCCTGACGCCGGGTGCAGCCGGAGTGACTCGCGCATCGTCCGGTTGGCGAGTTCGAGCGAGGCCAAGGTCTGGTCATCCGGTTCGCGTTGCCCGCCCGGCGGGCCGAACACGTTGTCTGCTTCGTCACGAAGGCGTTGCCAGAGGCGCGGGTGGATCGTTG
>JANMQX010000067.1:0-16217 GCA_031370745.1 Ilumatobacteraceae bacterium
GCGCAGCCGACTACGCCACCGCCGACAACCACGACGTCGTAGAGCGGCGGGCTGCCTCCCGTGGTGCTCACAAGTCCATCGTCGCGGTTGCTACTCGCTGCCACGCCGCCAATCGCTCGGCTGCCTCGTCGGCTCCGATCCGCGGCTCCACAACCAGGTCTGGGTGCCAGTCGTCTTCGCCGACGTTGGCCGGTGAGGTCGAGTTGGCGCCCAGAACGGCGAACGCCGCCACGCCGAGAGCCGTGGCGTGGGGAGAGGGGTAGAGCTCCACCGGAGCCTGCAGCAGGTCGGCCTGGATCTGCAGCAGCAGCGTGCTGCGGGTCAGCCCGCCGTCGACGCGCAGACGAGTCAGCGGAGTACCCAGATCGCGTCCGGCAGCCTTGGCAAGCAGCGCCACCTGCGCGGCGATCCCCTCGACCGCGGCCCGCACCAGGTGGCCGCGCTCGGTGCCCAGGGTCATACCGGTGAACGCCGCCTTGGCGTGCGGCCTCCAGTACGGCGCGGCGAGACCGGCGAGGGCGGGCACGAACGTGACCCCGCCCGACGTATCGACGGTCGCGCCGAGGCGATCGAGGTCGGCCGGCTCCGACATCACACCCATCTCGATCAGCCACGTCACTGCCGCACCGCCGGTGTACACCTGGCCGTCGAGGCAGTACGTGATCGTCTCATCGATCTGCCATGCAGGGCAACCGACAAGGCCGTTGCGCGACCTGGTTGGACGATCGCCGGTGCAGACCAACATGAACGCTCCGGTTCCGTACGTGCACTTCGCTTCCCCGGCGGCACGACAGTGCTCGGCAAACAGGGCGGCCTGCTGGTCGACACACGTCCCGGTCACGGGCACTGTGCCCCCGAACACCGAGCTCTCACCGAGTAGCTCTGTGTTGCCGACGACCGAGGCAAGGCTGGCGATGTCGATACCGAAGATCGCGCAGGCCTGCTCACTCCAAGCGCCGGTGTCGAGATCGAGCAGCAGCGAGCGGCCCGCCGTCGAGATGTCGGTCGCGAACGCCCCGCACAGACGGTGCAGCATCCACGTATCGGTGGTGGTGATCGTCGGGCCGTCTCCGACCTGCTTGCGCAGCCACACCACCTTGGGAGCAACGAAATACGGGTCGAGTTCCAGACCGGTGCACTGCGCTAGGAATGGTGCGTGCTCGCGCAGACGGTCGCAAACCGACTCGGCGCGGCGGTCCTGCCACACGATCGCCGGACCCGTCGGTGCACCGGTCGAACGATCCCAAGCCATCACGGTCTCGCCCTGGTTGGCGAGACCGATCGCACTGAGATGCGGGTGTCCGGCGTTCGCCAGGGCCATGTTTCCGGCAGCGATCACACTTGCCCACAACTCCTCGGGGTCGAGCTCGACCGCCCCTGCTGCGTCTGCTCGAATCCGTATCGGAGCCTCCGCCATTGCCCTCATCGTGCCGTCATCGGCGACGACCACCGCCTTGGTGGCCGACGTGCCCTGATCGATCGCCAGCACGGTCACGGCGGCGACACTATTACGGCACCGTGTGGTGCCCTCTACAGTCGCGGTCGATGGCGTTCTCAGGCTTTCCCGTGGAGGCGATCCAGTTCTACGAGGGGCTGGTTGCCGAGAACAACCGAACGTATTGGCTGGCCAACAAACCGGTGTTCGAATCGGCGGTTCGGGCGCCGATGCTCGCGCTGCTCGACGCACTCGCCGCTCACGGGCCGTATCACCTCTTTCGACCGAACAAGGATGTGCGCTTCTCGAAGGACAAGACGCCGTACAAGGATCACATTGCTGCGTACGGCGAATCGGAGGGTGGGGCCGGGTTCTATGTGCAGTTCTCGGCGACGGGGATGGTTGCCGGTTCCGGCTACTACCACATGGCCGCGGATCAATTGGAGCGATTTCGTGCTGCGCTGGATAGCGATTCGATCGGCGGTGATATCGCCGCGATCACCCGCCGACTGGAGACCGAAGGACTGGAGATCACGGCAATCGGGTCATTGAAGACTGCCCCGCGCGGCTATCCGAGGGATCATCCGCGGATCGACTTGTTGCGATTGAAGGGCCTCACCGGCACACGTCGGTGGAAGCCGGCGCAGTGGATGCACACGAAGACCGTCGTGCAGAGAGTGCGCGATACATGGGATCTCGCTGCACCGATGAACCTCTGGCTCGACACCCACGTGGGTCCATCGACACGGGCACCCGACGAAGCCGACATCTCCCGCTTCGGCCCGAACTAGCTGTGCTCGCTGTCGGCCGCGTGTTGGGTCTACGGAACCGGGATCCACACGAGGGCGAGTTGCGTGACTTTGACGTCAGTTCGCTCCAGCCCAACGTGCAAGGCGGTGATGTTCTTGGCGGTCGTCATCCATTTGGCATCGATGTCGGTGACTTCTTGGGTCAGCTCGGTCTCGAGATCTTCGAGTTGCTGATGCAGCCCTTCGAGTTTGTTCTCGGCAGCATTGAGGCGGTCGCCGGCGGCAGCGGTGCGCGTCCGCCGACCGGCGGCGCTACCGGCCTTTCCGAGCATTGATCCGAGCAGACCTCCACGGCTACGACTTCCTCCCAGAAGACCGCCGAGTATCGAGCCGGCCGTCGACAGCATCTCCTCGCTGCGACGACCTTTCCGTTGGGTATCCAGGACCTGCGCACGGTCCTCCGCAGCCTGGATCTCGGTTTGCACCCGAGTCACCTTGTCGGCGTACTTGCCGCGCAGCGCGGCCGTCTCCTTGTCGGCCAGATCGTTGGCCGCTGCGAGGCAACGGGCCGTGAAATCGGCCTCGCTCTCGCCCGGGCGGCCAAACAGCTTCAGGTCGCGGTTGGTTTGCAGATCGACGGTTCGCGCTCTCACCAAGCTGTCGATCAGATCGCGTTCGACTCGAGTCCAGAAGGTCTTGTCCTTCAACGCAACGTTGGGCAGCCGGAAGACGCACGGCACCGGTGCGTCGGGTCGCAGATCGCGATCGTCGTAGTCGACGGCGATGGATCGCGTCGGGTCGACCGGGTCGGTCAGCGGGAAGATCACGGCCTCGTACTCCTCGTCGTGCACCAGGTCTGCCTTCTCGTCGTCGTAACGCAGCGCTACCCGCCCGACGATCGATGCCTCGTACCGTGCTCCACGCGAGTCGCCGCCGATCGTTGCGAGCCACGGCGATGCCACGTCTGCCCATCTGACCATGACTCCGGCGGCGATCTCTGGAAGGACTGTGGTTTCGTCTGCTCCGACGACTCGCGCCGCTGCAGGTGCTCCAACTTCACCACTGTTGCTTGTGGCGGGACTGGCCTCCGCTGCGCCTGGCGCGGCGACGCTCGCATTACCCGATTCTGCGCTGCCACCTGGTGCGTCCGACCCGCCGGCTTTTTGTCCTGCCGGGGCGATCGCCACTGATTTCTGGTCGGTCATCAAGAGGGCGATCTGGTCTCTGGTGAGGGGGCCGCGGAGGTAGCTCATTGCCCATCGTGTCGTGAACACCTCTGGGTGGTCTTTGCCGGCGCGGCGGAGCACGAACTCGCGCTTGGCGAGACCGGCAATCGTGTTACCGACTTCGTTCACATCGACACCGCCGCTGGCCGCGCTCATGCCGTCGAGGAGACGCTGCTTGTCTTGATCGGTCTGCAGCCGGCCAATCATCCACGTCCCCGCGTTGGACAGCGCCTTGTAGTCGACGTCGACAGGGTTCTGTGTGCTCAGCACCACGCCAACGCCGAATGCTCTGGCCTGCTTCATCAACGTCATGATCGGCTTCTTCGTCGGGGGCATTGCCGTCGGCGGCAGGTATCCGGCGACCTCGTCCATGTACAGCAAGGCCCGCAGATCGGTGGTGCCGCTCTGCCTGCGCATCCACGTCACCAACTTCGAGAGGATCAACGTCGTCACGAACTGCCGTTCTTGATCACTGAGGTGCGCAGTGGTGACGATGGCGCAACGCGGTTTGCCGTCGGGCGTCTTGAGCATCGAGGCAATGTCGAGCGGCGGGCCGGTCATCCAGGCGCCGAACGATGGCGATGCCAGCAGGCCATTCAGCCGCACAGCGAACGCCAGGCGATCCTTTTGCGGAAAGAACTGGTCGAGTTCGAACACACCGAGCTTGCGAATCGGCGGCTGTTGGATCATGCCAACAAGCGTCGGCAGATCGAGGCTGCGGCCTGCTGTCCATTCGTTGATGATCAGGTTCGACAGCAAGATGTGCTCTCGGCTCGACAGCGGATCTGCATCGATGCCGACAAGGCTCAGCAGGCCGCTGACGAAGCCCTCGATCTCGTCGCCGACGACCTCGGCATCGCTGACGTCGGCAGGCGCCTGCAGCGAGCCGACGATGTTCGTCGGCACGCCGGCGTTGGAGCCCGGGGTGTAGATCGTGAACGTCACCTTCTGACGCAATGAAGCGATTTGATCGGGCGTGATCCCCCACGCGGCCAGCCCATCGGTCCATGCCTTCGCTTGCGCGGCGGCGAAGTCGGGAACCGACTGGCCGGCCTTGGTGGCGTCGCCCTCGTTGACCCATGGTTCGAAGTCGCTCGCCGCCAAGTTGGGGAACGTCAGGCACAGATTGGTGAGGTCACCCTTTGGATCGATCAACAACGCCGGTACCCCGGCCGCGAGCGCATCTTCGACCAGCACGATCCCCAGACCCGTCTTGCCCGAGCCGGTCATCCCGACGATCACTCCGTGCGTGGTGAAGTCACCAGACGGGACAGCTGTCAGTGTCGAGGTTCGCTCGTGTTTGGCCGGGTCGATCTGCCCGCCGAGGAGGAAGTCAGCCATGTCGGCACGTTACCGCGCGCTCGTCGTTACGCTGCGACCGGCTCGACTCGATATGCGCAGCGACGATCCCCGGCCAGAACGTGCTGGGTTCGGGTGACGGTCACGTCGGATCCGAGGGCACGCTGGAAGGCATCGAGCTCCGCGTTGCAGAGAGCCCCGCACGCGGCAGCGGCATCTCGGATGGGGCAGTGGTGCTCGACCAATGTGAACGCGTCTCCGTCGGTGGTGACCTCGGCGAGATAGCCCTCGTCGGTGCGCAGATCGGCGAGGCGTCGCACACGGACCGCCACGTCCTTGGAACCTGCAAGCGCGAGCGCATACCCGCCAGCCTGGCGGTCGGCTCTGGCCGCTATGACCCGGTCCAACGCCTTGTCGCCGAGCGTCGACCGCACCGACGTGATGAGATCGACCGTCAGTTCGCCGTGCCGATCCGGGAACGCGCCAGCAGACGCCGCAGCCAACTGCCAGTGAACGGGCGGGCGTCCGCGACCGGTTGGCTCGGCGATGGATCGAGTGACCATGCCGACTTCCTCGAGCGCATCGAGATGCTGGCGAAGTGCGGTGTCGGTGAGCCCGAACTCGGATGCAAGATCTGTCGCGGTCGCCGACTCGACGCGCTTCAAGCGCTCGATGATTCGGCGTTTCGTGTCGGACAGCTCTGCCACTCGGAGAATCTTACCGTGACCAGGCCTATTTCGGAAGCGCACCCTTGCATAATCATCGATGAACCTGGCGTTCGGAAATGAGAGTGTTGGCGATGGGCTTTGACAAAATGTACAGACCATGAGCACTGCAGAGACCGCCAACGCGTTGGAAGATCAGTTCGGTCTCGCGGATCGAAGAGTCGATGAAACCGCGCTGGCCAACAGCGTTGTGCGATTTCGCGAGCAGGGCATCGCCCTGCCCACGTTCGCTGAACTGGCCGACCCGTCGAAGATCGACCCGAGCAAGGCTGGCGATGCAGACAAGAACGGTCCCGACGCCCGGAACCTGTGGCGTGTTCATTGGTACAACGACCTCGCCGGTCGCCGTGTCGACGTGCCCGATCACGTCGTCTTGCCGAAGAGCCTCACGGGTGTAGACAGCCCGATCATCGTGGTGTTCGGGGACCGCTTCCCGATGATCGCGGCCCACAAGGTGTTGGCGGCGTACGCGTGCCTTGCGCCGCGGGTAGTGACCGGACAGTTCGATCCGACACGCCACCGGGCAATTTGGCCGTCGACCGGAAACTATGCCCGCGGTGGCATTGCCATCAGCCGAATCATGGCCAGTCGAGGTGTGGCGATTCTGCCGTCCGGGATGAGTCAAGAGCGCTTCGACTGGCTGGACGAGTGGTGTGCAAACCCTGCGGAAGATGTGATCAAGACGGTCGGCACCGAGAGCAACGTCAAGGAGATCTACGACGCCTGCAACGCACTTGCGAAGGATCCCTCCAACTTCGTGCTCAACCAGTTCTGCGAGTTCGGCAACCACCTCGCTCACTACGAAGTGACCGGTCGGGCACTCGGCCACGTGTTCGAACATGTGCGGGCCACGACCGGCCGCGATCTGCGGCTGGCCGCATTCACCAGTGCAACGGGGTCCGCCGGCACGATCGCCGCCGGTGACCGGTTGAAAGACATCTACGGCACCAAGATCGTTGCCGTCGAGGCTCTCGAATGCCCGACCCTGCTGGAGAACGGATTCGGTGAGCACAACATCCAAGGAATCGGCGACAAGCACGTTCCGTTGATCCACAATGTCATGAACACCGATGTCGTCGTTGCCGTCAGTGATCGGGCGACCGACCAATTGCAGGTGATGTTCAACACTGACGATGGTCTCGGTTACCTCGCCGATCGACGGCTGGTCCCCACTTCGGTCCTGCAAACCCTCGAACATTTCGGGCTGAGCAGCATCTGCAACGTCCTAGCGGCTGTCACCACCGCAAAGTTGCTCAACCTCGGACCCGACGATGCATTGATGACAGTTGCCACCGACGGCGCTGCGCTCTACCCGAGTGAGCGCGACAAGATCACCGCTCGCGACTTCGGCGGAGGATTCACAAACCTCGATGCCGCCGCAGTGTGGGGTGAGCACTTGGCCAACGTGCCCACGGCTCACGCGATCGAGTGTTCCGAACGAGATCGCACGCGGATCTTCAACCTCGGTTACTACACGTGGGTCGAGCAACAGCGCACACCCTTCGAGCTGTTCGAGGCTCGACGCTCGCAAGACTTCTGGCGCGGACTGCGGCGCTTCCTGCCGGTGTGGGATGACATGATCACCGAGTTCAACGCCATCGTGGCGGCGCATTGACAGTGATTGCACCGGGTTCAGCAGGCTGGTCCTGCGCGGTGTGCGGCACACACGTCGACATTGCCACGCCACTGGTTTGGCGATGCCCCCGTGCAAGCGAATCCGATGCTCATCATGCGCTGCGATTCGTTCCCGGCCTCGCGCCGTTGCGAGGTACCGAAGACAGCAACCCCTTCGTGGCATTTCAGCCGTACCTAGCCTGGGACCGCTTCGCAGCAGCCAACGGAATGTCCGAGGCGGAGCGGACGGCGTTGATTCGTGACCTCGATAGTGAGATCGCCGGTGTTGCCGGAACCGGCTTCCACATCACCCCGTTCGATCGTGCAGATGCCTTGAGCGACGCGTTGGGCTTCAGCGAAGACGGTGGGGTGTGGGTCAAGGACGAGACTGCCAACGTCGCCGGCAGCCACAAGGCTCGGCACCTCATGACAATCCTCCTCCATCTGTTGACTGTCGAGTCCCTTGGAATCGCAACCTGGAAGGACGCGATGGATCGCCCAACATAGGCGATCGCTTCAAGTGGCAACGCCGCATTCGCCGCGGCGACGTTGGCCGCTGCTGTCAGGTGGCCACTGCGCGTCTTCGTCCCGCCGCACGCAGATCCGTTCGTGCTCACTGGTCTCCGCCAACTGCGCGCCGAGATCGTCGAGTGTCCTCGCAGAGTCGCCGAGCCAGCGGGCGATCCGTGCATGCACCGGTTCCGGGAAGCGGTCGCGGGCGGTGCCGTCCCGTTCACGGTGCAGGGCACCGAGAACGTGTGGTGTCTTGACGGTGGTCGCACGATCGGTTGGGAGATGGCGAGGCACCTCGAGGAGAACGTTGTTGGTCCACCGTTGGACCGCCTGTTCGTCCAAGTCGGTGCTGGAGCCCTCGCGGCCTCGGCGATCGACGGCTTCCGAATGGGCGGCGTCACTCCGCAACTGCATGCAGTGCAGACCGACAGTTGCGCGCCTCTCGGTCGTGCCTACGCAAAGCTCCGGGCGCTCGGCGGACCCAACTCGGCGCCTGCGCACTGGGGCGAGTGCATGTGGCCGTGGGAGAACGTCGGCAACTCGGCCGCCGACGGCATCCTCGACGACGAAACCTACGACTGGATTCCGGTCGTGCGGGCGATGAACGAGGGAAGCGGCGGGCCGATCGTGGTCACCGAGGCAATGGTGCGCGAGGCCAACGACTTGGGTCGAGCAACGACGGAGATCAACGCGTCGCACACAGGTACGGCGGGTCTCGCCGGTCTGCTCGAAGCGAGAGACAGGATTGACCCGGACGAGCGTGTCGCCGTGATCTTCAGCGGTGTCAGCCGGGCGGTGAGATGACGGGCCGGGGCGACTCGGGACGCACACCGAAGGGCGCGACTTGGGAGTCGTGGGTGGAACAACAGATACGCGTCGGGATAGAACGCGGCGAGTTCGAGAACCTCCCCGGCACGGGCAAGCCGCTCGACGGCATCATGTCCGGTGTCGAGATCCATCACGACGAAGATTGGTGGCTGAAGGCAAAAGTGCGACGCGAGAGATTGAGTTACCTGCCGCCCACCTTGGCCGTACGCAAGGAGGTGGAGGAAGCCCGCCACGCAGTCTCCAGTGCTTCGCAAGAGATCGTCGTGCGCCGCATCGTCGCCGACATCAACCAGCGCATCCGCGAGGTGAACCGACGCGGCGCCGAAGGACCTCCCTCCACCGTCATGGCGTTGGACGAGGATGCCGTCGTGACGAACTGGCGCGCCCAGCGGGACGACCGTGCGGATGGGCGGTAGCGTGGTCGTCATGTCCGACCTCATTCGTCCCATGGCGCTCGACCCGGGTTTCGACCCGCGCAGCGATGTCTTCAACAGGCTGCTGAAGAATCGTGTCATCATGCTCGGCACCGATGTCAACGACGACATGGCCAACCAGATCTGTGCCCAGTTGCTCTACCTCGAAGGCGAAGAGGCCGCCGCCGACATCTGGCTGTACATCAACAGTCCCGGTGGGTCGGTGACCGCCGGTATGGCGATCTACGACACCATGCAATTCATCTCGTGCGACGTTGCCACCGTGTGCATGGGCATGGCTGCTTCGATGGGTCAGTTCCTGCTCACGGCCGGTGCCGCCGGCAAGCGGTACACCCTGCCGAACGCCCGCATCATGATGCACCAGCCGCTCGCCGGGTTGCGCGGCCAGGCCACCGACATCGCCATTCAGGCCGAGCAACTCGCCTACACCAAGCGACGCATGGCCGAACTGACGGCGCACCATTCGGGCCAGACGCTCGAACAGATCCAAAAGGACAGCGAACGCGATCGCTGGTTCACAGCCGACCAGGCCAAGGCCTACGGTCTCGTCGACTCGGTCAAGACCAAGCGCGGCGAGCTGCCCAACACCTAGGGAGCCGGGGTCGTTGAGACCACCGCCGGAACCGTCGTCGGCGTCGCCAGGGTGACCCCACACACCTTCGACGTGTAGTCGGCAATCGCGGTCGCGGCGTGTTGCGATGACCGGGCCATGTCGGCGATCTTCTGCACTGACGCAGGGTCCTTTGGATCGACGGCGGCCGCGGCTGCGAGGTTCGAGGTCATCGTCTCCCATTCCGTCTGAACTGCAAGCGGCGCGAGCGAGGCGATCGAGCGGTACAGGTTCGATGTCGCGTCGATCCCGGCCGCGTCGACGATCGATGGCGTGTTCAGTTGATCAAGGTTGGCGCTCACCGTTGCGCAGTACTGCGCATCGGTTGCCGGCGGGGTGTCGCTCGAACACGCTGCTATGGCGCCGCATACCAGGGCAGCAAGCAGTACAACATTCCGCACACCGGCAGTCTCCCAGGCCGGAATGAGAAATGAGTGTCATCGGAGTTGCGGCTCTGGACTCCTCGGATACAGTGCGGTCACCGTCGAGGGTCCGGTTGCCGATCCCTTCCAGCCATGTCCGCGCGGCGTTGGCACGTCGCCGTAGCTGGAGGTTCGCGCATGCTTGCCGCCGTCCGTTCCGCAACCTTGCTCGGTGTCGAGGGTCGTCCGGTGACCGTCGAAGTTCACGTCTCCACCGGACTCCCCGGCTTTCAAATCGTCGGCCTGCCCGACGAGGCCTGCCGCGAATCTCGAGATCGGGTGCGAGCCGCCATCATGTCCAGCGGGCTGCCATGGCCGTCGTGTCGCGTCACCGTCAACCTCGCGCCGTCGAATCAACGCAAGGGCGGATCCGGCTTGGATCTGGCGATCGCGGTCGGGCTGCTCGTCGCCAACGCTGAGATTCCCGCAGCAGCCGTTGCCGGTTTCGGGTTCATCGGCGAGCTCGGCCTGGATGGGTCCTTGCGGCCGGTGGCCGGAGTTGCTCCGATGGTCGGATCCCTCGATGACCTCGTACCCGTGGTGCCTCGCGGGTCGTTCCGCGAGGCCAGGGCCATCTCGCCCGGCCGCGTCCGGGTTGGTGCGTTCCTGCGCGAGATCGTCGATGCGCTCAATGCGCTCGAGCCGTGGCCCGACGAGCCCGACGACGACTTCGTCGACGACGAACCGCCGATCCCCGACCTCTCCGATGTGCGCGGTCAGGCGCTCGCGCGCAAGGCCTTGGAGGTCGCCGCGGCGGGCGGGCACCACCTGCTGCTGGTCGGGCCACCTGGCGCGGGCAAGACGATGTTGGCGCAGCGCATGCCAGGTCTGCTGCCACCGCTCACTCCGGCGCTCGCTCTCGAGGCGACCATGGTCCATTCCTCTGCCGGGGTCCGTCTGCCGTCCGTTGGCATGATTCGTCGGGCTCCGTTCAGGGCTCCCCATCACAGCAGCTCGATGGTGTCGCTCGTCGGCGGCGGCACCTCGAGTCTCCGTCCGGGCGAGATCAGCCTCGCTCACGGGGGCGTACTCTTCTTGGACGAGTTGGGTGAGTTCTCGCCGATGGTGCTCGATGGTTTGCGCCAGCCGTTGGAGGAAGGTGTCATTCGTGTTGCCCGGGCCCGTGCCAGCGCCACGTTGCCGGCGAGGTTCCTGCTCGTCGCGGCAACGAACCCGTGCCCGTGCGGCGGTGGTCCACCGGGCTCGTGCGATTGCGATGACGGCGCGCGGCTGCGATACCTGCGTCGTCTCAGCGGGCCCCTGCTCGATCGATTCGACCTGCGGGTCGGCGTCGCCAGACCCGGCGTCGACGATCTGCTGCAGAGTGGCGGTGGCGAGAGCACCGCGATCGCCGCGGCGCGCGTCGCGGCCGCACGCATTGCAGCTGTTGATCGTCGCGGCACGCTCAACGGTGCGATTCCCGCGTCGCACCTCGACATCGTCGCCCCGCTAGAGCCCGAAGCCAGGCTGTTGTTGCGCAACGAGCTCGAACGCGAACGGCTGACGGGTCGCGGCTACCACCGCATTCGGCGTGTCGCCAGAACCATTGCCGACCTCGACGGCGATATGTCTGCGCCAGTGGGCGCAGAGCACGTTGCGTTGGCCCTACAACTACGAATCAGGTTGCGCGTCTCGGTTCGTGAGCAGGTTGCATGAGCACCGACCTACCTCCACAGGCGTACGCCGCAGCGCTCGCTGCATTCCCGCACATGTCGATCCATCGGCTCGGTGCACTACTACGCCACCATGTTCCCGCTGACGCGTACTCGGTGGCAGTTGGCGATCAGCGCCCGAGTGGATTGATCGAGCGGGTGCTTGCCGACTCCGGCGTTCGCGCCGCATGGCAGCGAGCCGGATGCTCCTCGTTGCTCGACGACGTGTGGGACCGCTGCACTCGACTTGACCTGCGCGTGCTCATGCACGGCGCGCTCGACTACCCGGCGCTGCTACTCGACGACCCGCTGCCGCCGCCCGTCGTGTTCGCCAAGGGTGATCTGGCTCTGCTCGACGGGCGTCGGGCAGGCATCGTCGGCACCCGCAACGCGACGGCAGCCGGCCGCGACACAGCAACGACGCTTGGTCGCCAGCTCGCAGATGCACACGTGCATGTGGTCTCCGGCCTGGCCCGTGGCATCGACGGGTGTGCTCATCGTGGCGCGTTGCAAACCTCCGGTGCCGGCCGCCCCATCGCTGTGGTCGCGTCCGGTCACGACGTCGTCTACCCACGCGAGCACCACGCCCTGTGGGCTGCTGTCGCCGACCGGGGCCTGTTGCTGTCGGAAGTGCCCCCCGGTACCGCTCCCGAGGCCTATCGATTCCCCATGCGCAATCGGGTGATCGCTGCCCTCAGCGAGGTCGTGATCGTTGTCGAGTCTCGCGAGCAGGGCGGGTCACTGATCACCGTCACAGAGGCGATGGAGCGCAACGTGCCGTTGATGGCCGTGCCGGGCGGTGTTCACAATCGCGCTGCTACCGGCACGAACCAGTTGATCCGCGATGGTGCGGGTGTCGTGATCGACGTCACCGATGTCCTCGTCGCCCTGGCAATGGATCACTCCCGCAGTTCGGCATCCATTGCCGAGCCGAGACAGCGCCCCCGTGGCGCCGACCGCGCGGTCTACGAGACGTGCGCGGGCGAGCCGCGGACCATCGATGGGCTCGCGCTGGCGTGCTCGTTGAGCCTCGTCGACGCGGCTATGGCGGTTGCGCGCCTCGAGCACGGCGGCTGGCTCCACCAGTCCGACGGATGGTTCGAGGCAGTGGGGTCACCACTGAGATGACACTGACCGAATACCCTCTGCTCCGATGGCTGCTTCGCTTGCGGGGGCTCGACGTCCCGATCTCGTCGGCGACTGGCGACTGGAGGAGTTTGGCGACGCGCTCACCAGCTCGTCGGCGAACACGGTTGGCGCCTATTGCAGCGACCTGTACCTGTTTGCCGAATGGGTCGAGCGTTCTGGCATCGTCTCGCCTGTCGACGTCGATCGTCTGCTGCTTCGTCGATACGTGGCATCACTCACGACGCGCCAATTCGCCAAGCGAACCATTGCTCGCAAGGTGGCTGCGCTGCGCCGGTACTACGCCTTCCTGCGACACCGGGGATATCTCGAGGTTGACCCGACGACGTCGTTGCGTGCACCTGCCGGCCCGGCACGACTCCCTCGGGTTCTCGAGCACGGCGAGATCGCCGCACTTCTCGACGGGCCCGAGGCAGCGTCCGATGGTTCCGAGTCGGAGCCCAGATGGCGCCGACAACGCGACGACGCTGTTCTCGAAGTGTTGTATGGCAGCGGCGTTCGTGTGGGCGAACTGTGCGGCCTCGACGTCGATGCAGTCGATCTCGCAGGCGCAGCAATCACGGTCTGGGGCAAAGGCAGCAAGGAGCGACGGGTACCCCTCAGTGCTCCGGCGGTCGATGCCCTGCGAGCCTGGATGGCTGCTCGTAGCGGCGTCGTCGACACGAGAACCGGCTCGGCGTTGTTCGGCAACGAGCGTGGGGTGCGACTGTCGCCGCGCGATGTGCGGCGCATCGTCGATCGCCGCAGCCAACGTCCAACTCACCCGCATGCGCTGCGCCACAGCTTCGCCACACACCTGCTCGATGGTGGGGCAGACTTGCGCGTGGTACAAGATCTGCTTGGTCATAGTGACGTGGCTACCACGCAGCGCTACACGCACGTCAGCAAACAACGGCTCCGAGCCGTCTACACGGAAGCCCACCCCCGAGCATGAGACGCGACAACGACATCGATCATTGGTGGCAGCGGTGGTTGGAATCACGCGATCCGGTCGCCCGCGACCACCTGATCGTGCATTACTCGCCACTCGTCAAGTTCGTTGCCGGTCGTGTCGGCGCCGGCCTGCCAAACAGCGTCGACCCGGGCGATCTGGTCAGTGCTGGCGTGTTCGGTCTCATCGACGCGGTGGAGCGATTCGACTCGTCGCGTGGGGTGAAGTTCGAGACGTTCGCCGTCCCGCGTATCCGTGGCGCGGTCTTCGACGGGCTTCGCTCGCTCGACTGGGTTCCCCGATCCGTGCGCAGCCGGGCGCGCGAAGTCGAGACCGCCTTCACCGAACTCGAGAGCCGACATGGCCGGGCCCCGACCGACACCGAGTTGTCGACGCACCTCAAGATCACTGCGCCAGAGTTCCAGAAGTGGCTCAACTCGATCGCGTCGACCACGGTCGGTCCGCTCGATCGGGCCCTGGTCGCCGGTACGGAGCCACGAACTCTCAGTGGCGATGTGCCCGACACCCCTGCGTCCATCGTCGAAGACGGCGAGGTACGTCGCCTGGTGCGCGGCGAAGTGAAGCGGCTCCCGGACCGCGAAAAGCTGGTGCTATCGCTCTATTACGACGAGGGTCTCACCCTTGCCGAGATCGGCGTTGTCCTCGGTGTCACCGAAAGCCGGGTATCGCAGATCCACACGAAGGCTGTTCTGCACCTGCGTGCCAGGTTGTCGGCGTCGGGCGTCACCTAAGCGCCGAGATCCGATCGTGATCGGCGTGGTCGCCTCGCTGGTCCTTCTGTCATCGACGTGCTACCAGCACCCGGTACAGGCGCCGGTCGTCGACGCGTTCCGGGCTTCGGCTTGTGTGTTCTGCTCGGGCAATCGCGGCTTGGAATACCAGCCGCACATCGGTTCCGCCGTGGTCGCCGCCGCCGCAGGGATCGTGACGTTCAGCGGGATCGTCGCTGGTGTGCGCTACTTGGTGATCGCCCAGGGCGACGGTCGCACTGCGACGTATGGGCGTCTGGCAGTCGCTCGGGTGGGCGTCGGCGCAGTGGTGCGCCCCGGAGAAACGATCGCAGCGACGACCGAGCGGTTTTACTTCGGCCTTCGCCAAGGCGACAGATACGTCGATCCGGCACCGTTCCTGGGCGTCGCCCGGTATCGCCCGAGGCTCGTTCCTGTCGACGGCTCGGCGCCGCGCCCCGCACCTCCTTCGACCGTGAAATGCGCGGCGTCGCCATAACGCCTCGATCGGCAGGTGGCCGAGCGCGGCCCTCACCGGTAGCATGCAGACCCGACCGTCAACCCCATCGGTCCTGATATCAAACGTCCCGCTCCGTCTGCGGTCGCTTCGGCGCCTGGAGTGCCGACACCGCCAACCGCAGAGGAGGAGTAACCATCATGGCCGTCGTCACCATGCGACAGATGCTCGAAGCAGGTGTGCACTTCGGGCACCAGACCCGCCGTTGGAACCCCAAGATGAAGCGTTTCATCTTTGGCGAGCGCAACGGCATCTACATCATCGATCTCGAGCAGACGCTGACGCGCGTCGAGACCGCCTACAACTTCGTTCGCGACCTGGCCGCCGGCGGCGGCACGGTGTTGTTCATCGGCACCAAGAAGCAGGCCCAGGACCCTGTGCGTAGTTACGCCGAGAAGTGCGGCATGTCCTACGTCAACGAGCGTTGGCTCGGCGGCATGTTGACCAACTTCGAGACCATCGCCAAGCGAGTCTCGAAGATGCAGGAGTACGAGCGCATGCGCATTTCGGGCGAGTTCGACTCGATGCCCAAGAAAGAGGCGCTGCTATTGGGTCGCGAGCTCGAGAAGCTGCAGAAGAACCTCGGCGGCATTCGCAACATGGCCAAGCGTCCCGACGCGGTGTTCATCCTCGACACCAAGAAAGAGCACATCGCCGTCACCGAGGCCAACAAGCTCAAGATCCCTGTCATCGCCGTCGTCGACACCAATGTTGATCCCGATGTCGTCCAGTTCCCGATCCCCGGAAACGACGATGCCATTCGTGCCAACGCGCTGATGAGCCGCGTCATCGCCGAGGCGATCGAAGAAGGCCGGTTCATCGCCAGCAAGCGCAATCCGCAGGTATCTGCGGCACCAAAGCGAACCGCCGAAGACGAGGCAGCGTTTGCCGCATCACAGGCCGATGCCCGCCGCCAGGCAGCCGCCGCCCAAGCCGAGCGCGACGCTCGTGTCGCCTCGACCAGTTCGGCAGTAGCTGTCGAGGACGAGCCGTTGGCGACCGACAACGTTTCGACCGACGACGCTGTGGCCGTCGAAAGTAGCGCCGTCCAAGCAACCGACGGTGCTGTGGCCGAGACCAACATCGAGACCAACCCTGAGACCGAAGGCTGACACGGAGATGGCATTCACTGCGAAAGACGTACAGGCCCTGCGCCAGGCCACTGGCGCAGGCATGATGGACGCCAAGAAGGCCCTCGAGGCCAACGATGGCGACATGGAAGCTTCGAAGCAATGGCTGCGTGAGAAGGGCTTGGCCGCCAGCGCCAAGCGCGACGATCGCGAGAACAACCAAGGCCTCGTCGCTCTGATGATCGACGGCAACGTGGGCGCGATTGTCAAGCTCAAGAGCGAGACCGATTTTGTTGC
>JANMQX010000088.1:0-23343 GCA_031370745.1 Ilumatobacteraceae bacterium
GTCGGGAGCACCGTCGCCGTCGACGATCGTGGTGTTGTCCTTGGTGACGATGACGCGCTTGGCCCGGCCGAGCAGGTCGAGCGTGAGGTTCTCGAGCTTGAGCCCGACTTCCTCGCTGATGACCTGGCCTCCGGTGAGCACAGCCATGTCCTGCAGCATCGCCTTGCGGCGATCGCCGAAGCCAGGAGCCTTGACCGCTGTCGAGTTGAACGTGCCGCGGATCTTGTTGACGACCAGGGTGGCCAGAGCCTCGCCTTCGATGTCTTCGGCAATGATCAAGAGCGGTCGACCCGTCTTCATCACGGCCTCGAGCACCGGCAACATGGCCTGCACCGTCGAGATCTTGCCGGAGTTCAGCAGCACGTACGCGTCTTCGAGAACAGCCTCTTGGCGCTCGGCGTCGGTGACGAAGTACGGCGACATGTAGCCCTTGTCGAACTGCATGCCCTCGGTGAACTCGAGCTCGGTGCCGAACGTGTTCGACTCCTCGACCGTGACCACACCGTCTTAGCCGACCTTGTCGATGGCGTTGGCGATGACCTCGCCCACGGACGCATCGGCCGCGGAGATGGTGGCGACAGCGGCGATCTGCTCTTTGTCTTCAACCTCTTGGGCCTGCGACTTGATCGACTCGACAGCGGCTGCGACAGCCTTCTCGATGCCCTTCTTGAGGCCCATCGGATTCGCCCCGGCGGCGACGTTGCGCATGCCGTGGTTGACCATTGCCTGGGCGAGCACTGTGGCGGTGGTAGTGCCATCGCCGGCTACGTCGTTGGTCTTGGTGGCGACCTCTTTCACCAGCTGGGCGCCCATGTTCTCGTACGGGTCGTCGAGCTCGATTTCCTTGGCGATGGAGACGCCGTCGTTGGTGATGGTCGGTGCGCCGAACTTCTTGTCGAGCACGACGTTGCGACCCTTCGGCCCGAGGGTGACCTTGACCGTGTCGGCCAACTTGTTGACCCCGGCCTCGAGGGCGCGACGCGCCTCGTCGTCAAACTTCAGTTGCTTTGCCATGGTGTCGTCAGCTCACTTGCCGACGATCGCCAGCACGTCGCGGCTGGTGAGGATCAACAGGTCGTCGCCTTCGATGGTGACTTCGGTGCCGCCGTACTTCGAGTACAAGACGGTGTCGCCGACCTTGATGTCGAGGGCAGCGTGGGCGCCTTTGTCGTCGCTCCAGCGGCCGGGGCCTACGGCGAGCACTTCGCCCTGCTGGGGCTTTTCCTTGGCGGTATCGGGGATGACCAGACCGGATGCGGTGGTCTGCTCGGCCTCGTTGGGCTTGACGACAATGCGGTCATCGAGGGGCTTGAGATTCATGGGTGCGGGCCTCCGTTGGCATGGGCACTCGGCTGGGGTGGGAATTCATTTCTGCGTTAGCACTCGGCTACCGCGAGTGCCAATCCTAGGCGGCGGGTGTCACGGTTAGCAACCGGGAGGTGAGAGTGCTAATCGGGGGCCGGTGCGCGATACTCGCGACGTGAAGGCCAGCGGCCTGCAGGGCGAAGCGGTGCCAGAGATGATCGACGTCATCGACGATGACGTCGACCCGTTCGGCGATCGGGCCACGAACACGACGATCCACGACACCGGCGGGCCACGCTGGGTCGGCCCTGTCGCCGCTGCGGCACTGGTCGCCTTGATGGTGTACGGCGTCGCTTCGTCGGCGGCGTCGAACAGTGCCCCGAAGGTGGCGCCTGCCACCACCACTGCGCACGCGCCCACCACGATTCAACCCCGTTCGGCCCCGACGACGACTGTGCCTGAGCCGCTGGTGCCCTTCTACGCAGCCGACCCCTCGCCGCAGTTCAGCCTCGTCAACGCCCAGCTCGAAGATGCGCCCGGGGCAATCTTCACCAGACCTCCGGGCTACTACCAGCTGTGGGCCACCATTGAATCCACTGCGTGGTTCTCGGTCGAGACGTCTCCCGGCGGTTCAGACAGCTACGCGGTCGATGCGTATCGAGTGCAGGCAGGCGTGGAGTCGATCGCCATCTCCCATCCTGGCTCCGGACGGGCCGTTGCCCAATTCTCCCACGGAGGCTCAGCCAATGTGACGCTCACCTCCTTCGGCTTGACCGACGAGGCCCTGGTCGGGCTGGCCACGTCGGTGACAGCCGATCAACGGGCAATCCACTTCAACGACCGGTCGCTGCTCGCTGGCTACCAGCTGCTCAGCTCGGTGCATCCGTGGCTTGCCCTCCAGGGGAACCCTCTTGAGGAGGTCAACTACGCCTCAGACGGTTTCACCGTCGGTATCACCTTGACCGTTGCACCGCGGCCGGCGAGCGACGCCGGCGGGGGCACGCTCGATCGGCAGCTCGCACTTCGTTACTTCTTCGACCAGCCGACCATGTTCGATGCAAGCGGGCATGTAGGCGTGGCCGGTACGGTTGTCGGCCAGCCCGGTTTCGCATTGGCCACGTGGATCGCCGGTGACCACATCGTCACAATCTCTGGGTCGTTGCCGGTGCAACAACTCATCGACGTCGCCGGCACAGTCCATCAGGTGACGGCGGATGAGTGGACCGGCATGCGCTCGCAGGCCCAGCTCCACAGCGACAACAACTCCCGCGACGCCAGCCAGTCCCTCCCAACACCAGTTTCGTTCGGCGTCGACGCGGCATCCGCGCCGTGGAAGATCGACGTGACGATCGTGACCTTCCCGGATCAGCAGGCGATCGGCTGGCAATGGGACAACGGCGGATTCGGATCGATGGCCGACGGCACGGCAACGATCAACACAGTGGTCGATCCTCGCCGCACGTACGTCCTCGCCGAGCTGCCGCGAGCCGTTGCCACGACGGCCCAGTTGCAAATCAACCGCGACGGTCTCGACCCGGTGCTGGTGCCGTTCAACGATGTTCAGCCCGCATCGGACCGGACGTTCGCGGCCTACGTGTTCAGTGAGCCGACGACCTACACGGCACAGATCATTGCCGCCGACGGCGCGGTGTTGGCGAGCTGGCCGTCGGGGTGAACACCGAAGTACCGCTCGAGCTCGTCGAGATGATCGACGACGATCGGGATGTCTTCGGCGATCGTTCTTTCACGCGGGCTCACCGCGACGCCGACGGATCACGTTGGGTCGGTCCGGTCGCCGCGATTGCACTCCTCGCGATCGTCGGTTACGGCGTTGCGAGCTCGTCGATCGGATCGACACCGACCCCTGCGCCGACCATTCCCGGCCTCATCAAGAACCAGTACTACGTGGCCGATCCACCTTCCGGGTTCGACATGTACCTGGCCGAGACTCGCGATGACGGGGCCGTCGCGGCAAGTGATCTCAGCATCGGTGGCCCGGCTCAGTTGTGGGCAACCGGCGATGCCAGCGCTACCGCCGGCTCGTGGTTCCTGGTTGGGCGCGCAAGTCACCGGGCCACGGGTCGAAACTCGTACCGCACGATCGTCGACGGTATCGAAGTGGTCATCGAGCACGACCCGCCGACCGGACAATCTCGGATGTCGTTCACCAAGGACGGCCAGGCCCTGGAGATCACGGCGCTCGGTTGGCTCGATCGACAACTCGTGCGGCTCGTCAGGTCCGTCAGCGTCGACGACACGGCGATCCGGTTCAGCGACAGGTTCTTTGCTAGCGATCACAGGCAGATCCTCGACACCGACCCGGCGTCGGCCCTGTTCGGCCTGCCCGTCGCCAGGGTTGGCTACGCCACCGGGCTTCCGGCGGCGTTGGCTCAGAGCTTCACGATCACCGTCGGCGGCAACAACATCGTCGACCGTTCGAACGTTCTGAGATTCGCGCTATCGAACACCACATCGTTCGCAGTACGCGACCTGACGGCGATAGTTGGTCAATCCGTCGCCGACCCGACGGTCTCGGTCGCCCAGTGGCAAGACGGCGAACGATTGATCACGATGCAGGGCAACGTCGGAGCAGAGCAACTCGAGACAATCGCCAAAACCGTTCACCAGAGCTCGAAAGGCTCGGTTCGCAAACAGCTCGATGCTGGCGGGGCTGCCGACCTTCTCGCGCTCCAAGCCCATCGGAAGACCATCGCCTCAGGGATGCTTGCCGATGGATGGCCCTGGACGATTCAGGTGTCGACACGCAATCCCTCCAACGCCTCCAACGGATACCTGTGGTGGATCGGGCAACCGGGTGATTCGACGCAACCGACAGAGGCCCGGATCAGCCTGCCCAGCGGCAAACCCACCATCGAGACCGTCGTCGAACACGGCCGCACCTACGTGCTTGCAAAGGTGCCGCTCGCGATGACCGGAGCACAACTGCACGTCAACCCGAACGGTCTGCCATCCACAGTCACCCCGTTGCTGATGATCGATCGGAGCCTGGCCGACAACTTCACCGCCATGGTCTTTTTCCAACCTGTTCCGTTCACGGCCCGCATCGTCGACAGCAACGGCGAGACGGTTGCATCGTGGCCAGCGTTGTGACCCTGTCGAACGACGTCTGACCAACCACGAATCTATTTCAGCAGAGCCACCCCCATGCGGCCGGCGAGGTCGACAACAACATGCAACGGCAATCCGATCACGTTGCTGACGCTGCCGTCGATGCGTGTGACCAAGGCCCCGCCTGCGCCCTGGAGTGCATACGAACCGGCCTTACCGAACGGCTCACCCGTGGCGACATACCAATCAATCGTCGTCTCGTCGAGCGACACAAAGGTGACCGACGTCGTGCAGACATCGGCAACTTCTCGAGCGCCGAGCCGAATGGCGACGCCCGTGTGCACCCGATGCGTGCGCCCCGACAACCCGCGCAACATCCACCTCGCATCGCGGTCGTCGCTTGGCTTGCCCATGATCGTCGCCTCGAGGTCAACCGTCGTATCGGCGGCAATGACCAACTCGTCGGGTGCCGAGGTCACCGCCCGCGCCTTCGCGGTCGCCAACCGGCGCACGTAGACGAGCGGATCCTCGCCCTCGATCGGCGACTCGTCGATGTCGGGAACTCTGACCTCGAAGCGCACGCCGATCTGCGACAACAGGTCGTGTCGACGTGCCGACGCCGACGCCAGGACGACCCTGGTCATCCGCCGCTGAGCGCCATCACCTGCGAGTCGTCGGGCACTACGACGTCGTCGAGATGGTCGAGGTAGCCGTCGGGTAGAGCGACTCGAATCGGACCGTTGGTGTGTCCTCGGCGGATGCGCTCGCCACCCGCGACGAGTGCGACAGCCGGGTCGAGCGGCGCGATGAGATCTTCCAACTCAGCCAGGGTCGAGATGTTGGCGAACCGTCGACGAACTTCTCCACCAACCGGATATCCGGTGAGGTACCACGACGTGTGCTTGCGGAAGTCGCGCATCGCCAGGTTCTCGCCGAGGTGGCCTGCCAAGAGGTGAGCATGGCGGGCCATCACCTCGCAGGCTTCACCGAGTGAAGGAGATTGCGGGACAGGTCGACCTTTGAGGGCTTCGACGAGATCACGGAAGAGCCACGGCCGGCCGAGGCAGCCACGACCGACGACCACGCCGTCGCATCCCGTCTGGCGCATCATCTCGACTGCGTCGGCCGCTTCCCAGATGTCCCCGTTGCCCAGCACCGGAATCTCGGCAACGGCAGCCTTCAACTCGCCGATCGCGTTCCAATCTGCGCTTCCTGCATAGTGCTGCTCTGCCGTACGGGCGTGAAGGGCGATGGCCACCACCCCCTCGTCGACCGCGATGCGGCCGGTCTCGATGTAGGTCAGCAGCGAATCGAAGAGCCCCTTGCGGAACTTGATCGTCACCGGAACAGCGAACGGCGTGGCCGCTGCGACTGCCTCGTGAAGGATCGCACGCAGCAAGTTCGGCTTGGCCGGCACGGCCGCGCCTCCCCCCTTGCGGGTGACCTTGGCGGCCGGGCAGCCGAAATTGATATCGATGTGGTCGACACGGTCGGCGCCACACAACTTTCGGATCGCCTCGCCGAGAATCAGCGGGTCGCTGCCATAGATCTGCAGGCTACGCGGCTGTTCGTCCGCGCCAAACGTCATCATCCGCTCGGTCTTGGAATTGCCGTGCACGACGGCCGTGGCCATCACCATCTCGTTGACGTACACCAAACCGGGCGCAAATTCGCGGCACATCGTGCGGAACGGCGCGTTGGTGACTCCGGCCATCGGCGCGAGCACCACCGGTGCGACGGGAGCAAACGAGCCGATTCTCACCCGGCCAGGCTACGACCACTTGCCACCTCGCCCTATCCGATCGCCCCGCGGTTAGGGGTCGAACGTGAGGCGGAGGTTGGGTAGGGCGCCGACGTCGAGCGGGGTCGGGCCGTCGCTGCCGAGCCGGTGCCATCCCGTCGCTGCGATCATCGCGGCGTTGTCGGTGCACATCGCCCGACTGGGCAAGAAGACCGGTATGGAATCTTGGCTGCCTGCCTCGGCGAACCGTTCGCGCAGCAGGGAGTTGGCAGCGACACCGCCGCCGAGCGCAAGGCCGCGTGCACCGACGGAAGCCGCGGCGCGGCGAGCCTTGGTCACCAGCACCTCGATCACTGCCGCCTGAAAAGACGCGGACACGTCGGCAGCGGACACATCGGGGTTCTTGCGCACGTAGTTGACGACCGACGTTTTCAAACCGCTGAAGCTGAAGTCGAGGCCCTCGTTGAGCATCGCTCTGGGGAAGGCGATCGCGGTCGGGTCACCGCGAAGTGCCTCCTGCTCGATCGCCGGGCCGCCGGGGTACCCGAGCCCCAGGAAGCGGGCAACCTTGTCGAACGCTTCGCCGGCCGCATCATCGATGGTCTGGCCGAGCAGACGATAGTGACCGTGATGGCGCATCTCGATCAACATCGTGTGCCCGCCAGAGACGAGCAGCACGACCAGAGGCATCTCCAGCGACTGATCCTCGAGAAAGGCCGCATACAGATGTGCCTCCATGTGGTTGACACCGATGAACGGCACGTCCCACGTCAACGCCAACGCCTTGGCAGCCGACACCCCGACCAGCAACGCTCCAACCAAACCGGGCCCAACGGTGCACGCGACCGCGTCGATCCGCTCGGGCTCGACGCCGGCTTCCACGATCGCCCTCGCCACGACGGGGTTGAGCAGGTCGAGATGCGCCCGGCTGGCAATCTCGGGCACGACGCCTCCGTATTGGGCGTGCAGATCGACCTGCGTCGACACAACACTGGAGAGGATGTCGTAACCACCCATCACCAGGGCCGCGGCGGTCTCGTCGCAGCTCGTCTCGATGCCGAGGACCACGGTTGAGTCGGTGACGTTCATCGTTGTCGATGACCAGGCCCAGAGTCGGGGCTCAAGGCTCTCAAGCGTTCGCCGTAGGCAGCCTCGCCGATGTCGTGACACCACATGACGATTGCATCCTCGGTGTTCTCGTAGTAGCGCTGACGCACTCCTGCCGGCACGAATCCGAAGCTGCGATACAGCGATCGCGCGCCGGTGTTGCTGACCCGAACCTCCAGCGTCATCGCTTCGCAACCGCGGTTGATCGCTTCCCAGGCCAACTCGGCCAGCATCAGCGTCGCAACTCCTTGACGTTGCCGGTCGGCAGCGACGGCGATGTTGGTGACGTGAGCGTCGCCGACCACGAACATCAAACCTGCGTACTCAATGACCGAGGCTCCGGAGCGAGCGACGATGTAATAACGATCGGTGCCGCGAGTCAGTTCGAGCTCGCTCTGGAACACACCCCGCGACCACGGCTTCGGGTACGACACCATTTCAATCGCCAAGATGTCGGCCAGATGCCGGCGACGCAACGGCTCGATGATGACATGCTCGTCGGCATCACCACGCGACAGCAGACGCGACAGCACGCTCATCGTCCACCCCGCGAAGCCGACGCCCGAGTCGACCAGTTGATCTGGGCGTCGGGAGCGCGCAGGTAGAGCGGTTGGATCTCCCACGGGTTGACCCACTCTTCGCGCAGCGCGCGAGCGTGCGCCAATTGCACCAGCGGCGCTGCCGATGGATGCGACAGGAACTGCTCGGCGAAATCACAGCGCACCATCGCGGCGATCTCCTCGCGGTAACGCAGGGCGCCATCGCCGACGCACACGCTGTCGTGGCCGCGCGCCATCAGCTCGCCAATGAGATCCTCGACGGAGCCACAACGCGGCTGACCCAGCCGCTGCACTCCGCCGGGCACCGGCCGATAGAAGGCCGAGAACAACTCGCCCTTGCGGGCGTCGATCACAGCGGCAACTTCTCGGCCGCTCTGACGCAACGGAAAGGCCAGCAGATCGAGCGAGCTGATCCCGATCATCGGTACCCGCAGGGCCTGGGCGATGGCCTTGGCAGCAGCGAGACCAACACGCATTCCGGTGAACAGGCCGGGCCCTACATCGACGGCGATGGCTCCGAATTCCGTCATCTCGACGCCGGCTTGCTTGCAGACGAACTCGATCGAGGGAATCAGTGTCTCGACGTGACGCCGGCCGCGGCAGACCTCGAACATCGCCAACACCCCCTCGTGACCCCCGATGGCGACGCTCACCTGTTCGGTGGCGGTTTCGATACCGAGGATCAGCATGTGAATCCTGCCAGCCGACGCTCCATCTCATCCCAGCGGGCCGCCCATGCCCGGCCGGCCGCACTGATCGCGATCATGCGGGCGTCGGTATCGGCCTCGTCGAACTCCAGTCGCACCAGCACATGATCGCCCAACGAACCAGCGACCACGTCTCCCCATTCGACCATGACAATGCCGTCGGACTCGAGCAACTCGGCAAGCGCCAAATCGGCCACCTCGTGATGAGTTGTCAGCCGGTAGATGTCGGCATGATGCAGCGTCACTCGGCCGGCAGGGTAGCTGTGGATAAGGGTGTAGGTCGGCGAAGTGATGGGCTCCGATACGCCGATCGCCTGGCCGAAACCCTTGACGAACGCGGTCTTGCCTGCCCCCATCTCGCCGGCGAGCACGATGAGATCGCCGCGCCGAGCCAGGCCGGCCACGGACGCGGCGATGGCAGACGTTGTCGCCAGCGAGTCGGAACGGAGATGCAACATGGCCGCCGATGATGTTAGAGGTTCACGCCGCCGTGTATCGCCGGTCGATGCGCGCCGAGATCCCGCAGACGATCTCGTAGCCGATCGTGCCCAACCGCTCGGCCCATTCGGTAGCCAGGATCGATTCGTCGCCTTGCGAGCCGATCAGCACCGCTGCATCTCCGATAGCAACGTGATCGTTGCCGCAATCGACCATCAGGTGGTCCATGGTGACGACGCCGACGATCGGTCGTCTGCGGCCACCGATCAACACCTCGCCGCCGCCTGCGAACAGCCGACGAGGCACACCGTCGGCGTAGCCGAGTGGAAGCGTCGCCACGGTCGCCGTTCGGTCGAAGCGATGCCTCAACCCGTACGAGATGCGATCACCGGCGTTGACCTGCTTGACGTGCGCCACGCGAGCATGCAGCGACAGCGCCGGCCGCAACGTCGCTGCACGCTGGTCGAGCGCCGCACCCGGCGAGATGCCGTAGATGGCGATACCGACGCGCACGAGGTTGAAGCGCGAGGCCGGCAGCGCAAGGGTGGCTGCCGAGTTTGCTGCGTGGACGAGCGGTGGGTGATGCCCGGCGTCGGCGACTGCGGCCAGCACGTTGTCGAACGATTCGATCTGCATCGCGTTGTACGAATCGTCCGGCTCGTCGGCATTGGCGAGGTGTGTGCAGAGGCCTGCGAGCCGCACACCGGGTGACGAGGCGATGGCGGCGGCGAGTCCCACTGCGTCGGCAGCGGTAGCGCCGACTCGACGCATTCCCGTGTCGATCTTCAAGTGCACTGGGTGCTCGCGTCCGCCGGCGTCCGCAATCGCCTCCAGCTGCGCGTTGGAGTACACCGTCAGGTCGAGGCCGGCGCGCACCGCGCTGGCCAGCTCCGACGCTGGTTGTTCGCTGAGGACCAGAATTGGGCAGTCGATACCGGCGTCGCGCAGTGCCAGCCCCTCCTGCACCAACGCCACGCACAGCCCGCCGGCACCACCTTCCAACGCGGCTCGCGCCACCGGAACCGCTCCGTGCCCATAGCCGTTGGCCTTCACGACGGCCCATAGAGCAGCAGAAGGCGCGGCGGTCGCGCACAACACCTCGACGTTGTGGCGGACTGCGCCAAGATCGATCTCGGCCCACGCCCAGCGGCTCACAACAGCTCTTCCAGCACCGCCGGAATCAGATCGGGCAGGTCACTCGCGACCAAGCCGTGCCGTTGACCTCGTCGGCCGGCTTGACCGTGCAACCATGCCGCGGCAGCTGCGGCGTGCAGCGGCTTCATGCCGCCGGCCAGCAGCGCACCGATGATCCCGCTGAGCACATCGCCGGTGCCCGCCGTCGCCAACCGGGCGTCGCCTGCGGTGACGACAAGTGCTGCACCATTGGGGTCGGCGACAATGGTGGCGGCACCCTTCAACAACACGGTGCAGCCGCTGTCGGCTGCCAACCGTCGAGCTGCCACCATTCGGTCGGCGCCGGGTTGACTACCCGACAACAAGGCGTACTCGCCGTCGTGCGGAGTCAAGATGGTCGGAACGCGTCGGCGGCGCAGCAGTGTCGCTGCGCCCTCCGCGCTCCAGCCCAGGGCGAACAGCCCGTCGCCGTCGATCACCATCGGAAGCGGAGCCTCGACAACGAGCTTGCGGATGTTGGCGGCGGTGTCGTCGGATCGTCCGAGCCCCGGCCCGACGACCATTGCATGGAAGCGGTCGAGCGAGGCGAGCGCAGCATCGGCCCACGAGGTACTGGGCAGTGGTCGCTGAACTACCTCGATGGGCTCGTCGGTCAGCGTCATGCCTGGGATCGACAGGTGCACCATTCCGGCACCAGACCGCATCGCCGCGTGGGCAACCAATCGTGGCGCGCCGGTCATTGTCGAACTGCCGGCAATGACCCGCACCGCACTGCGCCATTTGTGTGCGTATTCGTCGCGCTCTGGCCACCATTCGATCACGTCGGCCGCTTGGACCAAGTTGGCTCGCGCCCAACCGATGTCGAGCCCGATGTCGGCAAGTTCGAGTTCACCGGCGAGGGCGCTCCCCGGCGGCATCAGCAGACCTGGCTTCAATGCGGCGAACGTGACCGTGCGGGTGGCGACCAAGACGTCGCCGGCGATATCGCCAGTCAGCGCGTCGACACCGCTGGGCACGTCGACCGCCAGCACCGGCGTGTCGCCGACATTGGGCGGCGACCACCTGCCTCGAAACCCGGTTCCGAAGGCGGCATCGATCACCAAGTCCGAAGGTGGCAGTACAGAAGGGCACGATGACACCTCGAACACCCGCACTCGCACACCTTTGGCGGCAAGATGTCGGGCGGCGACGCGCCCGTCGGCGCCGTTGTTGCCCTTGCCGCACAGCACGTTGACGGTGCGCCCGTACGCGCCTCCCAGCATGCGCAGTGCCGCCCACGAAACGGCTGCACCAGCCCGCTCGACGAGAACCTGCGATGGCACAGGCGCGGCCGCGTCGATCGCGGCCATCTCCTCAGGCGTGACGATCGGCAGCATGCCGATGAGGCTACGTCACGAGGCGACGACGTAGGCGATGGCGACCTGGTCGGTGTGGGTGATCGACAGATGCCACGTTTCGATCCCCCGGTCATGTGCCAACTCGGCAGCGCGTCCGGTGATGTTGAGATGCGGTTCTCCACTTTCGCGGCGATCGACCCAGACGTCGTGAAAGCCGAACGCGCCAAGGCCAAGACCCATTGCCTTCATCACGGCTTCGCGAGAAGCAAACCTGGCGGCCAGCGACGGCACCGGATCGGCCTTCGGCGCGACGTCAGCAAGCTCGTGCTCGGTGAACAGCCGTTCGCGCATCGATGGCGTGCGCTCCAATGATCTACGGAATCGCTCGATGTCGACGGCGTCGACTCCGATGCCGCAGATCACGAACGCCACTGGTCGGCTGCCTCGGAGATCGGTGCGATCAGCAGATCTGCGACCGGGAACTCGCCGAGCAGGTCATCTCGGAACACACCTTCGGTCTCCGACACCCAGTCGACCAGGCGGTCGTAGCGGTGGTCGTATCCCTGCAGCACCCCACGCATCACCGCCGCCGGAAGCCGGTCGTGGAATTGCACATGCAACAACGTGATGCCGATGCAGACACCAGCTTTGACCTCCGGCACAAAAATGACCGTGCGACCGTCGCTGCGTCCTCGCGCCACCAGGACTTGGCGCTCGGCGGCGACACGACGCTTCGTACCGACCAATTGCGGGTTGCGTTCGACACGACTCGTCACTTCGGTGGAGAGCCCGCCGCGATCAACAATTGCAATCTGCGCCTCGCCGGCCGGGTCTCCATCGATGCGATAACGGGTGTACCCGGCGACAGATTGCACTGCCGGATCAAGGTCGGCGAGCACCTTCAGCGTGTGATAGCTCAACGCGTCGCGGCCGGCACCTGCCGACAAGGTCGCTTGCACGAGTGCTCGATCGAGCACTCCTTCGTCGCTGCGGCTGATACCGACCGTCACCGTCTTGGCCTGATGCTTGATGGCATCGACGGGACGTGTCAGCTCCTCGATCGCCCGGGTCAGCGAGGCGGTGAGGTCGTCGATCATCACACCGGGCGTTGCCACCTTGCCCGTTGCGCGGTGGTAGGCCTCGAGTGGAAGGTCGTCACGCAAGTCGGCGAGCAGAGCCGACAGCCGCACCGCAGTCGACGCCTCGAGATGGCCGTCGTACAGACCGGATCGCAGGCCCTCACCGAATCGGTCGGCATGCTGCCCGATCCCCTGTCGGACTGCGTTGAGCACGTAGTCACCGTTGTCTGACGCGATCAAGGCTTGCTCGATCACCTCTCGTGCTTCGCGCAACGGACGCGCCGAGGCATCGATCGCCAGCGCAGCCTCATAGCCAAACAGATGCCCGACCATCGCCGACAGCACGAACGAAAGCGCCGAATCGATCGCCGGTACCGTCAGAACTGCCGCGGCTGCGGCAAATCGTTCGTCGCCCTCCGTCGCCACGACGATTGCCGTCGCCTTGTGGGCCTTGTAGATCGCCACTTCCTTGGCGACATCGTCGGCGGTGCCACCGACGAGACCGGCCGCGCAGACCAGGATCAGTGGCTCGCTCGACAGGTCGATGTGCTTCTTGTCTTCAGTGACGTCGCAGGCGATCGACTTGTAGCACAGCTCACTGAGCTTGATCCGGACCTCTTCTGCGGCGACGGTGTTGGGACCGCTGCCAACGATCGCCCAATAGCGCTTGGGCGGGGCGAAGCGCCGCGCCGCATCGGCGATGATGTCGCGTCGGGCGAGCACTTCGAGCATTGCCTCGGGCACCATTCGCAGCGAAGTCAGCAGGTCGTGTCGGCGCTGTGCCGAACCCACGTTCGCAGCTTCGGTGATCGCGCACGCCAGCAACACACCAGCGGCGACCTGCGCGTAGAACGCCTTGGTGGAAGCGACACTCATCTCGACGTCACGCCCATCACTGGTGTACATCACGCCATCGGCCTTGTCGGTGAGATCGCTGTTTCGCCGATTGACGATTCCGAGCACTGCCGCACCGCGACCACGAACGAGATCAACCGTGCGGTTGGTATCAGTTGTCGTGCCGCTCTGGCTGACGGCCACGACCAGTGTGTCGGTCATGTCGAGACGCATGCCAAAACCACTGAGTTCGGTTGCGGTGATGGGATCGATGTCCAGCTCGCCGTCCGCGAGCCCATCGAGGACGGCGGCCATGCTCCGACCGGCGACTGCAGCGGTGCCTTGGCCGATGACCCTGATCTTGGTGATGCTGCCGTCAGCCAAACGGGCGCGGATGTCGACAGGCAGGGCGCGAAGGCCTACCGAGGCGCGCCGCAAACCGTCGATTTCGACGATCTTGCCGCGTACGGTCTTACGAAAGCTCGCCGGAGCCTCGCTGATCTCTTTCAGCAGATAGTGCGGCGAGTCACCACGATCGATGTCGCGGGTCGTGACCTGAGCGATGGCAACGTCGCTCTCCGTAACGGGCAGTTCGCTGCCGTCGTAAGCGATCCGACGTACACCCGCCAGATCTCCAGCCTGCGCGCCATCGAGAACGAAGACCTGTCCGCGGCTGCCCGATGGTGCGGGCGACTCGCCGTCCATCCGCACGAAGCGAATGGTTTCTTCAACAACGCCGTATGGTTCGCTGGCCACGATGTAGCAGTCGTCGCCAAGCCCGACGTACAACGCCTGGCCGCTGCCGCGCAATGCCAGGTAGAGGTGGTCCGGCTGATCTGCGGCTGCAGCACCAATCGCCACGCTGCCCTCGAATTCGGCAACCGTGCGACGGAATGCTTCACCGAGATCCGCCACACCCGCCGCAGCGTGTCGGGCCATCACCGCGGGGATGACCTTGGCGTCGGTGGTGATCGGGCCGGCAATGTGCAGGCCGTAGCGCACTTTGATGTCGGCGTGATTGTCGACGTCGCCGTTGAGCGCGGCGACCATATAGGGCATCGCGCCCGTCTGTTCGAGCTCTTCACTGTTGAGCGGATGGCAATTGGCTTCGCTGATGATCCCGACACTGGCCCATCGTGTGTGACCGAGCACGGTCAGGCGAGCATCCGGCTGCGAGAGCGCCAGGCGCAACAGCGCATCGGCCGCGATGGCCGTGCGCAAGGCGCGGGTGTTGTCGCCGAGCTCGCCGATCTCTTTGGCGGCCTTGTACACGAAGCTGAAGCTGTGACCGGCGACGCGCACCGAACCGTTCTGGAACAGTGGGTCGGTGTTGCGTTCGGCGAGCATCCGTCGCACGATCGGATCCGACAACGCCAACCCATGGTTCCACACAAGCAGGTGCAACCCGGCCGAGTCGCGACCACGAACCTCCAACCGATCAAGTGCCGACAGCGACTGCTGCACAGCTAGATAACCAGCGACCGCAGCGACGGTGCTATCGCGGCCGACCAACGCCTCGACTTCGCGAGCGGTACGCAGACGATCGTTTCGAACTGCCCACGTCGCGTCGCGCAGATCGATCAACTGGGTGGCAATTCGTTCCTGCTCCTCGGGACCGATCGACTCGTTCGACTCGATGTCGCTGTCGGTCTCGGCTATGCGCGCTTCGAGCTGATCGAGCCTTGCAGTGATACCAACCGCCAGTTCGTAGCGACCGATCAACGCGCTGACGCCGGGCACGCCTTTCAGCAGTTCATCGCAGCGCCGCACTGCAGTTGCTGCACCCGACAGGCTCGTGGCGGCCACTGCCTGGTCGAGGTGAGCGAGCAACTCGGTAGGTTCGGGAGCCCGGCGATGCGAGGGCCTGCTGAGGATGCCGATGATGCCGCACATGGCTGCTCAGGTTACCGAGCGCCACCGCGCGCCGACCGGTCGCCCGCAGTGAGAGGCGACACAGAATCTTCGGCCCGAGGGAACATTTCGCGACCGGCCGGGCGTAACGGATCACCCGAAGCGGGCCAAAACGACGCTGGCCAACGTGTCGGCCGTCGCTTGGGCCAGTAGCTGGTTGGCGGCCTCCACCATTACTCGGATCAAAGGCTCGGTGCCGCTGGGCCGAACGAGGATTCGACCCTCCCCGTCGAGGGCTTCGAGCGCTGAGGCGATCTCGGCTGCCAGCTCGACATCGACGTTCGGATGTCGATGGGCGACCTTGACGTTGACGAGCACCTGCGGGTATGACGTCATGACTGCGCCGGCCAGCTCAGCGAGCGACTGTCGGCGGTTGCGGACGTAGGCCGCCAGCCTCAACCCGGCGAGCAGGCCGTCGCCTGTCGTCGCCAGATGTCGATAGACGATGTGCCCACTCTGCTCGCCGCCGATCGCGTAGTCGCCTGCGTCCAACGCTTCGAGCACGGAACGGTCGCCAACAGCAGTCGTGATCACCTTGATGCCCGCGGCCTCCATCGCCTTGTGAAATCCGAGGTTGCTCATCACGGTGACAACGACCGTGTCGTCGGTGAGTTGCCCATCGTCGCGAAGCTGTAGCGCGGCCAGCGCGATCATCCTGTCGCCGTCGACCACGTTGCCGAGATGGTCGACTGCGATCAGGCGATCACCATCGCCGTCGAAGGCCAAACCGAGGTCGGCTGCGTTGGCTACCACCGCGCCGGAAAGTGCTGCTGGATTGGTTGCCCCACAGTGATCGTTGATATTGCGCCCGTTCGGCTCGGCGTTGATGACGACCACGTCCGCACCGAGCCTGCGGATAACCAGCGGCGCAGCCTCGAACATCGCCCCATTTGCGCAATCAACAACGATGCGCATCCCACCGAGGCCTTGTGGTCCGATTATCTCGACCAGGTGTTCGAAGTAGGGCGCGACTGTTGCCGAATGAACAGGGCCGGTCGGCGCCGACACGGCAACGTCATTGCCCATCAACGCTTCAATTGCCCGCTCCGCCTCCTCGGAAACCTTCAATCCTCCTGCAGCAAAAATCTTGACCCCGTTGTCGTGCCACGGATTGTGCGAGGCAGTGATCATTGCCGCGGGAACGCTGTGCAGCGCCGAAAGATAGGCCAGTGCTGGCGTCGGAAGCACGCCGACCTGTGACGGCACCGCGCCACCGGCGGCCAGGCCGGCCATCAACGCCTGTTCGAGCACCGGACCGGACTCGCGTGTGTCGTGGCCGATCAACCAGTCGCCGGAGCCGATCACCTCGGCAGCCGCGTGGCCGAGCGACGAGACGTACTCGGCCGTGAGTTCGGACAGCGCGCGACCACGAACGCCATCTGTTCCGAACCGAAGCTGGCCCATGGCCGCCTCGATCAGCGCTTGGTGTACTGCGGGGCCTTGCGAGCCTTCTTGAGGCCGTACTTCTTGCTCTCCTTGCGACGCGGGTCGCGGGTCAGCAAGCCGGCCTTCTTCAGTGCTGCGCGGGCTTCGGGATCGAGCTCGACGAGCGAACGGGCAATGGCCATGCGCAGCGCGCCAGCCTGGCCACTGATGCCGCCGCCGTGCATCGTCGCATCAATGTCGTAGTTGCCTTCGGTCTCGGTGACGCGAAGTGCCTCGGTGACGGTCATGCGTTGCATCGCCGTGGTGAAGTAGGCGTCGAATGCCTTGCCGTTGATCGTGTGCGTTCCGGTGCCGGGACGCAGGCGGGCGCGAGCCACCGCTTCCTTGCGACGACCGGTGGTCTGGGTGAGCGGTTTGGTAGCCATGTGACGGGTTCCTTTCGCGCTCAACGGGCCTTGGCCGCAGCGAGATCGAGGACGACTGGGAGCTGGGCTGCGTGGGGGTGCTCTGGGCCGGCATAGACCTTGAGCTTCTTGATCATCTGGCGTCCGAGCGGGCCCTTCGGCAACATGCCCTGGATGCTGCGACGAATGGCTTCTTCCGGCTTGCGGCCGAGCAGCTTCTCGTACGATTCGGTCTTCATGCCGCCCGGGTAGCCGCTGTAGCGATAGACGCCCTTGTTGGCAGCCTTGTCTTTGGTCAGCACGATCTTGCTGGCGTTGATCACCACGACATGATCTCCGGAATCGATGTGCGGGGCGAAGGTCGGCTTGTGCTTGCCGCGCAGAACGCGGGCGGCTTCGGTGCACATGCGACCGAGAACCAGGCCGTCGGCGTCGATGACGTGCCAGGCGCGGGTGATCTCGCTTGCTTTCGGGCTGTAAGTAGGCATTTCAGAACCTTTGTATTCTGTGGCAGAACTAGGCGTCGCCGCCGGGCGATGCGTCGCCAGGGAACCGTGAAATGATACGGGCTTCTGACCGAAAGCGGCAAGTGTGGGGCCGTTTTCAGGCTGGATTGGCGTACCACGAGTTGCGGTGACACTCGATCACCGCGTCGAGCCATTGTTCGACTCTGCCGGCAAGGGCCTCGATCGAGTACTGCTCCTCGACATGCTGGCGACACTCGACGCGGTCGAGCTCATCGATTCGACCAACAGCAGCAATCAAACCGTCGATGTCGTCGGGCTCGACCAGGAATCCGGTTTCGCCATCGTCGATGATCTCCGACGGACCTCCTCGCCGGTACGAGATCACCGGTACGCCTGTCGCCATTGCCTCGATGGCAACGTTCCCGAACGCCTCGACCCATTTCGGTGCCATCACCAGTGCAGCACAACCTCCGATGGCCGCCTGCAGTTCATCAGTCGGCAAGAAGCCTTCGTACGACACCTCTGCATCCGGATGCGCCTTGATGGCGGCGTCCCAGACCGTCTGATCCTGCATCAGTCCCCAGACCTTCAGCGGTAGCCCGCTCGCCTCGGCGACCGCGACAACGTCATCGAGGCCCTTCTCCGGCGAGATCCGGCCGATGAAGCCGAGGTATCGCGGTTCGTCGGCCGTCATGTGCATGTCGTAGCGCTCGACGGCAATTCCGCTGCCGATCACCGGCACCGCGTCCGCCAAGGTGGGGAACGTCGCTGCTTGGGCGTGGCTGTGCATTGCCACATTGCGCGGGCGCAATCCGGCGGCCCGCTTGATCGCGTCGTCCATTGCATCGCTGAGTGTTGCCATGCTGACGAGGTGGGCCAGTGGAGTGGTGACGAAGAAGGGCGTGAGGTAGAACGGCAACCAGTCGTAGGCCAGGTTGAGGATGACATCGAATTCGTCCTGATGGACTCGCGCCCACTCGCACATCGCCGCCAGCACACCGTCGGCCGGAACGCTGATGAGCGTGTCGCGATCGTCGCTGTGCGCGCTCGGCTGCAGCGCGCCGGGTATCTGGTGGACCACTGCGCCGACGTGGAGCGATCCCTCTGGCGCCAAGACCTCGACGCGATGGCCGAGCCCCGTGAGACCGAGCACCAGGCTGTGCAGCGTCAACTCGACACCGCCACCGGTGCCGCTGCCGAGCGGACCGACAGGCGTAGAGATGATCAGAATTCGTTGTGGTGACATCGGTCCTCCCTGTGGCGGCGCCTCGGTGTCAACGACCATGCTCGCAGCATTGTTCCCGTCAATTCGGTTGTGCCGCTGTCAGCCATAGCCGACTTCCCACAGGCACAGACCCTGTGCTGGGGCAACTTGGCCGGCATATTGACGATCCTTGGCGAGGAGGATGCCGCGCATCTCGCCGGCCTGCAGCCTGCCCGCGCCTGCATCGACCATCGTGCCGACGATCGCGCGCACCATCTGATGACAAAAGGCGTTGGCGCGGATCTCGAAACGCAACAAGCCACAGCCATAGCCGGTGGGCACCTCCGACCAGCGCGCCAGCATGACGTTGCGTGTCATCGACGGCTCATGCTGGTCCGGTAGCAGCCTGGGCCGACGACAGAACGACGAGAAGTCGTGCTCGCCGATCAACGGATCACAGGCGAGTCGCAACGTCGGCAACGACATTGGATTCAACACGTGCCACGAGGTCGAGGCGAGAAATGGGTTCGGCTCCGGCGCGTTCCAGATGTCGTACCGATAGTGCCGCCACTTCGCGGTGAAGCGAGCGCTGAAGTCGGCCGACTCGGCCCACACCGCGGCGCGGGCAACCACGGCAGGACCACACATGCGGTTGATTCGGCGCACCAACGTCGCGAGATCGGTGTCCTCAGGAAGGTCGCAACTGACGACCTGGCCCCACCCGTGCACACCGGCGTCGGTTCGTCCCGCGCCAACGAGATCGACAGGCTGGCGTACGACCTTCGCGACAGCCGCGCGAAGCTCGCCCATCACGGTTCGAACCCCGTCGTTCTCGGCGAACCCGTGGAATGCCGTGCCGTCGTAGGCGACGGTCAGGACGGCCCGTCGCAGCATGGTGTCGACGATACGCCACGGTCCGTGCGCTGCTCCAAGCGGTCTGTCGTTCCAACGGAGTACGTTCGCCGTGGTGGCCCAGAACATTTACGATCGCGAGGAGTTCTTCATCGCCTACTCCGGCCTACGGCGCTCGGTCGAAGGGCTCGACGGCGCGCCCGAGTGGCCGACCCTGCGGGCGATGCTGCCAGACGTGTCGGGACTCCGCGTCGTCGACCTCGGTTGCGGGTTTGGCTGGTTCGCGCAGTGGGCCGTCCAGGCCGGAGCCGCCTCGGTCCTCGGCATTGACCTGTCGGAGCGAATGCTCGCTCGGGCCGCGGCGGCGACCGCCGACACGCGGATCACGTATCAGCGCTGCGATCTCGACCGGATCGAGCTGCCACCGGTGGCCTTCGATGTCGCCTACAGCTCGTTGACGTTGCACTATCTCGCCGACCTCGACCGGTTGACGACGATGGTTCATCGGTCACTCGTTGGTGGCGGAGTGTTCGTGTTCTCCGTCGAGCATCCTGTGTACACCTCGCCGTCGAGGCCCGAGTTCGTTGCCGACGCAACCGGCCATGTGACATGGCCCGTGGATCAATACCTGACCGAAGGACCGCGAACGACCGATTGGCTGGCACCAGGAGTCGAGAAGTATCACCGAACGATCGAGACGTATCTGACGTGCCTGCGCAAGGCCGGTTTTGTGCTCGACAACCTGATCGAATGGGGACCGACCGCCGAACAGATCGCCGAGGTTCCGGAGTGGGCAGTCGAGCTGGAGCGTCCTCAGTTCATGCTCGTCGGTGCTCGGCGCCAAGCGCCCTAACGCTTGTAGACGTCAATGCCCTGTGCGTACTGGTCGCGGAACAGTCGCAGGACCTCGCCGGGTTCGCCATGACGGCCGGTGCTCTTCTTCGAATAGAGGAGCTCGTCGTCGACGACCACGTCGAAGACGCCCCGCGACCCGGTGACGAGGGTCAATTCAGCAATCAGGTGTTGATAGTCGTGCAACAGATCGTGTGCGGCGCTCACGGCGCGCTCTGAATAGTCTCAAGGCACGCAGTAGGTGATCGATATGTGGTGCTTGCTCACCCCACCAGCCTACGAGCCGGCATCAACGTGAGGCGAAGATGCGGTGCGAGGCCATCGACTAGACCAGTTCTATACGCGCCATAGGGGCATTGTCGCCCTGGCGCGGGCCGAGCTTGAGGATGCGCAGGTATCCACCGTTGCGACCCTCGTAGCGCGGGGCAACTTCGTTGACCAGCTTGTGGGTCATTTCCCTGTCTCCGAGGTAACCCTGGATCTGGCGGATGCGGTGGACGCGCATGGCGTCTTCGTCCTGTGCCTTCTTGGCCTTGGTGATCAGCTTCTCGGCGATCGGACGCAGGGCCTTGGCCTTGGCCTCGGTGGTGGTGATGCCTTCCGCTGCAATCAGCGACGCAGCGAGGTTGGCCATCATCAGCTTCTGATGTTGCGAGCTGCCGCCGAAGTTGCGGGCTCTGCGTGGGGTTGCGGGCATGTCGGTATCTCCGTGACGTCTTAGATCGGCGCTTCGTGAATCAGCCGCGCAGCGTCAAGCCGCGCTCGTCGAGCTTCTGCTTGACCTCGTCGAGGCTCTTCTGCCCGAAGTTGGTGATGTTGAGCAGATCGTCCTCTGTCTTGGTCAGCAGTTCGCCCACGGTGTTGATCTGGGCACGCTTCAGACAGTTGCGCGGGCGCTCCGACAAGTCGAGATCCTCGATCGGCAAGTCGAGGTCGGGCGAGGAAGCGGCAACTGCGGCGACCTCACCGAGCTCGAGGCCCTGGGGCTCGTCGCTGAGGTTGGCGACCAGGTCGACCAGCGAACGCAACGTTGCACCGGCAGAAGCCAGGGCCTCGCGAGGAGTGATCGAGCCATCGGTCTCGATGTCGAGAACCAGACGCTCGTAGTTGGTGCTCTGCTCGACGCGGGTGGGCTCGATCTCGAACATCACCCGCCGAACCGGCGAGAAGATCGCATCGATCGGCACGACACCAATGGTGCGGTTCTGCGAATCACGGTCGCTCGACAGGTAACCGCGTCCGCGACCAACCGTGAGGTCGACAGCGAGGCGACCTTTGGTGTTGAGCGTGGCAATGTGCAGGTCCTTGTTGAGGACCTCGATCTCGCTGGGGCACTTGATGTCGCCGGCAGTGATGTCAGCTGCGCCGCGCACGTCGAGGCGAAGCACGATGTCGTCGTCGCTGGTCGAGGTGAGGACGATGTCCTTGAGGTTCAAGATGATGTCGGTGACGTCTTCGGATATGCCGGCGATGGTGTCGAACTCGTGCAATGCGTCGTCGAAACGCACAGCGGTGATTGCTGCACCGGGGATCGACGAGAGCAGGGTGCGGCGCAGCGAGTTACCAATTGTGTGACCGAAACCGGGCTCGAGCGGGCCGACGGCAAAACGCTGACGGTTGTTGTCTTCGTCGCCGATGGCTTCGACGGTGGGGCGCTGGATGACGAGCATGAAGGTGCCTTTGACTGCTTGGTGGAATTTCGAATTACTTGGAGTAGAGCTCGACGATGAGGGATTCGCGTACCGGAACGTCGATGTGGTCGCGCTGCGGAAGATCGCGGACGGTGACCTGCGTGCCACCGTCTCCGACCTCGAGCCAGCCGACAACGTTGCGGTCGATGACGTCGAGGTTGTGTTGAATCACAATCATTTCGCGCGACTTCGGTGGCAGGGTGATGATCTCGCCCCGGCGGACACGGTAGCTGGCAATGTTGACGCGCTTGCCGTTGACATGGATGAGACCGTGACTGACGAATTGGCGAGCCTGGGGGCGGGTGCTTGCCCAACCGGCGCGATACACCACGTTGTCGAGACGCTGCTCGAGCAGGCGCAGCAGGTTCTCACCCGTCGGGCCCTGCAAGCGCACAGCCTCCTCGTAGGTGTTGCGGAACTGACGCTCGAGCACGCCGTAGATGTACTTTGCCTTCTGCTTCTCCTGCAGCTGAGCGAGGTACTCGCTGCCGGCGTTGCGACGACGGGTTCGACCGTGTGCCCCCGGCGGGAAGGGGCGACGCTCAAGGGCCTTGCGACCCTTTTCATTTTCGAAGATGTTGGTGCCGAGGCGGCGCGAGATGCGCACCTTCGGGCCGGTGTAACGAGCCATATCGATCAGGTCCTGCGGCGCTTGGGCTGACGACAGCCGTTGTGGGGTACTGGAGTGACGTCCTTGATCGAGGTGACCTCGATGCCCGTCTGTTGAATGCTGCGAACAGCTGTGTCGCGGCCGGAACCGGGACCCTTGACCTGTACCTCGACGCGACGCAGACCATGTTCCATCGCGGCGCGGGCAGCCTTCTCGGCAGCCATCTGCGCGGCGAACGGGGTGCTCTTGCGTGAACCCTTGAAGCCGACGCCACCTGACGAGGCCCACGAGATGACGTTGCCCTCTGTATCGGTGATCGACACGATCGTGTTGTTGAACGAGCTCTTGATGTGAACGACACCGACGGTGACGTTCTTGCGCTCGCGCTTGCGGGGACGACGCCCACCTGGCTTCGGCTTGGCCATTACTTCCTCACTGCCTTCTTCTTGTTGGCGACGGTCTTCTTGGGGCCCTTGCGGGTACGGGCATTGGTGTGGGTTCGCTGACCACGCACCGGCAGGCCCTTGCGGTGACGCACGCCCTGGTAGCAGCCGATCTCGATCTTGCGCTTGATGTCTTGGGCAACGTCGCGGCGCAGGTCGCCTTCGACGGTGAGGTTGGCATCGACCCAGACACGGATCTTGTTGACTTCGTC
>JANMQX010000102.1:0-7377 GCA_031370745.1 Ilumatobacteraceae bacterium
CCGACCCTCGCCACGAACTTCGGCCACCAACACTCTGGTGGCATGCAGGCTGCGCCAGAACGCGGTGACATCGGCGAAGGAAAGCGATCGCACACCGGCATAGCGCGGACGGAAGGTGATGGGGCATTCGGTCACCGAGAAGCCGGCCGCCTGCGCGACCGCAACGGACGTCGTGAAGTAGCCGTATCCATCCGGAGGGATCTGCCGATCGATCCACAGTCGGGCTACGTCGGGACGGATGATGCGAAACGACGTGGTCGCGTCGTGCACGCCATGCAGACCAATGATGCGGCGAGCGAGCACGTTGGCGGTTCGGCTCACCACTGAGCGCAGAGCGGACGTGCCTGGCGAGGAGCCGCCCCTGACCCACCGCGATCCGATGGTCACGCCGCTCTGACGGGCGACGAAGGTGCGAACGACGTCGGTGATCTGGCGCGCATCGTGGTGGCCGTCCGGGTCGAGCGTGACAAAGAAATCGTGGTCAGAACTGCGCAACAGATATTCGAAACCGGCGAGCTGGGAACGGCCGAGGCCGAGGTGCGAGCAACTGAGCACCTCGAGCTTGATACCGAGCCGAGCAGCCTCGTCGGTGGCGATCGCGGCTGTGTTGTCGGGACTGGAGTCGTCGACCAACAACACGTCGAGCTCGATGCCCGAACGACGCAAGACCGAGGCAGCCTCTTCGAGCTCGGCCAGCACCGGCCCGACCGACGCGCCGCTGTTGTACGTTGCGAGCACTACAGTGCCGCGCAGTTCAGGCATCTCGGCAAGGTACCACCGGGCACGCGGCGATGTGCGGCGGTGGGGCTTCGGCGCGGCAAGACAGGTACGCAACACCGGGATCGGGCACTCGCTCCTGCTACGGTGACCGTGCCGTGAAATGGGTCCCGTGAGGCCCATACGGGAGGAGCAACTCGTGAGATTTCTCAATCTGGGCGCTGATCTGCGCGCCCGACCTGGTGCTGTGAGAGGGCTGTGGCGTCCAGATCCACCAGATTCGAATGGCCTTTGTCATAGTCATTCAATATGCTGCATGATCATGCAGATGGTGCGTCGATGATTCGAGAAGCCGCGCTCGTACTGGCCGATGGCAGTGTGTTCGAGGGCGAGCAGTTCGGCGCCGAGCCGCTAAACGGTGTCTCCAGCGGCGAGGTGGTCTTCAACACGGTCATGACCGGCTATCAGGAGGTAATCACCGACCCGTCGTACGCCGGCCAGATCATCACGTTCACCTATCCGCACATCGGCAACTACGGCGTCAACGCCACTGACTTCGAATCGCGGCGGCCATTCTGTCGCGGCGTGATCGTGCGTCAGATCGCTCGACGCCACAGCAACCATCGCGCCGAGGCATCGCTGGATGCGATGCTCACCCGCTACGGAATCGGCGGCATCGCAGGTATCGACACGCGCAGACTGACCCGGCTGCTGCGCGACACCGGAGCGATGCCTGGCGCATTCGGAACCGCCGACGAGGCGTCACTACGCGCCGCGGCAGCTGCCGAGCCGGGCACCGACGGCATCGATCTCGTCGCCGAGGTCACCACGCCGCAGCCTTACTCGGTCGGTGACGGCGACCGCTTGATCGTTGCCTACGACTTCGGACTCAAGCAATCGATCTTGCGCTCGCTGTCGTCGCTCGGACGCATCGAGGTGGTGCCGGCATCGACTCCTGCCGCCGAGGTGCTGGCCCGCAAGCCGGCCGGGGTGTTCTTGTCGAACGGTCCAGGTGACCCGGCAGAAGTGGGCTACGCGGTCGACGCAATCGGCGCGCTGCTCGGCGAAGTTCCCGTGTTCGGCATCTGTCTCGGACATCAGTTGCTCAGCCGGGCGATCGGCGGCTCGACGTTCAAGCTCCCGTTCGGCCACCACGGCGGCAACCACCCGGTGCGTCACGAACCGAGTGGGCGAGTCGAGATCACCAGTCAGAACCACAACTTCTGTGTGGACCCAACCAGCCTCGACAGCCGAGCAACGGTGACCCACCTCAACCTCAACGACGGGACCGTGGAAGGAATGCGCGTCGAGGGGTTGCCGGCGTTCAGCGTGCAGTACCACCCCGAGGCCGGTCCAGGTCCGCACGATGCCCGCTATCTGTTCGCGATGTTCGCAGCGATGATGACCGACCCGGCCGGATTCGTCGGTGGTCGACCCGTCGGGATGACCCTCGGCTCGAATCGCATGGAGCCGCTGTCGCTGATCCAGCCGGAGCTGGGGGTGGCCTGATGCCGAAACGAACCGACATCCACTCGATCCTCATCATCGGGTCCGGCCCGATCGTCATCGGCCAGGCATGCGAGTTCGACTACAGCGGCACTCAAGCCTGCCGTGTGCTGCGCGAGGAGGGCTACCGGGTCATCCTCGTCAACTCCAACCCGGCAACGATCATGACCGATCCCGACTTCGCCGATGCGACGTACATCGAGCCGATCACGCCGGAGGTGGTCGCCAAGATCATCGAACGCGAGCGTCCCGACGCAGTGCTGCCGACCCTGGGCGGGCAGACCGGCCTCAACACGGCCATGACACTGTTCGAGCGCGGCATCATCGGTGTGCCGGGAACGCCGGAGATGATCGGGGCCAACGCCGAGGCGATCGCCACGGCCGAGGATCGCGACAAGTTCAAACGGGCGATGATCGAGATCGGCTTGTCGGTGCCGGTCAGCGGCATCGCCCACACGCTCGACGAAGCGATGGAGGTAGTCGAGCGGATCGGGCTGCCGATCATCATCCGTCCCGCCTACATCCTCGGTGGGCGCGGCACCGGTATCGCCTCGACCCTCCAAGAGTTCGAGCTGCGCGCGGCTGACGGCCTCGCAGCCAGCCCGATCAGCGAGATCCTGATCGAGAAGAGCATTGCCGGGTGGAAGGAGTACGAGCTCGAGGTGATGCGGGACTGCGCCGACAACTGCGTGATCATCTGCTCGATCGAGAACGTCGACGCGATGGGTGTGCACACCGGAGACTCGATCACGGTTGCGCCGGCGCAGACGCTCACCGATGTCGAGTACCAGCAGATGCGCGACGCCGCGTTCGCCTGCATCCGCCGCGTCGGCGTCGAAACAGGCGGCAGCAACGTGCAGTTCGCGGTCAACCCGGCCACGGGCGAGCAGGTCGTCATCGAGATGAATCCTCGGGTGTCACGATCATCCGCCCTGGCGTCGAAGGCAACCGGATTTCCGATCGCCAAGATCGCAGCCAAGTTGGCTGTCGGCTACACACTCGACGAGATCGAGAACGACATCACTGCCACATCCACGAGCTCGACGCCTGCGAGCTTCGAGCCGAGCATCGACTACGTGGTCACCAAGATTCCGCGTTGGGCATTCGAAAAACTTCCCGGCTCATCAGGAATCCTGGGCACGCAGATGCAATCGGTCGGCGAGGTGATGGCCATCGGTCGCACGTTCGCCGAGAGTCTGCAGAAGGGCCTGCGATCGTTGGAGCAGGGGCGCCTCGGTCTCGGCTGCGATCCAGCGGAGGCCGAGTTGACCGAAATCGACAGCGACACCCTCACCGGCATGATCTCGATACCTACCCCCGATCGGATCTTCCAGGTCGGTGAACTGCTTCGTCGCGGAATAGCGATCGAGACGATTCACGACGCGTGCAAGATCGACGCCTGGTTCCTCGACCAGATGATGCAGATCGTCGAAGAGCGGGCCGCGCTTGCTGAAACGAAGCCCGACGAGTTGACCTCGCGTCAATGGAGACGGGCAAAGCAGATGGGATTCAGTGATGGCCAACTCGCCCATCTCTGGGACACCGATGAGCTGATCGTCCGAGAGATTCGCGAAGCCGCCGGAGTGATCCCTACCTACAAGACCGTCGATACCTGCGCGGCAGAGTTCGCGGCGCAGACGCCGTACCACTACTCGACCTATGAGGATGAGAACGAGGTGCGCGCCTCCGATCGTCCTCGCGTCGTCATCCTCGGCAGTGGCCCGAATCGAATCGGTCAAGGTATCGAGTTCGACTACTGCTGTGTGCACGCCGCGTTCGCTCTTCGTGAAGCGGGCTACGAGACGGTGATGGTCAACTGCAATCCCGAGACCGTCAGCACTGACTACGACACCAGCGACCGGCTCTACTTCGAGCCACTGACACGCGAAGACGTGCTCAACGTGATCGCTGCCGAAACGCTCGCCAGCGGGGGCGAGCCACCACGGGTCATCGTGTCGCTCGGAGGCCAGACACCGTTGAAACTTTCGGGCGTGCTGCCCCAGGAACTGATCGCCGGCACATCGCCGACGTCGATCGACCTCGCCGAGGACCGCCAGAAGTGGAGCGCGCTGTGCCACGGGTTGCGCATTCCACAACCTCCGGGTGGCACGGCTGTCGACCTCGACCAAGCCTTGACGATCGTCGAGGGAATTGGATTTCCAGTGCTGGTGCGCCCGAGCTACGTCCTCGGAGGCCGGGCGATGCAGATCGTCCACGACAACGATCACCTGGCGCGCGCTATGGCCGAGTTGGCAGGGTTCGGGTCACTCGGTCGCGAGGGCGGTCTGTCGGCAGAGCGGCCCGTCTTGATCGATCGGTTCCTCGAGGACGCCACCGAGGTCGACGTCGACGCGATTCGAGATCACACCGGCGAAGTGCTGATCGGCGGCGTGATGGAACACGTCGAAGAGGCCGGTGTGCACAGCGGCGATTCGGCGTGTGCAATCCCACCGCAGACCTTGCCGCCATGGGTCGTCGAGGTCATCGAGTCGTACACAAAGTCGATTGCCAAGGCATTGGATGTGCGCGGCCTGATCAACGTGCAATACGCAGTGCTGGGTACGACCGTGTACGTCATCGAGGCAAATCCCCGGGCCAGTCGAACGGTGCCATTTGTTGCAAAAGCAACGGGTGTGCCATTGGCCAAGGTCGCCAGCCGGGTGATGCTCGGCGCAACACTCGCCGAACTTCGCGTCGAGGGACTGCTGAAGCCGCCGTCGACCAACGGACATGTGTCGATCAAGGAAGCGGTACTGCCGTTCAATCGCTTCCCCGAGGTCGACCCGGCGCTCGGCCCGGAGATGCGTTCGACCGGCGAGGTGATGGGCATCGACACCACATTCGGGCTGGCCTTCTACAAAGCCGAGCTCGCTGCTGGAACAGTGCTGCCGACCGAAGGCACTGTCTTCTTGTCGCTCGCCGATGGCGACAAGCCCGCTGGGATCGTCGTCGCCCGCCGGTTGCGCGAGCTCGGGCTCGGCATCGCTGCGACTACTGGCACGGCTGACTACCTCGCCAGCTTTGGGGTCAGCGTCGACGCCGTCGTCGGGAAGATCTCTGACGGACACGGGATCAACGCGGTCAACCTCATAGCCGGCGGCGACATCGCATTCGTCGTCAACACACCGCAGGGTCAAGGCAGCGGGGCGCGCAGCGACGGTGAGCAGATCCGGAAGGCGGCGATCACACATCGCGTCAGTTCAGTCACAACGGTCGAGGCGGCGCTCGCCGCCGTGCAAGGAATGGCCGAACACGTCGGCCACGACCTCTCAGTACGGTCGCTGCAGGAATATCACGCGTGACAGTCCTTCGTTCGCACGTCGGGTCGCTGCAGCTTCCCAATCCTGTGATGACGGCGTCCGGCACTGCGGGGCACGGGGCCGAGTTCCAAGCGTTCTTCGACCTTGCAGATCTGGGTGCTCACGTCGTGAAGTCCTTGGCGGCGTTCGAATGGACGGGTAACCCGGCACCGCGTGTCCATCCGGCGGGTCTCGGCATGATCAACGCCGTCGGGCTGCAAGGTCCTGGCGTGATGGCGTGGCTCACCGACGACCTACCGGCGTTGACTGCCGCAGGAGCCCGCGTGGTGGCGAGCATCTGGGGCCGTTCCGTCGACGAGTACCGCCGTGCCGCGGAACTGCTGGCCGATGCACCAGCGAGTGTGATCGCCGTCGAGATCAACCTCTCGTGTCCCAACTTGGAGGGACGGCGGGGGATCTTCGCTCACGATCCAGATCTCTCCGCAGAAGTGATCGGCGCCGTGGCGGCGTGCGGACGACCGCGGTGGGCCAAGCTCAGCGCAAACACCGACCGTGTCGTCGATGTCGCTTCCGCCGTGCAGGCGGCCGGTGCCGAGGCGGTCACGTTGATCAACACCCTGCTTGGTATGGTGCTCGATCCGGATGCCCGCCGCCCGGTCCTCGGCGCTGGAGGTGGCGGCTATAGCGGCCAACCGATCCATCCGGTCGCTGTACGGACCGTCTTCGATGTCCACGCTGCCATTCCGGAGCTGGCGATCATCGGGGTCGGAGGCGTCGTCAGCGGTTGGGACGCCGTGGAACTGATCCTCGCCGGTGCCAGCGCGATACAGGTTGGCACCGCGAATTTCGTCGACCCGCGGGCGGCATTGAAGGTTCTTGGGGGGGTAGGCGAGTGGTGCGCGCGCCGGGGGATCGGGTCGGTTGCCGAACTGGTTGGCGGTGCTCATTGAACGAATGACGCGCATGAATGCGTGGTCAGGACTAGGGTTTTGTCATGGCAACACCTCCTCAACTCACGCCCGAACAACGTACGGCTGCTCTGGCTAAGGCCGCCGAGGCTCGCGCTGCTCGCGCTGAACTGAAGAACCAACTGAAGAATGGTTCTGTTTCGATTCGGGAAGCACTCGCCTCCACCAGTGTCACGGTCGGCAAACTCAAAGTCGTTTCGCTGCTCGAATCGCTGCCGGGCGTCGGCAAGGTCAAGGCGCGCAAGATCATGGAAGACATCGGTATCGCCGACAACCGCCGCGTGCAGGGCCTCGGCGCCGTACAAAAGCAGTCACTGCTCGATCAACTCGGCAAGTGAGGCCATGGCGGCCAGCAACGCATCCGCCGACCCACTCATCATTGTCATCTCCGGCCCTGGTGGCGTAGGCAAGGGAACGATTGTCAACGCGCTTGTGGAGCGCGATCCGAAACTGTGGTTGAGCAGGTCATGGACAACCCGCCGGCAACGTCCCGGTGAACCTGACAGCGCATATGTGTTCACCGATCACGCCACCTTCGAGGATCGCATCGAGCACGGAGGGTTTCTCGAGTGGACCAAGTTCCTCGACAACTACTACGGCACCCCTCTGCCTGATCTCTCCGATCAACGTGATGTGGTCCTGGAGATCGAAGTCGACGGTGCCAGCCAGGTCAAACACCAACATGGCGACGCAGTGCTGATCTTCGTGCTGCCGCCGTCGCGCGACGAACAACAACGGCGCCTCCGCGGGCGCGGCGATCCGGAAGACAAGGTCGACCAGCGCCTGCGCAAGGCCCTCGACGAAGAGCCGGTCGGGCTGGCGATAGCCGATCATGTGGTGGTCAACGACAACCTCGAACGCACCGTTGACGAGATGTTGGCGCTCATCGCGTTACATCGGCGGGGTCAGTAAGCGCCACGTTGCCC
>JANMQX010000118.1:0-10824 GCA_031370745.1 Ilumatobacteraceae bacterium
GGGATGCCATCGTCGCCACCCTCGCGCAACTCGGGCAACAGTGGAAGTTTGCCGAGTAGCGGGACACCGAGGGAATCCGCGAGCTCCTGACCGCCGCCTTCGCCGAAGATCTCGTAGCGCTTGCCGTCGTCGCCCGTGAACCAGCTCATGTTCTCGATCACGGCTTTGACCGTCATGTTCACCTTGGCGGCCATCGCGGCCGACAGCGCAGCGACCTTCTGTGCTGCAGGCTGCGGGGTCGTGACGACGTATACCTCGGCTCGCGGTAGGTACTGGCTGAGGCTGAGGGCGATGTCGCCCGTGCCTGGCGGCATGTCGATCAGCAGGAAATCGGGCTCGTCCCAGAACACGTCGGTGAGGAACTGCTCGAGGGCTTTGTGCAACATCGGGCCACGCCAGACCACGGCCTGTCCCTCCGGTACGAAGTAGCCGATGGAGATGCAGCGCACCCCGTGGCTCTCGGGCGGCACCAACATCCCATCGATGACGACGGGATCGCGATCGGCGCCGAGCATGCGCGGGATCGAGAAGCCGTAGATGTCGGCGTCGACGATCCCCACCGAGTAGCCCTGTTGGGCGAGCGCGACGGCAAGGTTGACGGTGACGCTCGACTTGCCGACGCCGCCCTTGCCCGATGAGATCAGCAGTGGACGCGTCTTCGAACCGGGTTCGGCAAACGGCACCGTGCGACCCTCGGCGTGTCCGTGGGCCTGGCCTTGTCCGGCGGTGTCGCCAGGGTTGCCGTGCACCATCATCCGCACGGACTCGCGCTCCTGGTCGGTCATGACCGTGAAATCGAGTGCGACCCGCTTCACGCCGGGCAGCGGGGCGACCGCTGCAGTCACCCTGCTGGTGATCTCGTTGCGCAACGGGCAGCCGGCGACGGTGAGAGCGATCAGCACATCGACGACACCGTCGTTGTCGAGCGAGGCCCTGCGAACCATTCCGAGGTCGACGATCGAACGCCGCAGCTCGGGATCCTCCACGGGCCGCAAGGCCTCGATGATCTGCTCAGTCGTGGTTGCCGGCATGGTGGCCTTTCGGGAACGGGTCGCAGCGAATTACCACTACGCACATAGGTAGAATACCGGCGTGGCCGTGAACCCGCCCAGCGCACCGATGACATCAGGTGCTTTCACTGCGACTGTGTCGGCGATCACCAACGCGTTCGGCGACCCGACCCGTCGTGGCATCTACCTGTTCGCCCGCGATCACACCGAGGGCGTCACCGCCTCGCAGGTTGCCGAGCAATTCGGTCTCCACCCCAACGTTGCCCGTCATCATCTCGATCGTCTCGCCGCCGGCGGCTATCTCGAAGTCGCAGTGGAGCGCGCTGAGGGCGCTGGTGCAGGTCGTCCCTCCAAGCGCTATCGGTCAGTTGCCAACGTGTCGATCGACGTGCCGGTGCGCAGCGACGATCTCGTGCTGTCGTTGCTCGGCAAGGCCCTTGCCCTGCTGCCCAGCGCGCAGGCCGAAGCTATGGCCGAGCAGGTCGGGCAGGAGTACGGGCAGGCAATGGCCGCCGGTTTGTCCGGTGCCGATGTTGCCGCCGGTCAACGCAGTCTGCGCTCGGCGATGCAGGCGGTCGCCGATGCCCTCACTGCACACGGCTTCGCCGCTCATGCGGATCAACGCAACAACCAACTGCGCATCGTCAACAACCATTGTCCCTTCGGCGACGTTGCCATTGAACACCCGGTGATCTGCGCCGTCGACCGTGGCATGGTCAAGGGGATGCTCGGAGCGTTGTGCGGCGACACCGACGTCAGCACCGAGGCATCGCTGCCCCGTGGCGACACGTTCTGCGCAACCACCTTCTGAAACCGACGTTGCTACTTTCGCAACTGGGAGTACTCGATCACTCGCTGCACGATCACATCGTCGCACTTCGCCAGCGAGCCGTTGTCGAAGGGTGGCTGCGGGTCGTATTCGATCATCAGCTGCGCTGCTTGCGCGGCGGTGCGGTCGACCAGCAGCTCGACGAGTCGCAACGCCATATCGATCCCACTCGACACCCCGGCAGCGGTGATGATCCTGTCGTCGAGGTGCTCCACGACGCGTTGTGCGGTCGCCGTCGCACCGGTCGCCTCCAATTCGGGGTAACAGGCCCAGTGTGTCGTGGCGGTCATGCCCTGCAACAACCCGGCGCCCCCGAGCACGAGCGATCCGGTGCACACCGACGTTGTGTAGGTGGTCGACTCGTGGGCGGTGCGCACCCAATCCAATACGCGTTCATCGTGCACGAGTGGCCGGGTGCCGACTCCTCCGGGAAACACGACGATGTCGGGCGTGGGCATCTCCTCGAAGGTTGCGTCGATGGTGACGCCGAGAATTCCGTTCTCGCTGCGAACCTCGCCGCGTTGATGGCCGATGAACGTGATGTCGATGGTGGGAATGCGCTGCAGCACCTCGTACGGACCGATGGCGTCGAGCGCCGTGAAGCGAGGGAAGAGAGGGATGGCGACTTGCATGATGTGACACCTTCTATGAAGCGACGTGGAGCCGTCGCGCCGCGTTGGATTGAGACCTGGACCGAGCGTGGAAACGTCGCCGGTATGCGTCCGGCGCCACGCCGACGCGACGTTGGAACGCGCGCCGGAGTGACTCGGCCGTGCCGAGGCCGCAGTTGACGGCGATCAGATCGAGCGAGGCTGCCGTGGTCTCCAACTCGGTTCGCGCGGCTTCGACGCGCACCCGCTCGACGTAGCGCGCCGGGGTTTCGCCGACTTCGGCGGTGAAGACCCGGCTGAAATGACGACTGCTCATCGCCGCTCGGGCCGCGAGCAGATGCAGGCGATGGTCGTCGCCGGGATGGTTGTCGATGTAGTCCTGTGCGGCGCGCACCGTTGTTCGAGCGGCCCGCGGAATCCACACCGGCGCCGCGAACTGAGTTTGACCGCCGGGTCGATGCAGGAACATCACCATCCAACGCGCCACCGTCTGGGCGATCTCGCTGCCGTGGTCGGCCTCGACCATCGCCAGCGCGAGGTCGATCCCGGCAGTGACTCCGGCCGACGTCCACACGGTGCCGTCGCATGTGTAGATCGGATCGGCATCAACGATCAGCCGGGGATATTCGTCGGCCAGTTGCTTCGCCCTGGCCCAATGTGTCGTCACGGTGCGACCGTCCAGCAGACCCGCCTCAGCACCGATGAACGTCCCGCTGCAGACGGTTGCCACGCGACGACTGTTACGTGCCGCCTTGCGGATCCAGTCGATCAGCGGCCTGTTGTACCGCGCCGCCATGGCACCCTCCCCGCCGGCAATCAACAACGTGTCGATCCTCAGCCGGCCCGGAGGGAGCTGAGCGGTCACGATCTGCATGCCGCTCTCCGTGGTGATCGGTGTGGCGCGCTCAGAGACGATGCACAGGTCGTAGCCGTCGTTCGGGCGCTTCTTGGCGGCCAGCACCGCTGTCGCCCCGGCGAACACTTCGTGCGGGCCGATGGCATCGAGAGGTTGCATGCCGTCGAAGGCAACGATGACGACAGATCGGCGGGCCACGGTGCGATCATCGCTTGTCCGAGCGATGGCGTCAATGACGGCATCCCCTCGAATCAGGACATCAGCAAAGCCCCATCTTGTCGATCTGTCTCTACGATGGGCGAGACCCTCTTCGAAAGGACCGACGTGGACGTACGCATCGGCGTGACCCAAGTAGCCCGCGAGCTCACCCTCGAGTTGCCCGACGACCTTGATCGTGACGCTTTGAAGACCAAGATCGAGGCCGCGCTTTCGGGTGCGGTCGACGTGCTGTGGTTGACCGACCGGCGCAACCGTGACGTCGGCGTGTGCTCGGCGAAGATCGCCTACGTCGAGATCGGCACACCGGAGGGCGACCGCAAGATCGGCTTCGGCGGCTGATCTCGCGCGAAGGCCAGCGCGGCGTCGCCGCGTGCGCGCGACCGATGAGTGCTAGAACGATTGCATGGCCACGTTGGGCGAACTCTGCCGACAACACACGTCGCTGACCCGCGACGAGATCAATCATCTCAAACAGTTGGTCAGCGAATGGGGCCTGCTCGCCGACCTGTGCTTCGCCGATCTGCTGCTCTACGTTCCATCGACCGATTCCGAATGGCTGATCGTTGCTCAGGTGCGCCCGGCGACCGGCCAGACGCTGTATCTCGCGGACTACGTCGGTGTGCCTGCCGACAACGAGCGTCCGTTGTTGTCGTCGGCGTTCGAGACCAGTGAGATCTCCGAAGGTGAGATAGCTGTCGATCTGTTACCCGAGCCGGCACGCATGTTGGCCATCCCCGTGCGCTTTGGCAACAAGCCGATCGCCGTGTTGTCGCGTGAGTGGTCGAACCGCACCGGCCGGCAGCCTGGCGAACTCGAGCGCACATACCTTGGGATCTTTCAGCGCTTTGCGGCGATGATCGCCGAAGGCTCATTCCCCTTCCACGGTCTCGTCGGCGACTCCAGCGCTGCGCCACGAGTCGGCGACGGTGTGATGGTGCTCGATGACGAGGCCCGTGTGCGCTATGCCTCGCCCAACGCAGTGTCTGCGCTCCACCGTGTGGGCATCAGCGCCAACGCGGTCGGCATGCGCCTGGCAGAGCTCGGCTTCAATGACAGCCCGGTTCGATTGGCATACGAAGACCGCATGCCGGTGATCGAGGAGTTCGAGCAGACACCAAATGTCACGCTGTTGACCCGGTGCATGCCGATCCTGGCGGGCGGCGAGGTCACCGGCGGGGTGTTGCTGCTGCGTGACGTGACCGAGGTTCGCAAGCGCGACAAGCTGTTGCTGTCGAAGGATGCGACGATCCGCGAGATCCACCACCGAGTGAAGAACAACCTGCAAACCATTTCGTCGCTGTTGCGCTTGCAAGGCCGCCGGCTCGAGTCGCCCGAGGCCAAGGCGGCGGTAGCCGAGTCGGTGCGCCGCATTCGCACCATCGCTCTGGTTCACGAGACGTTGTCACGTGAGCCCGGTGACGACGTGGCGTTCCTCGAGATCGTTCGGCCACTACTGCGGCTTGCCGAAGAAGGTCTGCAATCGCCGGACCGTCCGGTGCGCTTCACCGTGCAAGGCGACGGCGGTCGATTGCCCTCCACCATCGCCACGCCGCTGTCGGTCGTGCTGACCGAGCTGCTGCAGAACGCGGTCGATCATGGGTTCCCCGAAGGCAGCACCGGTGGGGATGTGGTGGTGCAGTTGAATCCGACCGACGATCAGCTCAACATCCGCGTGATCAACGACGGTCGCGGCCTCGACGCGCAGTTCGAGTTGAACAAGGCCACGGGACTCGGGCTGTCGATCGTGCGAACCCTGGTCACCACCGAGCTGGCCGGCAGTATCGTCATGCGCGCCGGCATGCCGGAAGACTTTGCGGCAGCGGGTCTCGGCGATCAGCCCAAGGGCGCCGGAACGGTCGTCGACCTCACCGTTCCGATCTGATGTGTATCGCCCAGGTACGCGGCGACCACACCAGCGGTCAGCCGGCAGCCTTTTGACGGGCGACGTACTGGCGCCGCAGGACGCGGCGCTCCTCTTCGGATGTGCCGCCCCAGATCCCGCTGTCCTGGTTGGTCTCCAACGCGTAGTCGAGACACTCGCCCTGCACCGGACATTGCCCGCAGACCTCTTTGGCCCGGGCGATTTGTAGGAGCGCATATCCCGTGGTGCCAACCGGGAAGAACAGCTCCGGATCGGTGTCTCGGCATATCGCGTCGACTCGCCACGTGTAGTCGGCATTGGCAAGTGTCAGGCTGGACGCAAGAATGGTCACGATCGACTCCACTTGAACAAATTGTGAGAATTTTCACGTGCCAACCTGCCGGACGAAGAGGGACTCGCGACAACGGTGTGCACAGTGCTGTCAAACCTAGGAAACAAATCACCGGTTGACAAGGGGTACGGGCATGTTCTCCGACATAGTTCCTAGAGATGGGGGGTATCTATGACACAGGTAGTCGCCCATCGCGGGGCCTCGAAGGCCCGTCGAGAGAACACCATCGAGGCATTTCGCCTGGCTGCGGAGCTGGGCAGCAACGCGGTCGAGCTCGATGTGCGCCGCACAGCGGACGGCTTGCTGATCGTGCATCACGACCCGCGGCTGACCGATGGCAGGGCGATCGTGGATGTCGCCGCGGCTGATCTGCCTGCGCACATCCCGCCGCTCGACGCCGCGCTTGACGCGTGCGCCGGGATGTGGGTCAACGTCGAGATCAAGAACGATCCGCACGAGCCCGACTTCGACCCGACGGATTCCATCGCCGACCAGACCGTGGCGGCATTGTCGCAGCGCGGCGAGGACGACCGATGGTTGATCTCGTCGTTTCGCCTCGAGACCGTCGATCGTTGCAGAGGATTGGCAGCTGATATCCGCACCGCGTGGTTGGTTGTGGCGGTGCCCGACGATGTGATCGCGACGTTGGTCAGTCGCGGCCACTCAGCGTTGCACCCCTGGGTCGGGGGGTTGGGCCGATCACACATCGACGTGTGTCACGGCGCCGGAATCGAGGTCAACGCATGGACCTGCGACGATCCGCAACGAATGGCACAGCTGATCGAGTGGGGAATCGACGGGATCTGCACCAACGTTCCCGATGTCGGGATCGATGTGATCGCCGGTCGATGGGCGGCCGCGAATCACACCAGTGGGATAGGCGACGGATAGACGAGCTTCACCGCGTTGGGTCGGTGTTCGAACCGCAACTCCAGAGTTTCGCCGAGGTAGTCGCCATCGAGCTGAAATGGGAACGGGCGTGTGGAGGTCACGGTGAGGCACGACAGGTCGGGCTGCACGTCGACGGTGTCCGACGGCTTCATGCCTCCGCCGCGCAGCGCGCCGCCGAGGGCGTGGAGGATGGCTCCGACCTTCAACGTCTTGAACGTGATCGCCACGAGACCGCGATCCAATGTTGCGGCCGGGCTGAGATCGAGTGGTCGGTTGCCGAGGTATGTGTACGGGTTGGTGTTGAGAACGATCGTGAAGTAGCCGTTGACGGGTGTCGGTGAGCCGGACGTGGTGACCTCGAAGTGGGGCTCTGATCTGTCGTACTTGGTCATCCATGTGCGCACCGACGCGTAGATGAACAAGGGGTGGCCGAGCCACCGTTTCATCGAGGCCCTGCGCTCGACCTCGCGCACAACAGCAGCGTCGTACCCGATGCCGGTGTGAAAGCAGAAGTACCGACCGTTGACGTGGCCGAGACCGATCGGTCTGATGTCGTGCGCGGCAATGCCGTTTGCCAGGAGCCGCACGGCAGCGACCGGGTCGTTGGGCATTCCGAGGGTGCGAGCAAAGACGTTGGTGCTTCCGCCCGGCAGGATGCCGAGCGCGGTATCGGTTCCGGCGACGCCGGTGGCGACTTCGTTGAGTGTTCCGTCGCCTCCGAAGCCGATCACGACATCCACGCCACGCCGTGCCGCGTCTTGGGCGAACCGGATCGCGTGGCCGCGGCGATTGGTCTCGACGATCTCGATCTCGTTGCCCTGGGAGAGTGCGCGATGCACGACGACGGTGTTGCGCGCCGTCACCGACGAGGCAAATGCGTTGACAACCATGAGGATGCGCAAGACAGCGACGATACCGGAGACGCCAGGCTTGGGCGTCGGGCTGGCCGGTGTTGCGCTCGTTCGCTGTGACAGTTGGGCCCCGGGCCTACTACGGGGTAACAATGGTGCCCCATGAACGTGATCGTGTGCGTGAAGCAGATCCCCGACCCGGCGATGCCGGGCGAACTGAACAGCTCGACCAACACTTTGAAACGCGAGGGCAAGCTGATCCTCGACGAGTCCGACAGCTACGGGGTGGAGATGGCTCTGCAGCTGGTTGCGGCTGCCGGCGATGGTGAAGTCAGTCTGGTTTCCATGGCACCCAACAACGAGGTCAGCGGGTTGCGCACCGCGTTGGCGATGGGCGCGGCCAAGGGAATATTGATCAGCGATCCGAGCTTGCAAGGCAGTGATGCACTGACCACCGCCAAGGTTTTGGCGGCGGCGATCACCCGCCTCGGGGGTGCCGATCTCATCATCGCCGCGACCGAGTCGAGCGACGGGTACACCGGCACGGTGCCCGAGCAGATGGCCGAGGTGTTGGCCCTGCCGTCCGTCACCTTCGCCAAGCACGTCGTGGTCGATGGCAGATCGCTGAAGGTCAATCGCCAGACAGAGGAGGGCTACGACGAAGTCACGTGCCCGCTGCCGGCGGTGATCAGCGTGACCGCCGGCGTTGTCGAACCGCGGTACCCGAGCTTCAAGGGGATCATGGCTGCCAAGTCGAAGCCGGTCGAGACTGTCACGGCAGCCGACCTCGGGGTCACGCCCGTCGGTTGGGATGGTGCGGGCCAGACGATCGCCAACGTCACCAAGGCCGAAGCCCGCAAGGCCGGCGAGGTCATCGAGGACGACGGAGAGGGATACGCCAAGATCGTGGCGTTCCTCGAGAACCTGAAGGTCATCTGAGGAGCATCATGAACATCTGGGTATTCGCACAGGAGAACAACGGCGTACCAACGACGTCGACACTCGAACTGCTCACCAAGGCCCGTTCGCTCGGCGATGTCTCTGCATTCGTCGGTGGTGACGCGTCGGCCCTCGCCGGCGCGCTCGGCGAGCACGGAGCTGTCAAGGTCTACGCCACTGGTGACCTCGGTGGAAAGCTTCCAGGCGTTGCCGTGTCAGCAGCGATGAAGGCAGTCATCGACGGCGGCGATTCCCCCGACCTCATCATGTTTCCGCAGAACTACGAGGGCCGCGACATCATGGCCCGGTTGTCTGTCAAGCTCGATCGAACTGTGCTGACGAACAACATCGACATCTCCGCCGACGGCGACGCTGTGTCGGTTACGACTCCGGTGTTCGGAGGCAACGTTCTCGTCACGACGACATTCACCAGCGATGGCCCCCATCTCGCGGCGTTCCGGCCGAAGAGCTTCGCCGCCGAAGCGTCGGGAGGAGGTGCCCCCGAAGTGGTCGCCGCACCGGTGCCAGAGCTCGGTGCAGTGGGCGCAGCACAGATCGAGGCCGTGCACGTCGAGGAGTCCAGTGGGCCAAAGCTCGACGAAGCCAACATCGTCGTCTCAGGCGGTCGCGGTCTTGGCGAGGCATCGAAGTACGAGATGATCGAGGAGCTGGCCAAGTTGTTGAAGGGTGCCCCGGGCGCCTCGCGAGCAATCGTCGATGCCGGTTGGGTGCCGTACAGCTACCAGGTCGGCCAGACCGGCAAGGTCGTCAAGCCGGGCGTCTACATGGCCTGCGGAATCTCCGGTGCGACGCAGCACATGGTCGGGATGAAGGGCGCCAAGAACATCATCGCGATCAACAAGGACAAAGAGGCCCCGATCTTCGGCATTGCCGACCTCGGAATAGTCGGCGATGTCCACAAGGTGCTCCCCAAGCTGATCGAGGCCCTCAAAGCCCGCTGACCCTCGTCGCCCGATCAGGTGGCGTCGTGGGCGCTGATGGCCCAGGCGTAACCCTCGGCGGGATCCGCCACCGCGAGCTGCAGTTCCCAGCCGAGCCGCGGTTCTCCCGCGTCCCACCAGAACCAATCCAGTGACGCAAGCGCCTCGCCGAGCTCACCGTGATCGACCGGCCAATGATCGGCGAGGTCGGCGATGGCGGCAACGGTCCACCACGCGCCAAACCGACCGATTGCGCCGCCACGGCGTCGTCCGTGGGCGCCGCCACTAGCGCCCGCCCATGCCAACCACGCCATCGCCGCCGACGGTTCGATCTGTGCCAGCGCGCCGGAGGCGGCGCCGAGGGTGGCAACAGCCGCAGCGCACGAGCCCTCGACCGCGACGATCTCGACGTGTCCATTGGACGACGTGATCCACGGCTCGATCAACTGACGAACGGCCAGCGAGACGTCGGGATCGTCGATGACCTCACCGCCGAGGGAGTGCATCGTCACGTACTCCGACGACGCCGGCAGTTGGGGCGATGGCGCGGACACACCATGGTCACCGTATTCGGCGAGGCAGTACTGAGGCTCCCACGATTGCAACTCGAACGGAATCTCCAGTGGGTTCGCCAGATCGGAAGGAACGACCTGCCCACGCAGCGCACACTCGTGGGCGATGAAGCCCACCCGCGGCCCATCAGCAAGCGCGCAACGGAGATCGCTGAACTGGTGGTTCTGGGCGACCACCTCGGTCAGCGGCCCGATGGTGAACCTCCCGCTGTCCTCGTCGAGGACATGCGTCGCCCATTCGGCGGGGGCCCACAGCGCTAGGCGGTATTCGGCGAGTGTCGCCACCGGCCACAACTGCCTGCCGGTGCGGACAGCGGCGCGGCTGCTGTTGCGCAGTTCGAGCAATGCCGGCCAGTCGGCGTCCACGCAGAACTTGTCGACGAGGCGAACCAGTCCGTCGAGGTCGGCTCGATGGACGAGGTCGTCGACTTCGTTCACACGATCGGCCACGGATAGCGGCGCCCGGACTGATCGATGGGAAAGACGGGATTCGCCGCGACCCACTGGGCACGCTCTTGAAGCGCGACGACCTCGTCGTCGGCCAGCAACGTGGCGATCTCCAACGGCACGGCCCTGCCGATGGGCTGGATCGCGTCGAGCAACGCGCCGTCGATCGGTTCGCCGCCGAACTCCCACACGACCGTGCGCAACTTGAAGTCGGCCGCGAAGCACAGTCCGTGATCGATTCCCCAGATGTGATTGTCGGCATCGATCAGAACGTGACCACTCTTGCGGTCCGTGTTGTTGGCAAGAAGATCGAAGAGCGCGACGGTGCGCAGCGTCTCATGGAGATCCGGTCGCTCCTCGTGGATCGTGAAGTAGTGCTGGCGATGATCGACGTCGACGAACCACTGCACCGAACCTTCGCCGTACGGTCCGTCGCGGAGAACGG
>JANMQX010000152.1:0-10944 GCA_031370745.1 Ilumatobacteraceae bacterium
GCGGCCTTGTATGCCGCGTACAGCTTGCGGTAGTCGTGACCTCCTCGGGGGAGGTGGACGAGGTCTTCGTCACTGAGGTGGGCCACCATCTGGCGGAGCCTCGGGTCGGGGCCGAAGAAGTCGTCGCGGATGTACGCGCCGTTCTCAACGGTGTAGCGCTGGAACTGGCCGTCAACGGTGTTGTTGAGCTGGTTCAGCAGCACACCGTCGTTGTCCTTGGCCAGCAACTCGTCCCACTTGGAGCCGAGGATGACCTTGATCACGTTCCAACCGTTGCCGCGGAACACCGCCTCGAGCTCTTGGATGATCTTGCCGTTGCCGCGCACCGGACCATCGAGGCGCTGCAGGTTGCAGTTGACCACGAAGACCAAGTTGTCGAGCTTCTCGCGACTGGCCAGCGAGAGTGCCCCGAGGGTTTCGGGCTCGTCGCATTCGCCGTCGCCGAGGAACGCCCAGATCCGGCTCTGGCTGGTGTCGTCGAGTTCGCGGTTCTGCAGGTAGCGGTTGAACCGCGCCTGATAGAGGGCGCTGAGCGGCCCGAGGCCCATGCTGACCGTGGGGTACTCCCAGAACTCGGGCATCAGTCGCGGGTGCGGGTAGCTCGACAAGCCACGCCCACCGCGGCCGATCTCGCGGCGGAAGTGGTCGAGGTCGTCGTCGGTCAACCGGCCTTCCATGTACGCCCTGGCATACACGCCGGGCGCGGCGTGACCTTGGAAGTACACGTGATCGCCGGGAAGGCCGTCGTCCTTGCCGTGGAAGAAGTGGTTGAAGCCGATCTCGTAGAGGCTGGCTGAGCTGGCGAACGTGGACAGGTGTCCGCCGATCCCATCGGCATGCTTGTTGGCGCGCACGACCATCGCTGCCGCATTCCAACGCACGAAGGCTCGGATCCGACGTTCGATGTACTCGTCGCCTGGGAACCACGGCTCCTGCTCGCGCGGGATGGTGTTGATGTACGGCGTGCTGACTGTTGCCGGATAACTGACCTGCAGGGCCCGTGCCCGGTCGAGCAACTTCGACAGCAGGAATCGGGCTCGGGTCTTGCCGTGCACGTCGACGACGGCCTCGAGCGAGTCGAGCCATTCCTGGGTCTCGCCGGGGTCAGAGTCGGGCAGTTGGTTGACGAAACCGTCGAAGATCATGACCCTTAGTCAATCAGGCCTACCGCTGGGTAACGTGCGCGAACCCGTTACGGCATCCACCAGCCCGTGGTGTCGAACAGGGTGTGTGTGGCGACCAACGAAGCGATGCACAGATTGCCGCCGGGTGACAGCCCGACCGTCAGCGAATTGGCCATCACCGAAGAGCCGGCCCCGTTGACCGAGGAGGTCGCCCCCACTGGCTGGCCACAGATGGTGCCCGTCAGGTACCCGCCGACACCGGGATCGATCATCGTGATCGTTCCGGTGACGGCGACCGCGGCATCGGGTGCCGCCCCGATCTCGATCGTCTGCCCGGGTGCTTGATGCCCGCGCCACCCACCGGTGCCAATTCGAGTGTCGACCATCCGTGTGGGCGCGACCGGCGTGAACCGCAGTGCGCTGGTTGGGCTGAACACGCCGGTCACGTCGACGATCACATCGACAGGCGCGTTGGTGGTCACGCAGAAGGTTCCGTCAGCGGCGACGGGCACGAAGACAGCCCCGGCAACCGTTTCGCCCGGTTGCCAGTTGACGCTCGAAACGACCGGAGGCGACGCCGAACACGGATAGGCAGTCAGGAAGCCTGCGAAGTTGCTGCCGGTTACGGTCAGTGTTGCAGCGACGGCGCTTGCGCCCGCCGGTGCCTGTATCGCGATCGTCGGGAACCTGCCCGTGTTGCGCGTGTCGAGCACGCGATCCGGTGTGACCGGCGAGAACAACAACCCACCACTGGGCACGAACACACCCTGCAAGTCGACGACGACGTTGGTTGGCGTGTTGCTGAAGACGCACAACGCACGATCCGGTTGTCGCAACAATGTCGTGGCGAGTGCACCGCGGGGCTGGCCGGCGAGGAAGTTGACGCTGGACGCCAAGGGCCGGTCGGTGCCGCACGGGTACACCGTGAGGAAACCGCCTGTGGCCTCGTCGACGGCAGTGACATTGATGACAGCAGCGGCGGCATCTGCGCCGACCGTGGGCGCGAGCACCGAGAGATCCACCGTCAGCGTGCCACCGGCAGCGAGTCGTTGACCCGTCACGCGAGTGTCGACGAGTCGTGTTGGTGGAACCGATTGATACTGGTACGAAGCCCCGCCCAACGGTGGCGTGACCTCCGGTCCGACGTGCCTCGACCCCTCCAATCGGACCGTTACATCGTCTGCGATCAGGGTGCTGCGTTGCCGATACTGGCTGGCCCCTGGGAGATGGGTGTTGTCGGGGGCGATCGGGATCCCCTCGGCGATACGGATGTTGGGCCAGTCCCACAAAGTGAGGTTGGGGCGCTCGGCCGCGACGATCCGCAGGGCCTGATTCCATGCCTCCTGATTGGTGGCGATGGCCGTGGTCTGTAAAGCCCACCACACCTCGTGATCCGAGCCGGCGGTGTCCATGAATCCACGAATGTCGTCGGCCGCACAGGCGACGCTGCCGCTGCAGGCGATGATGTCGTTGGGTCCCATGCTGACAACGATCACCTCCGGATCGAAGCCCGAGGCACGCTGGTTCGTGAGCCACAACGACATGTTGGCGCCAGGATTGCTGGCCACTTTGCTGCCCGCTTGGAAGCCGACACCTGCCGCCATGTGCACTGGCCCCCAACCCCGGTCGGCCAGCATCCGTGCCAACGACGGGCCCCAGCCCGGCACCAGCGGGGCCTCGTAGGCCGAGCCGAGCATCAACGAATCGCCGACGACAGCGATCGAGCCGCGTGGACCCGGCATGTCGATGAACACCGACACGAACAACGGGGCCGCAGCGGACGCAGGTTGCGGTGCGATCGCCAAGCCGCTGCCGACAAGAGCCAGAGCAACCGACATGGCTCGTATCCGCATGTCGGCACAGTAGTTTGCGACGATGGACGCTCCCAGGGCAGGCATCGAGGTGTTCACCGACGGGGCGTGCGCCGGAAACCCCGGCCCAGGGGGTTGGGCGTGGGCAACCGCGCCGGATGGCGCACGGCGCGGCTCGGGCGGCGAGGCCCGATCCACCAATCAGCGCATGGAGATCATGGCGGTCCTCGAGGCCCTTCGATCTCTCGAGGGTTCCCTCGTCATCGTGTCGGATTCCACGTATGTGGTGAACTGCTTCCGGGACAAGTGGTGGGTGCGGTGGAAGGCAAACGGCTGGAAGAACGCCAAGAAGGAACCGGTCGCCAACGTCGACCTGTGGGAACCGCTGATCGAGTTGGTGCTGGCTCGCGAGCCGGTGTTCCGCTGGGTGAAGGGCCACTCCGGCGACCCGATGAACGACCTCGTCGACATGTTGGCCGTCGCCGCGTCGAAGGGCCCGTTCCCGGTCCGATCGGCAACTCCCGCCGTACCGGACGATCCCCAACGCTCCCTGTTCGACCCCTAGCTCGAGTGGAGTGCTGCGAGGCACCCAGGTGGGCGCCAAACACTCCACTCGGCTTAGTGGCGGGCTCCGATGGTGCCTCTCGCACGGAGATCGGCGACGGCGGCGGCGGTGAGACCGATCTCCGCCAACACCTCGTCGGTGTGCTCGTCGTGTTTGGGAGCGTGACGGCCGAGCGCCGTTGGAGTCGTCGAGAAGTGAGCCGGTGGACGTGCCTCGCGAATCGGGCCGAGCCATGGGCGATCGTGTTCGACGACCATCTCGTTGTGTCGAACTTGGGGATCGAGATGTACCCGATCGATGGGATTGACGAGCGCGCACGGCACATCGTGGGAGTGCAAGCGTCGAACCAACTCGGCCCCCGGATGGCGCCGCAACTCGGCCGCAATCAGCGCATGCAGTTCCTCAGCGTTTGCTTCGCGGGCAGCCAGCGTCGAGAAGCGGTCATCGTTCAACCACTCGCTCGTATCGAGCGCCGCGCACAATCCGGGGAACTGCGAGTTCGACGTCGCCAGCAAGGCGATGTAGTCGTCCGCCGTGCGCCGGACCAGATAGTTGTCGGCCATGTGAGGACCCGGAGTCACGCGACCGTCTTCGGCGAGCAGCGTGTGCTGCATCATCCCGTCCGGCCATAGAAACGACAGGGCCACGTCGAGCATTGCCACGCGAACGTGTTGGCCGCCGGCGCCGCGTGTGCGAGCCAGCAGCGCGGCGAGGATCGACTGCGCTGCGGCCATCGCGGTGACCTTGTCGACGACGATGTTGCGCAGCAGTTCCGGCTCGCCCGTCGCCGGATCGGCCTGCAACGCGGCCATGCCCGAGAGCGCTTGGATCACGTAGTCGTAACTCTTCTGATCCATGTACGGCCCGCTGTCACCGAATCCGCTCACCGAGACATAGACGAGATCGGGATTCGCGGCGCGCAACGCCGGCTCGTCGATGCCGAGCCGTTCGACCACACCCGGACGGAAGTTCTGGATGAACACGTCGGCGGTGGCGACGATCTTGTTGAAGATCTCGACTCCTTCGGCGCGTTGCAGGTCGACGACGACGCTTCGCTTGCCGCGATTGACACCGGCCCAGATCGCCGAAATGCCGCCGACGCGGTGGCCGAGGTAGCGCATCCTGTCGCCATGTGCTGGGCTTTCGATCTTGATCACATCGGCGCCGAGGTCGGCGCAGATCGTGGCCGCCAGCGGACCGGCGACCATCTGGCAGGCTTCGACGAGTGTGAATCCGGCGAGTGGTCCGGGCATGTCGTGACCGTAGTCTTCGTGCTCGCATGGGAGCGACCAGGCGGCCCGGGTTATCGTCGCCACCCATGGACATCAACGGCGTCAGCGCAATCGTCACGGGTGGAGCATCGGGTATCGGAGCCGCCGCGGCGCGCCTGTTGGCCTCGAAGGGGGCGAAGGTCGTCGTCGCCGATCTGCAGGAGGACAAGGGTTCGGCGCTGGCGGCAGAGATCGGCGGCGCGTACTGCAAGGTCGATGTCACCAATACCGACGACATCGCCAACGCAGTCGAGATGGCCAAGGACATGGGTCCGATCCGGGTGTTGGTCAACTCGGCTGGTATCGGCTGGGCGCAGCGAACCGTGGGCAAGGACGGCAACTACGACTCGGCCGCCAACCTTGATGCATTTAAAAAGGTGATCGCTATCAACCTGGTCGGCAGCTTCGACTGCATCCGCATCGTGGCCACGGCGATGAGCACGACCGAGCCGCTGGAGTTCGGCGAGCGCGGTGCCATCGTGAACATCGCCTCCGTCGCCGCCTTCGACGGCCAGATTGGCCAAGCCGCGTACTCTGCGTCGAAGGGCGGCATCGTCGGGATGACGTTGCCGATCGCCCGCGACCTGTCGGCCATCGGTGTGCGGGTCAACACCGTCGCGCCGGGCCTGATCGACACACCCATCTATGGGACCGGTGACGCCAGCGAAGCATTCAAGGCCAACCTCCAGAAGGGCGTCTTGTTCCCGCAGCGGCTCGGTACACAAGAGGAATTGGCGTCCGTGGTGCTCGAATGCATCACCAACAGCTACCTCAACGCCGAAACGATCCGAGTCGACGGCGGCATCCGCATGCCGCCGAAGTAGTTAGTCCTTCGGAGCGTCGACGAGGAGGCGCGAGCCACGGTCGTAGGTGATGTAGTTCCAGGCCCAGTTCACCAAGACGTTGGCTCTGTTGCGGAATCCCATCAGTTCGATCAGGTGTAACCCGAGCCACATCACCCAGCCGAAGAAGCCGTGGAACCTCAGGCCGTTCGGGAACTCGACGACGGCTTGGTTGCGACCGATCGTGGCCATCGAGCCCTTGTCGCGGTAGTGAAACGGCGCGGTCTGTCGCCCGTCGATGCGAGCGGCGATCCGCTCGGCAACGTAGCTGCCACCTTGGATGGCCGGCTGGGCGACTTGGGGCAGGGGGTCTCCGGGCGGCAGAGCGATGTCGCCGATCGCGAAGACGTTGGGATGGCCGGCCAGCGACAGGTCGTCGCCGACCGGGATTCGTCCACCGCGGCCGAGATCGACACCAAGCAGGCCGGACACGGGACTGGCCGTGACACCAGCGGCCCACACAATCGTGCCGGCCGGGATCCGCCGGCCATCACGCAACACGACCGCGCCCGGTTCGACGTGGTCGACGCCGATACCGAGTTCGACGGTGATGTGGCGCCTCCGCAAGGTCTCGGCAGCGCGCGCCGACAGCGAGGGATGAAATGGGCCGAGCACGCGGTCGGCTGCTTCGATGAGGGTGATCGAAGTCGGCGCGATCGCGAGATCCGGGTAGTCCTTGGCGAAGACCCTGTCGATCAATTCGCGCAATCCTCCGGCCATCTCGACCCCTGTCGGACCGCCGCCGACGACGACGATTCCGAGGTCGAGAGGGGCGCCCGCGTGAGCACTTGCAGTCTCGAACCGGGCCAGCAGGTGGGCCCGCAACCGAAGCGCATCGCGCAGCGTCTTCAACGGGAACGTATTGCCATCGACTCCGTCGATACCGAACGACGTGGTGATCGTCCCGGCTGCAATGACGAGGTAGTCGTAGCCGAATGTTCTTCCATCGCGAATGGCAACCGTCTGCTGGCGTAGATCGATGCCGTTGACCTCGCCCAGCACGAATCGGACCGACGTGGTCCGTCGGAAGATGCCGCGGATCGGGAACCCGATGTCATCGGCATCGAGACCGGCGGTGGCGACCTGGTACAGCAACGGTTGGAACGTGTGAAAGTTGTTGGCATCGATGATGGTCACGTCGACGTCGTGGCCAGCCAAGCCCTTGGCGGCGCGGATGCCCCCGAATCCCGATCCGATGATGACGACTTGCTGACGGCCCATCGACAGCACCATACCGATGAGCCGCTGGGTTCAGCGGTGGTCGAGGATGCCTCTCGCGTAGACGGCCTGACCGGCGTGCTGGATGTCGTCGTCGGCGATGCTGACCAGGCGTACGCCCAGCGTCACCGGCGGGTTGAAGTGCTGGTCGACGATCTGATCGAGATCTGCTGCTGCGGTCCGATCAAGCAGGTCACGGGTTCGTGCGAACACTGCCTGGTAGTACTCGACCAGGACGTCGGCGCTCTCCGGACGAATGCTCAAGACCTCCGTCCACGAATGGTCGTAGCCGGTGTTGTCGGGATCAGCGGCCACACCGAACCGACGTGCCCAGTCGCCCGAGACCCACAACTGATCCTGGTTGAGGATGGCGGAGATGTGATGATCCTGCACCCGCGTCAGGTGCCATACCAGCCATCCGACCGGGTTCACTCCGTCTGCCGGCGGTGTGACAAGGGCGTCGGGATCGAGGCCGTCGACCGCTTCGTGGACGTGCTCGGTGACACGGCCGAACAGTTCGACGAGTAGTTCGTTGAGTTCCACGGTGAGCATCGTTCCACGAAATTGCCGATGTCTAAACTCCGCCGTCGACGACTGTGGAGGACTTGAATGACAGCGGTACGTATCGGCCTGATCGGTGCGGGTTTCATGGGCAAGATCCACAGCATCGCCTATCGAAACGCGGGCATGCTGTTCGGGTCCGAGATCCCGCGTGTCGAGGCCGCTGCGGTCACGGATTTCGATCCGCTGCTGGCCGAACAGGCGGCTCGCGATTGGGGATGGGCTCGCGCCCTTCCTAGCTGGCAGGAGATCACCGCGTCGGACGACATCGATGTGGTCGACATATGCACGCCGAACGACAACCACGTCGACATCGCTCTTGACGCGATCGGACGCGGCAAGCACGTTCTGTGCGAGAAGCCGCTGGCGCTCGACGGCGACAGTTGCTACCGGCTGTGCGAGGCAGCGCGCGACAGCGACCGGGTCACGCAGGTCGGTTTCGTCTACCGCCAGTGGCCGGCCGTGGCGATGGCTCGCAAGCTGATCGACGAAGGCGCGATCGGCCAGGTGCGCACGGCGCGGGCGCAGTTCCTGCTCGACTACAACAGCAATCCTGCCGTGCCCATGAGCTGGCGATTCGACAAGCTCAGAGCGGGCTCGGGGGCGCTGGGTGACGTCGGTTCGCACTGCATCGATCTGTTGCAATACCTGGCCGGGCCCATCTCGCAGGTCGCGGCGCGTATGCAGACGTTCGTCCCTCAGCGCAGCGATCGCGATGGCAACGTCGTCGATGTCACGGTCGACGACCAGACCGAGATCCTCGCTGATTTCGAGAGCGGCGCCAGCGGAACCATCCTCGCCTCGTGGGCCGGCACCGGCCACAAGTGCGACCTCGGTTTCGAAGTGATCGGATCGCGCGGGTCGGTCCGCTTCACATGGCAGCGTTCGAACGAGCTGAAGTTCTTCGACGGCACGGAGTCCGACGACCGGCAAGGTTTTCGCACGATCTTGATCGGCCCGGCGCATCCCGGCGCCGACGGCATTCACACCGTTGCTGCGCAAGGCCTCGGCTACACCGACGCGTTCACGATCGCAGCACGAAACACCCTGCGCAATCTCTCCGCCGGAAAGGTGCTGTCGGGACCCACCTTCGTCGACGGGCTACGCGTTGCCGAGGTCACCGACGCGGTGATCGCCGCGGTCGCAAGTGGATCGAGCGAGCCGGTAACGCGCCGCGCGTTGTAGCGGGCTAGTTGGCGATACCGATGCCGCGCAGGTAGTCCAGGCTGGCTTTGGCATCTTCCAGCGCCGACGTGGTCGCCCTGAAGTCGCGGTCCTGCTCGATCGTTCCCGGACCATCGAAGCCATCCTCGAGGGCCTTGGCCAAGGCCCCGAAATCGACCATCCCGTGCCCGACTGGACAGAAGATGCCGAGCGAGATCGCGTCGAAGAACGCGACGCCGTCGCTGAGCACCTTGTGATGCACGATGGGGTTGATGTCCTTGAAGTGGAGGTAGGCAGTGCGCTCGCGGTGTTCGGCAAAGAAGCGCACCGGCTCGACGCCGGCGTAGATGAAGTGGCCAGTATCGATGCACAGCTGCAGTCCGTCGTCGACGGTGTCGGCCAGGATGCGCTCGACCTCGTCCTCGAACTCGACGTAGGTGCCGCAGTGCTGGTGCAACACTGGCGTGAGCCCGTGTTTGATCGCGATCTCGGAGGCCTGACGGATCCCTGTCAGCAGCACCTCGTAGCCATCTCCGTTCAGGCGGATTGCGGCGTCGCTGCGTCCGGCGGTCGCGCCTCGTTCGTCGCTGACCATGTCGATCACCACGAGAAATCTTCCGTCGAGCGCTGCTATCCGTTGGCACGTCTTCTCGGTGGTGTGGTTGATGTCTTCGTGACGGTCGCGGTCGTGCATCGGTTCGAAGATGTACGAACCGGCAACGCCCAGGCCGCGCGAGGCAAGTTCGGCCCGCACCCGGTCGATGTCGTCGGGAAGAAATCCGGGAGGTCCGAGCTCGCACAGCCGGTACCCGGCCTCGCTGATCTCGTCGAACACCTCTTGCCACGGAGGTGCCCCGGGCTTGTCGGGCAGGTCGACGCCCCAGGAAACAGGACCGTTCGCAACTTCGATGCCCATCAGTGCCCCTCGCCTTGATTGAGTCGCAGGATATCGGCGTGGTTCATACGCCCACCACGTGGGTACCTCCGGGCCTCGAGCGTCGAGCGGCCAACCGGCGCCGACGCTAGTGGTCACCGATGGACGATGGCAGATCGTGCACTTGCCTCGGAGGTTGCAGTTGCCGAATCCCCGAGATGCTGGCAAGGTTCCTGCCATCGATGCCTCGACGGAACCGGTGCGGACACAGGTCGGCTGCGCGCTCACGTTCGAGGTCGAGGATCATGTCGTGCTGGCATTGCAGGTCGCCGCCGCATCGACCGCCGGCTCGTTCGAGATCGAGCAACTCGCAGTCACGCTCGACGGTCAAACGATCGCAGTCGAAGAGGTGGAGGTCGAGCACGGTGGCCGTGTACACCTCGTCAGCTGCGATGCGGGTCAGCTCAACATCGACTACCACGCCATCGTGCAGCGTGCGTTGCCGGCCGATCAACCACCGACGCTCGCCGAACGATTGTTCGCCGTGCGCCCGAGTCGTTATTGCCCGTCGGATCTGCTCGAGGCGTTCGCAGAGGCCGAGCTGAACATGCCGGAGGATCTCGCCGATCGCGGGCGAATCGTCGGTGACTGGGTGTCGGGCCGATTGCGCTACGAGCTGGGCAGCAGCGGCCCGTTCGACACCGCCGTCGACACGTTGCTCGCTGGCCGCGGCGTGTGCCGCGACTTCGCCCACCTGACCGTGGCCTTGTGCCGCACGGTCGGAGTCCCTGCCCGTCTTGCCTCCGTGTATGCACCCGGAGTCTTTCCCATGGACTTCCACGCCGTTGCCGAGGTCGCCACCCCTGACCGATGGGAGGTCGTCGACGCCACGCGGCTCGCCCCACGACAGTCACTCGTTCGCATCGGGACCGGTCGCGACGCTGGCGACACCGCCTTCTCGACAACCCTCGACGGGTCGGCCGAGCTGGTTGCTGCCAGCGTCACCGCCTTCGTCCACGGCGACCTGCCCATCGACGACATCACCACGGGCGTCACGTTGCCCTAGCGGGGTGCCTGCTAGCAGGGTGCTGAAAATCGGCGTTTGAGACGTGGTGGGGGTGGTGGCGGTGTTGAAGTGGGTCCCGGCAGCGGGCGCCGCCTTCGGTCTTGGTCACCGTTTCGGTGGTCTCTCTGATTGAGGCTTTGTTCGAGGTGACGCTGTCGGTCTCGTTGCCGGCGATCAGGCGGTGGCGGTGTCGAGTGCGGTGATGCGGATCAGGTTGTAGACGGCGGTGGTCATCTTGAACCAGGCCCGGTTGCGTTGTTGGCCGATGTAGCGGAGCTTGCGTCCTTGCCCGACGGTCTTGACCCAACCGAAGGGTTCCTCGACCCGTTTGCGGATCCGTTGACTGACGTCGTAGCCGGCGTGGCGGGTGGTGCGCCCATCGATCGCCGATCGTCGTTTCGTCGTGTTCTGGGCAACGTGCGGGGTGAAACCGGCGGAACGGACATCG